>JAUNIY010000047.1 GCA_030523305.1 Eubacteriales bacterium
TTTTATTTTTTTCGCCGGACTGCCGACATAAGTTCCTGCTTCCTCTATATTTTTTACCACAACAGCCCCTGCTCCGATTATGGATTGCGGTGCTATTGTTTTTCCCTGAATAATCTGCATTCCAGTGCCGAGTTCAGAACACTCTCCCACAACAACATTTCCCGAAATATTTGTTCCTGGATAAACCGTAACAAAGTCGTTCAGCTGGACATCATGACCAATCGTACAAGCAAGATTGACAATAACATGATCACCAATGAAAGAATCTACTGATAGAATACTGCCTGCCCATACTACAGATCCTTTTCCAATCGATTTACAGTTTAACAACATGGCGCTTGGATCAATCAATGTTGCAAAATGGAGATATCGATTGTTAGAAAATTTATCAATTACTAATTTCCTAATTTTCGCTGATCCAATTGCACATACAGCCCATGTCTCTTTGGTTAAATTATTAAGATAGTCACAGTCGCCAATGACCACATATCCCCCTTCGATGTGGCCATGTCTTTCAATATCATCATCAATAAAACCTTTTAAATTCCATGTTGGTTTGATTTTATTGATTCTTTCTACAAGGCACGCAACTTCTTTACCAAAACCACCTGCACCAATGATATATAAATCTTTCATGCAGCCACCTCGCTACGAGATACTGCTACATCACAAGATCGAAAACTACAACTGAGTTTTGCCGCCCCCCCCGTTTGGTAATTTTATATTCTCAGCCGGTACTCCAATATATTTTCCTGAGTATTCAATATTCTTAATAACGGTTGCTCCTGCTCCGATCATACAATCACCACAAATATTTATGTTATTGCTCACTGTCGCACCTGCTCCAATCCAGGTTCTCTCGCCAATATAGCATGTACCAGCAATATGGGCTCCAACCGAAATATGAGCATAATCATTTACCGTACAATCATGATCGACAGAAGCACATGTATTGATAATACAGCCTTTGCCGATCATCGTCTCCGGATTGATAACCGCTCCAGCCATGATCGCTGTGCCTATGCCAATTTCTACATTTTCTGCTATAACCGCATTGGGATGAATGAGAGTTATAACATGATTTAATTGTTCCTGAATCTTTTGTCTGATTCTTGCATTGCCAATGGCCACAAACATATCACAGTCATATTTTGTATAATCACAACTTCTGCCAATCACAGGATAACCGCCACATTCCATTATATTCTCGTTATCATCAAGAAAATAAATAACATCATATCCATTCTTCTTTGCAATATCAGCCACGACTTTTCCATGTCCACTTGCTCCGATTATCATCAACTGCTTCATTTTACAATCGTCTCATTTCCCATAAATTCCTCCATCGTGGCGGAAGTTTCCGATGAAATACCATCTCGCTTGATGAAGGCAACTAAAACGCTATCTACTATAATCTTTATATCGCCCAAAAAGGTAATATGATCAACATATTTGACATCTAATCGAAATTTGTCCTCCCAGTTCACTGTATTTCTTCCATGAACCTGTGCATAGCCGGACAATCCAGGGCGAACCTCGTGCCGTCTATGTTGCTCTTCATTATAACGATCAAGATATCTCACCAATAAAGGTCTCGGACCAATGACGCTCATATCCCCCTTGATAATATTAAATGCTTCCGGCAGTTCATCTAATGATGTAGAACGAAGCAATTTACCAAATCTAGTGAGTCGAATATCATCAGGTAATAGATTCCCATTTTCATCCTTTGCATCTGTCATAGTTCGGAATTTATAGAGCTTAAATATTTTTTCATCCTTGCCCGGTCTTTCTTGCGTGAACAATACTGGGCTTCCGAGCTTGATCCGAACCAGAATTGCTACAATTGCATATAGCCACCAAAAAACAACGACTGCGGCTACTCCACAAAGAAAATCCAATGGACGCTTAAAATATTTTTCATATGGTCCATACGGTTTATGGCTCATATCCTTCCCCTCAATCAAAACATCTTTTGATAACTTCAATAATCCTATCTTGCTGTTGCTCTGTCATTTTGTTATCACTCGGCAAACACAAACCTCTGTTAAAAATGTCCATGCCAACATCCAAGCATTCTCCGTCAATATAAGCATTGGTTCTGGCTCTGCCGTTGCCATCACGAACTACAAACGGATTCATGCGATAGATCGGCTGCATATGCATGGGTTTCCAAATCGGCCTACCTTCTGCATTTATGCCAGCAATCGCATCCAAAATTTCAGTTGGACAACTTTTCCCAGATTCACCAATAGAAAGCGCTTCATTTTCACTGCGTACCTGCCTGCACATAGCATCTTTATCAATGAGCAAACAACTCAGCCAAAAATTCGGCACACTATTTTCTTCATCATACGGATTCATAGAAACAGGCAGGTCTTTCAAACCTTCCTTGTATCTTTCATAAATTGTTCTCTTTTGAACAATATGTTGTTCTAAATAGGGTAGCTGACCACGAACGACACCCGCAATAACGTTGCTCATACGATAGTTGTAGCCCAATTCTTCATGCTGATACCAAGCCGCATTCTCTCGGCTTTGTGTAGACCATTTTCGTACTTTATTTGCATCATCCAAACAGTCTGTTAAAAACATGCCGCCGGAAGATCCTGTTATAATTTTATTGCCATTAAAACTGATACAATTGTAATGTCCAAATGTACCAGTCTGTTTTTCCTTATATGTAGCACCAAAAGATTCTGCGGCGTCTTCAACAATGATTGCGCCATGCCGGTCGGCAATTGTTTTAATTTCATCCATCTTGGCAGGTGTACCATAAAGGTGAACCAAAACAATCATTTTGACATCCGGATAAATGTCGAATGCTGTCTCAAGAGCCTTCGGATCCATATTCCACGTATCGTATTCCGTATCAATAAATACGGGTATTCCACCTTCATATATAACCGGATTGACCGTAGCATCAAAGGTCATATCAGAACAAAAAACTTTGTGCCCATTCAGTGCACCTTTTCCAAGCTCTGTACTGCCATAGATGGCCTCGCCAGCCAGCTTCATAGCAAGATGCAGTGATGCCGTTCCAGATGAAAGCGCTACAGCATACTTACACCCGATTTTATGGCAAACCATTCGTTCAATTTCATTGATGTTTTCCCCGACGGTAGACATCCAATTTGTCCGATACGCTTCCGTCATATATTTTAATTCCTCTCCATGCATAGTCGGAGAGGAGAGCCATACTTTCGATTCAAAAGGCTCGATATCGCATCGTTCTTTGTGAAACATAATTTCTATTCCCAGTCTTCCTTTTTATTCTCTACGCGCCAAACTAATTTTAACGTATCTCTTGATAAAACATATCAATGATTAACGCATACAGCGCATCGTCATCCACATAAAACTCATCGTGTTCCTCACCGGCTTGCAACGTTCCCGGAACCGTTTCCACGTCATCATTCAAATCGCATGAAGCCAATTCATTGATTTGATCAGCCGAGAGGTCTGTCACAGTATATGGCTCAAGCAAACTATAAAATGTTTGATAATAATCTCCGCTATTTCCAACTTTGTTGCGGATCGCTTTCAATAATGCAGGCAAATACTGCATTTGGCGCTCCATTCGATTCTGGTTGCTGCCAGAAACTGCTGTATTACGATACCGCACAAAAGCCTCTGCCTGTTTGCCAGTCAGAGTTACTGTCTTCCCTTTTTGGAAGGAATCATCAATTTGGGTGGCATCTTCCGATAATGTCAACGTTACTCCACCTACGGCATCATTTATTATCGAAATGCCCTCTAAATTCATAGAAAGATACGCATCGATCGGCAAGCTATACAACAGCTCTGAAATCGTCTTTTTGGCAGCCCAACAGCTACTTTTCTCGCCATTTCCATAAGCATACTGTGTAGCGACCTGTGCTTCAATAGAAGTAACATAATTCCCGGACACATCAAGCAAATCAATATCTGTCATCGCATCACGGGACACTTGAAGAATCCGCACCGTATGTTCCTTTTTGTTCATAGATAAAAGCAAAATACTATCTGATTGTCCTGCTGTTCCAGGCATCTCCTGCAATGTAACTTCTTCTGAGGTATCAATACCCAAAAACAGCACATTTACCAAATCAGAATTGTAGCGATATTCTTTTCCTTGATAATAAACAACATCCTCTTGGTCATTTTGCATTGTTCCGCTATCGTCTTCCTGTGCAGAAGCAATATCCATATGATACCATATATATCCTGCCAAAGCGATAACAATTGCAAGCATCAAAACGATACAGACTGTGATTCCAATTATTTTTCTATTTTTCATCAATCAAAACAGCCTCCACCAAGAAACGTTGCGCATCA
Source organism: Eubacteriales bacterium (assembly GCA_030523305.1). Lineage (GTDB taxonomy): Bacteria > Bacillota > Clostridia > Oscillospirales > Butyricicoccaceae > Butyricicoccus_A. The sequence continues at coordinate 4,318 of JAUNIY010000047.1, forward strand.
TTCCCGTTGCATGTAGAAAGCGTAATAATCCTATCCTCTATTGTTACATCGATACTTTCATCCCAATAGGTTGACATATTTCGCACAGATCGCAAAGAATCAAAATATGCTTGGTATTGTGTAGGATCTGTAAAATCAAATGAATACATAATATGACGATTGTCATAGGTAACCGCTGCAAACACTTGATACGTCAATATATGATCTGGTGTATAAATATAAATCTGCGCATGTTCTTTCAGATATGTTTCATCCGCATAGCGATATAGGCCACCAAACATCGTATCGTTGTTCATCTTGTGACCATAAATCACTGTATTCGGATCTGAAAAATCCTTCGCATTCAAATTTTCTGTATAAATTGATCCCGGAAAACCCGTCTGATGATCTACTGTATGATTCAGATAATAGGAGTTATCTGTACTGCTCTGAAGAATGGGGTAATCTACTGTCGTATCCGGAATCCGAATCCACGCATAGATATCAGGATTTTCCTGCTGAAGCGCAGCAAAATCAATCGGGATATCGATCAGTTCCTCTGCCGAACCGGTATCCTCCGGTTCTTCCTCTTCTACAGTCTCATAGGTTTTCGCAAGCTTGTCATAAACATCCTCATTTTTATGGGAATGATCCCAATACAAAAATAGCAGAAATAGGATTGCCAAAAACAAGACAGTAAATATACCCCATTTTATATATTTCTTCATGCTTTTTTCTTTTTATGTGCTTTTGTTTTTTTGCGGGAAGTTTTCTTAGAATTTTCCGGAATTAACGCAAGTGTCGAAAGGCCCAAATACTTTTCAATATCATCCTCTGTCTTAATGTTATCATTCATTAAGAAGCAAACTGTCAAAAACAGGCCAGCCAAAATGATACCGCCCAGAATTCCCTTCAATGTATTGCCCATAACATTTGGACTAGAAGGGCTGCTCGAGACTTCTGCTTTTTCCACCATGGAAGGCGGATCCGTTTTTGTAATATCCGCCATTTGTTCCATGGTTTTTTCTGCAACAGCATTGGATAGCGCTGCCGCCAGCTCCGGATCATCGCACGTTGCTGTGATCACAAGGATACGGGAAGCTTGATTTGCGACAGAAATCATTGCATTCGCCTGGCCTCTGGTCATTTCCGTTCCTGTTTCCTGTTTCACCTGTTCAATCGCGCCGTCCAAAACCGGTTTACTTTTTGCAATAATGGAGTAATCTTCGGTCAGTTCGTCTGCTAAACTTAAATCCGTAACCGATGTGATGCTTGTCGTTTTAGACAAAACATATAACATGGATGACGATTGATACTGCGGTGTAATCAGATAGACTGTAACAGCAAAAAGGATTGCTCCGCCTGCTATACCGCAAATCAGAAATAGCCACCATCTTTTGATATATTCCGAACATAAAGCGACCAAATCAATATAGTCGTTTGCCATCTCGCGCTTATTATCCATGGGAGACCTCCCGCGCACGTCCCCACTGTCCGTTACTTGCTTGTGTTTCCATATCCATACCCGTATCCATATCCATACTTGTTATATCCTCTGTATCGTTTTCCATAATAATAGCTGCTGCCTCTGCTGTCCACCTTATTGAGTACCACGCCCAATATATTGGGATTGGCATTTTTCAGTTGATTGACAATCCGGCGCGCTTCACCGCGTGAAACCACATCCGAAGCGAGAACCAGTAAAGAAGCATCGCTTTGCTTCGCTACAACAGCTGCATCAATCACGCTTCCGACAGGCGGCGTATCTATAATAATATACGCGAACTCCTGCCGAACCAATGAAAGGAATTCACCAAATCGCTGATTTCCCAACAGCTCTGTCGGATTCATTGGAAAAACGCCTGTAAGAACTACATATAAGTTTTCAATGTTGGTCTCATACAAAACCTCATCCAACTTAGCTTGACCAGAAAGCAAATGGCTCAACCCACATACTTCTTGGCGGATTTGGTACCGAGACATAAAGATTGATTTACGAAGATCGGCATCAATAAAGAGCGTTTTTTTACCAGATTCTGCAAATGCAGAGGCAAGATGATATGATACGGTTGTTTTACCATCGTTTGGATAACAGCTAGTAACCGTAATAACCTTATTCTCAACGCCCGTAAACTCAATGTTCGTACGCAATGTACGGAACATTTCCTTTTCTCTACTGTCGATGACCTCCTGTGGATCCAATGTCAATTTATTCACTCAGTGCGTTTCCTTTCTTATACTGATACATGGCCAAGAGGAACACACCACCCAGTGCTGCAACAATCGCTATTCCTGCATCAATCGGAGCATCCGGTTCCCCAGTTTTCGGTGAAGTTACGGTGGATGCGATGTTGTTCGCCGTGTCGGCATCCACAACAAAAGCAACCAGTCCAAGGAAATCAAATGTCGCTGTGACAGTTCCATTTCCTACCTTGCAATGAACAACTTCCCATTTCCCAGTTTCCCCATTGAAAACAAGAAGCACAACATTAGAATTGGCTTTCACTCCAGGCACGTCAAATGTAATTGTCACAGGGAACTTTACAGAAGACGCATCACCGTCAATTTTGACATTGCGGATATCGACCAGCTTCATACCGTCTTTCCATTCCGAGCCCAAAACCTGCCGGAGCGTCGCCTCTTTTTTGATATTCTCAATTGCCTGCTTCTCCGCTGTGGTCAGCTCATTCTGTGCTTCTGAAACAGTCTGCACAACAATGTTAATCGATTTTCCTGTTGCATCTACTGCAGAACGAATACCTTTGACAAAGCCGCTTACCGTCGGGCTTGGCAAAGCGAATGCAGATAATGACATTGTCAGTGTCAATGCTACGACACTCATCCACGCAACTAATTTTTTCATTTCATAGCTCCTTTCAACCGATCGTACTCTATTCTTTTTTATTACAAATTGATCTGTCAATATACACGGCCGCTTCATAGCCGCACAATATTATACTTAACACACCAATTTACAACAATTATACTCCCCCGCATGTCTCACAGAACAGCAGATGCTGCGCATTGCTTTCGCACACTTTTTGACAATAATCCACCCCCATTTTTCGGGTCAAATATTTGACACAAGCGTGCATTCCAGCCGGCCTCTTCTCGGTATCATGGGCATCCGTCGCAACCAGATCAATGAGATCCTGCCGCATCAGCTTCATCAAATGCCGTTTGAGATGCCAGCCGTTTTTTCCGGTAACGCTTTCTGCATTGACTTGAATTTTGATTCCCATATCTGCCAGCTCCTCGATCCGATCGATGCGCGTAAGTGCTGGATATCGTTCTACATGGGCCAAAACAGGAAAATATCCAATTGCCTGTAATGCGCGCATAGCATTTTTGATGTAAAGATAGTTGACATCCAATGAGAATTCAACCAAAACAAATTTGGTATGATTTAAAGTCAGATTATTTGTTCGCTTCAGCTCTTCCAATAGCTGTGATTCATAAAACAATTCAGCCCCCAGAAGGATCTGCATATCCGAGCCAATCTGCGCGGCCATGTCGCACACCTGCCGATACGCAGTTTGCCTTCTCTCTTCCCAGTCTTCACCAGCCTGGCAATGATAATGCGGCGTTGCCACCAAAATCTTGACGCCCTCTTCATAAGACTTCTTTAACATCTGAAAAGCAGCCTCTGCGTCCGCAGCGCCATCATCTATCTTGGGAAGAACATGCGTATGCATATCAATGAACATTATCTATCATCATCCTTCGGCAATATAATACGTAGCATCAACTCCTTGCAAACGCCGGTTCATGCAATCGTGTAACTGGCGCGTCATCTGTCTCTCTCGCATTTTCTTGTATCGGATGATATGTCAATACCATATCCGCAACCATACGGCGGATATCCTTGCGGTTGTCATACGAAGCCTCCATCAGCTGCTGCAACTGTTTGAGGAATACATCTGTATCAAAAGGAATCGGGCATCCAATATGAATCAAATCATTTTGCGTCCGTCTCATACCTTCTTCTTCCATGAGCTTTTCTTCAAACAGCTTTTCTCCGGGTCGCAGCCCTGTGTATTCAATCATGATATCCACATCCGGCTTATATCCGGATATCTTAATCAGATTTCTAGCCAGCGTATCAATTTTAACGGGGCTTCCCATGTCCAATACAAAGATTTCTCCTCCATGGGCATAGGTTCCTGCCTGTAAAACCAAGCTCACCGCTTCCGGAATTGTCATAAAATACCGGATAATATCCGGATGTGTTACAGTTACCGGCCCGCCCTTGGCAATCTGCTTTTTAAAAAGCGGAATGACACTGCCGTTGCTGCCCAACACATTGCCAAATCGAACGGCGACAAATTCTGTTTTCGCTCCCTCCGGAATGGTGCGCGGTTGATTCGTATATCCATCCTCACCATGGGTGAACAATACTGGCAATTCACTTGTCCGATTTTCTTTGACAATTCGGTCAAACGATTGGATAATCATTTCACACAAACGCTTGGAAGCGCCCATGATATTGGTCGGATTAACAGCTTTGTCAGTAGAGATCAATACAAACCGTTTGCAGCCATAAGCCATAGCGGCGTATGCTGTTTTGTATGTGCCGATTGCATTATTTTTAATCGACTCACAAGGGCTGTCCTCCATCAGCGGGACATGCTTATGCGCCGCAGCGTGATACACGACATCCGGACGATATTCCCGAAAAATCTGATCAACCCGGCGGCTATCACGTACCGAGCCAATCAGTACTACCAGATCTAATTCTGGATATTTATCCTTCAATTCCATCTGGATATCGTAGGCGTTGTTTTCATAAATTTCCAGCAGCAGCAACCGCTTCGGACTGTGTGCAGCAATCTGCCGGCACAATTCACTGCCAATGGAACCTCCCCCGCCCGTTACCAAAATGGTTTTACCGGAAATAAATTGGAAAACCTCATCCAGATCGACATGAATGGGCTGTCTGCCGAGCAGATCTTCAATCGCTACATCCTTCATCGACTGGACAGTGATTTGGCCGCGCGTGATCTGATATGTACCCGGCAGGCTTTTTAATTCACAGCCGGTTTCATTGCAAATCTGCAAGATATCCCGTTTTTGTTCCGCTGTTGCAGAGGGGATCGCCAAATAGATCTTCTCAATGTGATATTTTTTGCAATTGGAAAGGATATCTTCTTTGCCGCCCACAACTGGGACGCCTTCGATAAACCGATGCCATTTATTGCGATTATCATCAATAATGCAATATACTCGGTCATTGATCTCCTTTGATCTGACAATATCGTGAAGAATCATCTGCCCTGCGGCGCCCGCGCCAATCAACATAACACGATGAGGGACTTGTTCGGTATCCTTATCCTTCCATGCCCGCAGCAAAAGCACAAACCGGTACATAAATCGTATGCCGAGTACCGAGAAAAACTGCAACAAAACGCCTGTAAAATAATATGTAACTGGCATCCTCTGAAACAGCAACGTGATTCCCAATAGTTGAACCACCGCCGTAATCCCAGTTGCACATACGACGCGAAGCAGCTCATTGAAGCTTGCAAATCTCCATATGCTCTTATATAGCCGCAGACCCCAGAATACTGCAATGCACGCCACCGTGTACATCGGCGCAAAATACAAAAAAGCATTGAGATATTCCTCCGGTATTGCCGAAAAACGGCAATCAAATCGGAGCCATAGCGCCAGAAAAAACGATAGATTGACTGCAAGAATATCATAGGCTATTAAAAACATATTGACAATGCGCCAATGATATAAACTAAAATGTCGCCGGATCGTTTGATTGGATTTTCTCTCTTTCTTTTTCATACGTAAAATGACTCTCCCCACATATCTTCAGGTTGAACCTCCTCTTCCCGGATGTATCCCCCTAACAGACGCTTGCGTTTACCATATTGATGAAAGTAGTTATGTTCCACAATTTTTACGCCTGATATTGGTTTTATTTTAACATGTTATAGTCATATTTGCAATGTAAAAAATGAACACTGCCTGATATATATTTTCTATTGAATTTGTCATCTTTGATAGTGGCATTTTTTCTGCCAATTTCGACCAGTCCGAACGCAAGTACATAATAGTCCGGTCTTTTTCTCCCCAAACGGTCGCATCGTCATGGCGTATCCAATATAACAGATATAACGAGGCGTCCACAACAAATATTTATTTCTCATTCGCAAGAGGAATACATCTATTTTCATGTTGCCACAATAATGAATTGTTTTGCATTTTTGAATTCATTTCCTATTTCTTCTGGAATCTTCATTTCTGCACGAAAAGATAGTCCAGGGATACAAAAAGAGCTGCACTGTATTACACAGCACAGCCCTCATTTATTTCATCAACGCCGAAATATGTTTGTTGTTCCAGTCTATTGATTTATCATTTCTTTCAGCCTGATGAAATAGGTTTACTTATTATACCGCTCAAATTCTTCCATTGATGCCATCACGGCACCCTTGTACGCAACCGTCATGGCTGCATAGCGCGCTGAAAAATCAAGGTATTCTTCCAGCTTTTCGGCCGGAATATCAGCAATGGAATCCAATTCGACCTTATCACGTACAAGCTGGAACAGGAAGGAGCCTGCAAAAGAATCCCCTGCGCCAGTCGTGTCCACAACTTTGGTATTGACAGCAGCATGATGTACCGTTGCATTTGGCGTGTACACGGAAGAACCGTCGCCACCTTTGGTAATCAGCAACAGCCGGCAATTTCCGGCAAACAGCTTTTCGGCTGCCTCTTCTTCCTCGCGGCATCCGGTGACAAATTCCAATTCGTCGTCTGAAAGCTTGACAATATTGGCATATGTCAAAAATTCTCGGATGGCCTCACGGCACTCGGCTGGGGAATCCCACAACGGTAAGCGGACATTGGGATCAAAGCTAATCATCATGCCAGCCTGCTGTGCCAACTCAATTGCACGTCGGTGTGCCTCTTTGACCGGCCAATCGACCAAATCCACCGAACAATAATGCAAAACGGCGCAATCCGCCATCATTTCCGCGGTGATCTGCTCCGGTGAAAGAAACAAATCGGCACTCGGATTGCGGAAAAAGGAAAATTCGCGATTCCCTGTCGCATCCAATGAGACAAACGCAAGGCCGGTATTCGCGCGCTTTGTTTTAAATACAAAGTGCGTATCAACACCGTTGGTTTGCAGGACATCGATAATATGCTCGCCAAAAGCGTCTTCCCCCACCTGCGAAATCATCACGCCGCTGCCGCCCAAACGGCTAACGGCCGTCACGACATTTGCCGGTGCACCGCCGGCAACGCGTTCAAAATGCGTGACCTCCCGCAGCGCGCACCCCTTTTGCTGCGGTACAAAATCAATCAACAATTCGCCAATCGCTGCCACTCGTCTCATGGTCATCTCTCCTTACTTCATATAATCCAATTGTATTGCATCCATATCGTAAACTTCCGCCTTGCATACTCCCTCAAGGGTCAAGCTGTCCGCCTGTTTGGGATAAAACCGCGTCGTCATGACCTGTTCGCCGCCATTGATGAAAATTTCCAGCGACGAGGTATCCATCAAAATGCGCATGTCTACCAGCTTTTCCACTTCGGCTACACGTGTTGTGCGTCCGTAACCGCATCTTTCGCCAAGCGATAACGTCAGCAGGCCATCCGTCCATACCACCGCGGCATCTTCCCCAAATGCCACGCGAAGCTCTTTTCCTTCATTTGTGATCTGAATATCTGCCCCGTTATCCAATTCCAGCTTGACCGCTGTACCCTCAACGGAAAAACTACGATGATTTGTGTGCAGCGCATCCAGTTCCTGTACAGGCAATGCCGTAATACGTGTCCCATTCCAATGTATTTCACGCGGAACGCTCATGCCATGCTGCCAACCGTTTTCCGCTGCTGTTGGATTGGTATAATCCGCATCCGGCATCCCCATCCAACCAATGACAATCCGCCTGCCATCCGGTGCTTCAAAGCTCTGCGGTGCATAATAATCAAAGCCGACGTCCGATTCGATGTAATCGCCCAATGTGTATTCACCACGAAAATCCCCATACAGCGGGAAATAACCGCAGGTATAAATATTCTGATATCGGTTTCCTTGGCGGGAAACGCCCTGCGGGGACACAGACAAGATATATTGCCCATCCACGCAAAACAGATCGGGGCATTCCCACATATAACCAAACGGCTCCGGTGTCTTGATGGTATTGATATGCGTCCAGTTCAGCTTATCCTGCGATTCATACACCAGGACTTCACCAACGCTGTCCTTTGTTCTTGCTCCAAGAACCATATAATATCGGCCATCCTGCTTCCAAACCTTTGGGTCGCGGACATGACAACTCAGGTCAGCAGGGTAATCCTTATTTTCCAGCAAAACCTGGTTGCTGTCTACATGTATCCCATCCGTGGTCACAGCCAACGCTGTGCTAGAAGCACGTCCGTTGTTGATAAAATCATAGTCACCGGCAAATTTCACACTGCCTGTATAATATAGATACAGCGCATCGTCTTCTACCAGCGCAGAACCGGAGTATACGCCATGCAGATTCCATTGCTGATCCGGACAAAGCGGTACAGGCTGTTGGGTCCAATGCAGCATATCCGGACTCGTCCAGTGCCCCCAGAACTTCACACCGCCATCCGGGTCAAACGGGCCGTACTGATAAAAAACATGATAATTCCCTTTATACCAGCACAACCCATTGGGGTCGTTCATCCAGCCAACCGGGGGCATCAGGTGAAAACGGAGCCGACGCGGGTCTGCATCCACCTTTGCCCGATCCTCTGCTTCAATGCGGCGGACCAACCGGTTCAGATCTCTGTATAATGCATTCATAGAATCTTCTTCCTTACTTTTTCACCGTAATCAGCGGATCATTTGCCCGGATGGCACCCAAATTGCCAGTTACCTCTGCATAATCGTCGGAATTGGTTACAATGACCGGCGTAATGGTTTTATAGCCTGCCTTACGGATTGCCGGAATGTCAAATTCCATCAATAAATCTCCTGCATTCACATGCTGGCCTTCCGTAACGTGCGGCGTATAATGTTTGCCATTGAGCTGCACCGTATCAATGCCAATATGGATCAGCAGCTCCAGACCGTTATCGCATTCCAGGCCAATCGCATGGCCCATCAGGGTAGATACCGTACCAGCGCACGGTGCCACTGCCTTACCTTCGGTCGGGTCTACTACAAAGCCCTTGCCAAGAACCTCTGCCGCAAAGGTATCGTCACCAGTTTCAGCCAGCGTCTTTGCCGTGCCAGTCATCGGAGATGCTACAGACAGTTCGTTTGCATCGCTAACCGCTACTTTTACTTCCGGTACCCGTTCAGCCTTCGGTGCCGGTGCACCGTTTGCAGTTGCTGGTTTTTCATTTTTGTATCCAAACAGCCAGGTCAGTGCAAAAGATACGCCTGCTGCGATCAGGAACATCAGGATATACTTTACCGGGCTTCCCAGGCACAGCAGCAGGCCGAAGATACCGGTTACGCCTGTGCCGCTAGCACCCAACTGCGTGATAGAGGCAAACATTGCGCCAACGCCGCCGCCGATGCAAGCGCAGATAAACGGGCGGAAAAAGCGAACATTTACACCGAAAATAGCAGGCTCTGTGATGCCCATGAACGCAGACAGGGATGCCGGAAGTGCCATCGACTTGAGCTTCTGATCCCGTGTTTTCAGTGCAACTGCCAGTGCAGCCGCACCCTGCGCAATGTTTGCCGCGGAAGCCAGCGGCAGCCAATAGGTCACGCCATACTGCTGGATCTGGCCAAGATCAATGATGGAATACATATGATGGATGCCAGTGATAACCGTCGGTGCATACAACGCGCCCATAACCAGGGAACCGAGACCGAACGGGATGGAAATCAACGCCTGGATACCGCCAATGATATTGGTTTCAACAACATTGAATACCGGTCCGATAATCGTCATGGTCAAAAAGCCAGTCAGGAATACGGATACCAGCGGGGTGACGAACAGGTCCAGCATCGCCGGAACTCTCTTGTGCAGGAATTTCTCAATCTGCGCCATCACAAATACCGCAATGATGACTGAAATGACATGCCCCTGGTAGCCGACCATCGGAACCTCCCATAGGCCGAATACATCAAGGTATTGTTCTACACCGCCGGTCATCGTCCATGCATTTTGCAGGTTCGGATGAACCATAATCATGCCAATAATTGCGCCAAGGAATGGGTTACCGCCAAATACCTTTGCGCCCGAGAAGCCGATCAGTACCGGCAGGAATACATACGCCGTATTGGAGAACATGTTCGCCATGACGAACAGTGCGCTTTCTGTAGAAATATTGAGGTAGCCATTGTTGATTAAGAACGACAGCGATTCCATGATGCCCATCAGGAAACCAGATGCAACAATAGCCGGAATGATCGGTACGAAAATGTCGCCCAGTGTCTTGATGAACCGCTGCACCGGATTGCCCTTTTGTGCTGCTGCCGCTTTCACATCCTCTTTGGTCGCTGCAGAAACGCCGGCCATCTGGATGAATTCATCGTATACCTTATTTACTGTACCAGTTCCAAAGATAATTTGCAACTGCCCGGAGGCCTCAAAGACACCCTTTACACCTTCTACATCCTCCAATGCTGTTTTATCGCACTTCGTGTTGTCTGCGATAACCAGCCGCAGCCGCGTTGCGCAATGCGCTGCGGATACCAAATTTTCTTTTCCGCCGATTTTTTCCAAAACACCGGCAGCAGATTTTCTGTAATCCATTGTGAACTCCTTTCCCTTTTACGCGTGTGTTTTTCTCATTCGTTTGTGAAACCGATTTCTTTTATGTTTCACATTATATCACATACACGCAAAAAATAAAGAGCAATATATTACAAATATTATCCCAATTTTTGTAACATATTGCCCAAAAATATGATGGAGTCTTCCGTACCGTCGGATTCCTTTCTTGTGAAAATGTTTCAGGTGTATTCCAGTATCATGTGGATTCCTGTTGTATGATCTCAAACCCAAGCTTTACCTGCTTTTTCATATCAATGCCGCTATCCAAAATTTGCAGTAACATCTGCGCCGCTTCCGCTCCGGCTATTTCAAAGAACAGATGCGCTGTTGTCAGCCGCGGGGAAACAATTTCCGTCATGCGCGAATGCCCAATGCCAACGATACCGACATCCTCCGGTATCCGTTTGCCGATCCCCTTGATGTATTGCATTGCGCCGATGGCCAACGTGTCGGTTGCACAAAAAACCGCATCGGTTTCCGGCGCACGTTCAAATAGCTGCTGCGCCGCCGCGTTGCCATCCTCCAATGTAAAGCCGGTAATCAGCATGTGGTCCTCTAGAATCTCTAATTTGGCCTGTTTCATGGCTTCCAGAAATCCAGCGCGGCGCTCTAGGCCAACTGCCCGATCCTTCTGCGTTACACCAATATATCCTACATGTTTCGGCTTTTTTTCTAACAAAAGCGCCGTAATTTCCTTTGCCGCCTGGAAATCATTGTTGAATACGCAGGATAGATAGTCTGACTTCTGGCTGAGCGCCACCACAGGTACGGGATAATTTTGCAACAATGCCCTGTGCTTCGGCATCTGCATCGTAGCAAAAAATATCACGCCCTCTACCTGCGCTTGTTGAAATAGCTCCAAATATTCAAATTCCCTTTCCGTACTGTTTTCCGTGTCGGCAAGCAGCATAGAAAGCCCGTTTTGATTGAGTACGGATGAGATCCCAGCCACCATATCTCCGATGCTTTCGGAATTGATTTTGGGCACAATAACGCCGATCTGTCGGCTTTTTCCGGTGCGCAAAATCTGCGCCTGCCGGGATGGGACATATCCTGTCTCATCAATCACCCGCTGAATCATCTGTTTTTTCTCTTCGCTCACATATCCATGGTTGAGGTACCGGGAAACACTCGCCTTGGAAACGCCTGCAAGCTTTGCAATTTCTGAAATGGTCATGGTTTTATCCTCTGTACACTGTCGTATTCTCTCAAAGATGTGAAACTGATTTCATCTTTTGGTTTCACCTGGTATTATACCACGAATCCCGGAATGTTACAATTGTTTTACATCCCATCGCGCGAATCATTTTTTCGCGAACGAAAACGTACAGGGAAAATGATTATCTTTTCTCATAGGACCGTTCCAAAACCTCGGAATATACGGCAAATGGACAATCTGTCAACAAGCACAGCATGACAAATGCTTCATACGGATTCACAGGATACAGCTCGAGCATGCCGCAGCGCCGCAAAACCGCATTCATATCATCGATAAAAAGCTTGCTGCATATTTCTGGTTTGTATGTACTCATCTCCTGTGAATAAATAAAGAATTTCAAGGTAATCAGGTCAAATCGATCTACATTGCTCTTCCGTTTGAGCAACGCATCAATCCGCTGTCTGCTCAAGCGTTTGTATTGGAAGTGCTTGGACAGCACAGATAACGACATCTTTTCTAAATTTCCTTTTTCATTCATTGGGATGCCATTGCATAACACCTGTTCGATATCAGCGGGCGTGATTTCTG
>JAUNIY010000048.1 GCA_030523305.1 Eubacteriales bacterium
CGCCGTTTTGGAATATCAACCGGTATCTACAACCGCTTGCGGGAGTGATTTCTTGTTTGCGGTATGTTTCACTTTCCAACATGTTTCGAATGTTCTTAATCGCTTTCGCGTCAGTAATCGTGACGCTTCCTCCTCCAATATCGGAATTCAGCGTAATTTCCGTGGTTTCTTCCAAATCAAACGGGAATTCCACCCTTTCCGGTTCTAATTCTTCATCATATGTTTCCGTATATTCATATAGCCCCAAATTGCCGATGCAATAATAGGCAATATCGCAATCATTTTCGCTATCATGGTATTTGAATCCATTGTCAAATATTGATATCTCACACAACGCATCTTCCGCATCGTTTTGGAAGATCATCATATATGTCCAGCCACCCATAGGTTCTACTTCTTTGCTGATATAAAAATGGTCTTCCAACATATCACGGATGGATTGAATTTCCTCTGCATCGGTAATTGTCACGCTTTCGCCTGTGTTTCCCGAACGCAGGACAATTTCCGTTGTTCCTTCCACATCAAACGGAAACGGCTCTCGTTGACTCACAAAAAATACCACAATCAATATTCCAATTGCCCCCAACAGCAACAACCAACGTTTTTTCATCCCAATCACTCCCTTTTTGCAGGGACGCACACCCTTTCAGATGTGCGCCCGTCGTATTGTATTATTTCCGTCCTGGTGGGGTTGCAAAAACAAAGCAAAGCACGATTACTGTAACATAAATAACAGATACCATCGGCAAAGATATCGGGAATGTCCACGTTGCCTGTGGATTCCACAGTGCAAACCATAAAAATGTAAAGCCGACAAAAATAAGTACAATTCCAATTGCCTGCAAAATGCCACTTTTGCGCGATTCATTTTTAAATGCCCAAACAAGGAAGAAAACAGTTGGCACCAACATGGGCAACCAAATAACAATCATCGCTGCCCTGCCGCTGAGTCCTCTAAATGCACAACCCATAAGTAGAAAAACAGCTACAACAGCCGCAATCGTTGTCAAACAGCCGGCATTTCTCCAATTGTTCCGCTTCATTGCTATGCCCCCTTTTTGCAGGGGCACACACCCTTTCAGATGTGCGCCTTACAAACGATCTATTTCCTATATTTCTGCAACGCCGGAAGAAGAAAACGAAGTAACACCAAAGTAAGATAACCTACTATTAAAAATGACTGCGGGATCGGAAGTGTCCACGTCGATTCTGGATGCCACAAACAATACCATACAAAAGGAAAGATGAAACCAACCAAAAGAACATTTATTGTCCGCAATATTTTAATCCATGCTTCGCCACTACTGTACACAGCCCACATAATAAAGCAAAAAATAGACGCAAAACATAAAACATACGGCACGATGTATGATATGGTTGGATCGCTATGGTCATACTGATATACATATACGTAGTAAAATACAACAATGGAGAGAATAAAGAAGATACCACATTTTCTCCAACCAAAAGTCTTAAGTCCTTTTTTCATCGCTGCACACCTCCTTTTTGACAAAACGCGCATCATTTTTCAGATGCGCGCCGAGGTGTTTGTCTTATTCCAAGCCCAATTGTTCATCGTATTTTCCTAAACGATCATACAATTCAAATCGGCTATTGCTGCTGCGATATAGGATATTGTCATACTCATATCCTTCGTCACTATTAACAAAGATATCTGCCAGTACATCTCCTTTTTCATTTTGGAATGTCAAGCGATATGCCCATCCTGCTACCGGCTCTTTTTCTTCGCCGTTGTATATCGTAAGTTCCAGCATGTCACGGATGGACTGGATTTCCTCCGCGTCGGTGATCGTCACGCTTTCGTCTGTGTCGCCCGCACTTAGGACAATCTCCGTAGTTCCTTCCAAATCGAATTGGAACGGTTCTCCTTGCGGCACGCCTAATGCTTCATCATATGTTTCCGCATATTCATATAGCCCCAAATCCCCGTTGCAATGATACACAATATCATCCCATTTAAAACCATTGTCAACCACATACAGTTCAGCAAGCACTTCTCCCTCGTCGTTTTGGAAAGCCATCCAATACGTCCAACCATCCACGGGTTCTACCTCTTCGCTGGTATAAGAGTTTTTTTCCAGCATTTCACGGACGGATTGGATTTCCTCCGCGTCGGTAATTGTCACACCTTCGCCTGTGGTGCCCGAACGCAGGACAATTTCTGTGGTTCCTTCCACATCAAACGGGAATGCTTCTCCTTTATCCTCTGGTTGACTGCTGCAAGCGCACAACAGGAACAGCATGCCAATGATCCCCAATAGCAATAACCAACGCTTTTTCATCCCAATCACTCCCTTTTTGCAGAGACGCACACTGCAAAGGGTGTGCGTCCGTCACATTTTGTTATTTCCATTCTGGTGAAGCTGCAAGAACAAAACAAAGGAAAATCGCCGCAACATAGATAATCGAAACAGTTGACAACGGAACTGGTAATGTCCACGTCATTTGCGGGTCCCACAATGTGTACCACAAAAATGTAACTCCCAAAAAGGTCATCACAACGCCTATCGTTTGCAAAATCCTACTGATATGGGATTCATTTTTCCATGCCCAGCCAACGAAGAAAACAGTTGGCACCAACATGGGCAACCAAATAAGAATCATCGCTGCCCTGCCGCTAATTCCTCCGAGTACACTGTTTCCACCATATACCATGAGCAAAATGACCACTACAACTGCCACGATTGTTGTCAAGCATCCGGCATTTCTCCAATTGTTCCGCTTCATTGCTATTCCCCCATTTTGGGTAGGGCGCACACCCTTTCAGATGTGCGCCTATGCATCCCGTTATACATATTGTGTTATCATCGCGATACAGCGGGATAAAACTGCGTGAAATCCACTTTTCTATAGCAAGATACCTCGTAACGCTGTAGGGTATCCTTCCCGGAAACGGTTAGTTCTCCATCCGCATGAATTTGTACGGTGGTGTCGTCAACGATGACAGCGGAATTGGCTCCGGGTTCAAAGTATCCTGTTTGGTCATCGGCTACAGCCGAATAAACATAACAAATCTCTTTGTATATCGGTTCATCTCCGGCGGTCACCGCGGCGATAAATCCGAAACCAACCGGACAATCTGGATACTCCTCCGCATATTCGTAACAAATATATCGGATAAATTGCCGTTCCCCGTCCGCACTTCCCTGCTGTGAAAACAACTGTTGTGCTTCTACTTCAGCCATTCCAGCAGATAATCCAGCTTCATCAATCAAAATCTGCTTGCAGGACTCTACATCCAACACTGCAAACATTTCTTTGCTTGGAATATTAGCTTGCTCTGACGGTTTCCTATCCGCTTGTTCGTTTTTACTGGAGCAAGAAGCGCATAGCATCACAATGATCATCATGCACATTGCATGATAAAAAAGACTTTTTTTGTTATACGTCTTTATTTTTTTATGATACCCAACTAGGCCTAACCGTATCATAACACGACAGATAATATCGATAATAATCTGTGCCCGATGTACTAGTACTGTACTGGAAACCTGCACCTACAAGAGATGAAACAGAAATGCTACTTCCCGTCGCGTAGCCATTTTGAACAGCAACCGTTACATAGCCATCATAGTTCATTTTTACAGTAGTGCTATTGGTAATAATCGCTGATTGTGCACCTTTGTCAAATGTATATCCTCCGCTGTTGACCGGATTTGAATATTTGCTATCAATCGACACAAACAAAGGAGTAGAACCTGTTGTCATGACTGCAACAAAACCAAACCGCACTTCATACCTTGTAAAACTTCCAGGATGTCTGTACCTCGAAAACAACACAGTTTGATAATCCGACGCACGAGCATTGAACTTTCCCCATTTCGCGAAATGCTCTTGTGCTTTGCGTTCGGCTTCGTCTATACCCATTCCCATATCTTCAATCAAGAATTGCTTATAAGACTCCTCATCAAGAACTGTGCATTCCCAATCATCAGATGAGAGGGCAATTCCTTCCTCGCCTGTCTCAACCGGTACAAGAATCGGATCAACTTCCGTTACGTCAACTCCCATGCCCCAAGGGGTCGCTGCCATCAAAAGCAAAAAGCTTAAGCATATAGATACGAAACGTTTCATAATAGCCTCCTTACTGTTTTGTATGGATTTTCATCTTCTACAATTGTAAAACAGCCTAATATTGTATCCTTCTTTTGATGCCATTGAAAAGATACAATGTTCAGCAATCTATATGCTTCATCGGACTCACCCCATCCCCAATATCATCCCGCGTTCCCAACTTTTCTACTTGCATTATAGCATACCGTTTTTGATGTTACAACATGTAATAGCATACAAGATTTTACCAGATTTTTTATGCAAATTTTTTGGCTTTTTGAAGTGAGTATATTTTGATTTATTTTAGGGGATATATTTGCGCGTATTGGCACATATTTGCTCGTATTAACACAAAAAGAAAGCGCACCCGATTCTACAGGTACGCTTTGCTTTTATATTTCACGCTTCAGCCGCGCGGTTCCTTCTTCCAACGCGTCCAGCAGCGCATCCACGTCTTCTGGTATGTTAGCCGGTGCAAAGCTGATGCGCAGCGCGCTGTCGATGCGCGCATGATCCAGCCGCATCGCGGACAGCACATGGCTGGCCTTCCCCTTCGCACAGGCAGAGCCGGAAGAGACATACACCTCGTGCATTTCGAGCACGCGCAGCAAAACCTCGCTCTTACACCCCGGGAACGATAGGTTCACCACATGCGGGATATCATGCTTCCCATTATAGACCGCCCACGGGAAACGTTCGGCAATGCCCTGCTCCAGCCGGGCGCACAACGCTTCCACCTTGGCATAGTTGCCGTCCATCCGCTCCATGCCGATGCGGCACGCCTCGCCAAACGCGGCAATGTTTGGCACCGCTTCCGTGCCCGGGCGCATCCCGCGCTCCTGCCCGCCGCCTACCATCAGCGGCGCAATATGCACGCCCTTGCGGATGTACAGTGCGCCAATGCCCTTAGGCGCGCCGATTTTGTGCCCGCTGACGCTGATAAAATCCGCATTCCACAGCTTCGGCTTGATCGGAATCCGGGCCAGGCCCTGCACCGCGTCGATATGGAACAATGCTTGCGGCGCTTTTTTCTTCAATATCTTGCCGAATTCCTTGACCGGCAGCACGGTGCCGATTTCATTGTTGGCCAGCATGCAGGTCAACAGCACCGTATCCGGGCGCACCGCCGCACGCAGGTCGTCCACGGAAATATGCCCGTCTGCGTCCGGCTGCAAATAGGTTACCGCAAAGCCCTCTTGTTCCAGCCGTTTGACTGTGTTCAGCGTCGCGGCGTGCTCGATCGCCGTGGTAATGATATGCTTGCCGCGGCCTTTTCTGCGGCATGCGCCGGAAATGGCCATAGCGGTCGCTTCCGTCCCGCAGGAAGTAAACGTGATTTCCGACGGCTCCGCATGTAGCATGGCTGCCACCTGCTTGCGCGCCTGTTCCACAATGCCGGACGCCGCAATGCCCATGCGGTGTACGCTGGACGGATTGCCGAAATCTTCGGTCATCACCCGGCAAGCGGTTTGTGCGGCCTCCGGCAGTACGGCTGTGGTCGCCGCATGATCCAGATAATGCATACGATACTCCTTTTTTCTTCGTGA
Source organism: Eubacteriales bacterium (assembly GCA_030523305.1). Taxonomy (GTDB): domain Bacteria; phylum Bacillota; class Clostridia; order Oscillospirales; family Butyricicoccaceae; genus Butyricicoccus_A. The sequence continues at coordinate 5,622 of JAUNIY010000048.1, forward strand.
CTATGATGCCAAAAAAGCAAAAAACGCACCCACCCGGATGCGTTTTCCTGTTTCAAAATAACTTGAAGCAAGGGGACCTCTTACTTTGCAGCGTTCAGCTTGAGGGTAAGAGCGCTCTTCTTGTTTGCAGCCTTGTTCTTGTGAATCAGCTTGCTTGCAGCAGCTTTGTCAAGAGCCTTTACTGCGGTCTTATATGCAGATGCTGCGGCAGCCTTGTCTTCGGATGCAACAGCAGCGTCAAACTTCTTCAGAATGGTCTTCAGCTGGGTACGAGCAGCCTGATTGCGTGCGTCCTTTGCCTTGGTTACCAGTACGCGCTTCTTGGCAGACTTGATATTCGGCATTTGTGTCCACCTCCTTACTCCATCTAGTGTCGTCAGTACTTGAAATTCTATCACGCCATGGCATAAAAATCAAGCCCAATTTCATTTTTTCGATGTATTTTTTCCAAAATACATCCGTCGGCAGGCAGGTTCGCCAAAATCACAGCGTTTTTTCATCCCATTCCGGTAATTTCATCCAGGCCGCATACATAGAATAGCCTTCTGTGGAACATACTGAGGGTACAAAGGAGGAAACACATGGCAATCCGTACAGATTTAGCATTGGAATTGTTGGAGCAGCATGCCTCCGCCGAGGATGTGATCCAGAAAGAAACCTTGCTGGAAGGCTTCCCGCTGCGGCAAGTCACCATACAAAACGAACCAAATGCCCTCGGTAAACCGCCCGGCAGATATGATACACTGTCCATCGACGGTCTGCTCCGCCGGGAAGCGGACGCATTCCCACGCGCATGCCATGCCGTAGCCCAAGCCCTATCCCAGCTCGCCCCCGATATGAAAGACACGCATTCCACAGCGCTTGTCATCGGCCTGGGCAACCGCGCTGTGACGCCGGACGCCATCGGTCCGCTGTGCTGTCAAAATGTACTGGCTACCCGCCATTTGATCGAGCGGTCCCCGGCACAGTTCCGCGCCTTTCGCCCGGTTGCGGTGCTTGCGCCCGGCGTATTGGGTATGACCGGCGTAGAAACCGGTGAAATTGTGCTCGGCGTTATCCAGCGCATCCGCCCCGGCCTGGTGATCGCTGTCGATGCTTTGGCAGCGCGTCGGCTCAGCCGTTTGATGCGCACCATCCAGCTGACCGATACCGGCATTGTCCCGGGCTCCGGCGTCGGCAATGCCCGCGCCGCCCTGACAAAAAAAGAACTGGGTGTCCCTGTGCTTGCGGTCGGCGTCCCTACCGTCGTGGACGGCGCGACGCTCGCGCACGATATCGCCGAACAATCCGGCGCCTCATGCGAAGCGTTGGAGGATCTGCGCACGCCGGTTCTGGTAACGACCCGTGATGTCGATCAGCAGGTTGCGGATGCCGCGCGCGTCATCGGCTACGGCATCAATTTATTCCTGCATCCGACATTGGACATCGCGGATATCGACTTATTTTTATCTTAAACGCTCCCACGGCAACGCTTTCCACCTGCGATGCTGCATATCTGCCTGCTTCCGAGAATACAATTTTGTACAAACATAATTTTTAACGGAAAAGGCAGGGAAACGGCATGGCGCAGAAACCACGAAAAAAACGGAATGGGCTTCCTCTATGGAGCATCCCCTGCCTGCTGATGGCTGGCGCGCTGCTGGCAGTCGACCATTTCGGCGGCAGTGCGCAGCTGGAAACCGTTCTGCGAACCATCGCCGGCAATGCCGACTTCGTACAGGCTGCGCTGTCCTCAGAGATCGGCGCGCTGGGTTGGGAATCGGTATCGGAACACACGCCCGGGGCTGTCAGCGTCGAAGAGGTTGTCTCCGCCGCCGCCCTTCCGGAGCATATGACGACTTCGGAAGGCAACTGCGATACCGACGCCACCGGTACGCTGGTTTCCGAAAGCCTATTTGCTCCGCCGGAAAATGTTCAAAAGGCGGTAGATACCTCCAACGCGCCTACAACCACCGCAAGCGGCGCCACCATCAAGGAATTGACCGTCACCGGCAAGGGCGGGGATTATCCCGGCCAGGACGGTGTGTATCTCTCCAACCAATCCGGCCTGTCCTATGACTTGGCGGGTATGTTGGCCGACCCGCTGAAAATCACAAAAAATGAATCTACAGAACAACCGACCGTGATGATTTTGCACACCCACGCCAGCGAAGCATACGTCGATCAAATCGGCGGCCGTTCGGAGGATACCTCGCATAATGTGGTTTATATCGGCGACGTACTGACGGAGGTTCTGCAACAGCAGGGCATCGGCGTGGTGCACTGCCGGGAAATTATCGATTCACCCAGCTATAACCAATCCTACAACCGCGCCATGGACATCATCGAAGCGCAGATGGAACAGACGCCGTCCATCAAGGTCGTCATCGATCTGCACCGCGATTCCATGATTACCTCTTCCGGCACGGAATACAAGGTCGTTTCCGAAATCGACGGGCAGACCTGCGCACAGCTGATGTTTGTCATGGGCACCAACGCCGGCGGCCTGAACCACCCGAACTGGAAGAGCAACCTGAATTTTGCCGTCAATCTCCAAAAAAGCATATTAGAAGAATACCCCACGCTCATGCGGCCAGTCAACCTGCGCAAGCAGCGGTTCAACGAACAGGCGACCACCGGCAGTATGATTTTGGAGTGCGGCACCAGTGCGAACACCATCGAAGAGGCGGAGGTTTCCATTCGCGCATTTGGGAAAAAGCTTGCGGAATATCTGGCGTGATTTCCGCTGCGTATTGTAATTGTATTCAAAAGCTTTATGCGATCCCATCAATGCAGGGCGCAAAATCGGCGTGACTCTTCATATCGTATTTTTCTATATCACCTTGTGTGATGATATTTATTTTGTGTATATTCTGTTTCGCTATCCTTTCTTTTTTTCAATGCAAAATTTATTCTATATGTCATATTTCCCATCCAAGGAGGGAATCGTTTGAACCTGTCCAATTTTTCTTTTAGCAATAATCTGGATGAAAATATTGCCCGCATGAAGGCGTTGTTCGTGCATGACAATACATTTATCTGCCGCGTTGTCCATGGGCGCGGTTCCCCTGCCCTGCGGGCCGCGCTGTTCTTTTTTGACGGCATGGTCGAGAGCAGCTCGATCAACGAAAGCCTGATCCGGCCGCTCAGCCTGTGGCGCGGCGCGCCCATGCCGATGGATGCCGTGATCGACGAAGTGCTGCACATCGACGACTGCCCGTTCAATCCGCCGCCGGACAAGCTGCTCACCGCCTTCCTGTACGGCGACACCATCGTTCTGGTCGATGGGGACAGCCGTCCCGCCGTCGTCAACACCAAGGGCTTTGCCAAGCGTGGCCCGGACGAGCCGGACAACGAAAAGGTGCTGCGCGGCCCGCGTGAAGGCTTTACCGAAGCCTTTATGGGAAACCTGGCGCTCATCCGCCGCCGGCTGCGCACGCCGGATCTGTGCTTTGAATTTTCTGAAATCGGTTCAGTATCGCACACAACGGTCAGCGTCTGCTATATCAACGGCATCGCCGACCAGTCTGTGCTGGCAGCTGTTAAGCAGCGCTTGCAGCAAATCAACCTGGATTCCGTACTGGATGCCAATTATCTGAGCGAAATCATCCGGGACAACCGGTTTTCCCCTTTCCCGACAACCGGCTTTACCGAACGGCCGGATATCGTCGCCGCCAAGCTGCTGGAAGGCCGGATCGCCATCATCATCGACGGCACGCCGGTTGCGCTCACCATCCCGCATATCTTGCAGGAGACCTTCCAGGCAAACGACGATTACTATATTTCCTTTCTGTACACCAATCTGACCCGCTGGCTGCGTGTGCTCGGCTTCGTGCTCACGCTGACGCTGCCCGCCATTTATGTCGCACTGTTGACCTGGCACCAGGAGATGATCCCGACGCGGCTGCTGTTTTCCATCGCGGCATCACGGCAGGGCGTACCGTTCACCACATTTTCGGAAGCAGTGGGGACGCTGATTGTTTTTGAAATCCTCAAGGAAGCCGGTACGCGCACACCGGATACGATTGGACAGGCCCTGTCCATTGTCGGCGGCCTGGTTTTGGGACAAGCTGCGGTGGATGCGCGGTTTGTTTCCGCGCCCATGGTTATTGTCATCGCCTTTTCCGGCGTCACGGCGCTCATCGTCCCTAAGCTGCGCACCACGACGCTTGTCCTGCGCTTTTTCCTGCTGCTGTGCGCCGCTGTTTTGGGTCTGTACGGCGTCCTGCTGGGTCTTGCGCTTGTGCTCGCTCATGTGTGCCGCCTGACCTCCTTTGGTATCCCATATCTGACCAATGTCCTGGACGCGGAAAAGCACAGCGGACGCGACGTCCTGTTCCGCTTCCCCTGGTTCGCTATGAAGCCGGACAAGCGGTTTTTGGCCGGATGGAATGGGGTGCACCGATGAAACGCATTGCAGCCTTTTTCGTGTGCGTATCCTGCCTGCTGCTGTGTGGGTGCAGCTGGAAGGACGCCGGTGATCTATCTGCCGTGACAGCCGGCGCGATTGTGCACGACGATGGGCAATATACGCTGACCGCCGAGCTTGCCATCCCCAGCTCCGCAGACTCCGTCCCCGACGCGCAGCTGGTTTCCGGCCAGGCAGACAGCATGGCGCAGGCCATCGACAACACCGGTTATGGCCTGGACGCGCAGCTATACTGGAGCCATGCCCGTGTGCTGTTCCTTGACAAAAGCCTGCTGCGCACCGGTATCCAGTCCTGCATCCAGGAGCTGACGCACTCCAGCGAGGTTCGTCCGGCGGTACGGCTGTGCGCGGTGCGCAATACCGACGCCGACGGCATCCTTTCCTGCGATTCCATCAGCGGGGAGCCGGTCGGCTTTTCGCTGGGGGACAGCATTTCTTATGCCGTACAACAATCCCAGACACCGGACATGCCGCTGTACCGTGTACTGGACCGCATCGAAACGGCCGGTATGGATCCCGTCCTGCCCGCCGTATCCATCCAAAGCGGACATGCCGTTCTGTCCGGCTGCGCGCTGTTTTCCGGCGACACCTTGCAGGGCTGGCTGGATGAACAGCAGACGTCTACCCTTTCCCTGCTGCTGGCCGCAGGCAACACCGCAACGGTATACCATGCGGATACCCGCTATCAGCTGCGCAACATCCGTACCAATGTGACCGCGCAGACGTCTGATAGCGTGCAGTTTACCGTCGATGTCGATGCAGATGTGGCATGCGAAACGTCTGCACAGGCAAAAATTGCCGCCACCGCATTAAAAGAACAGAGCCTTGCCGTTGTCGAAGCGTTGCAGCAAGCCGGATGCGACGCCCTTGGCTTTGGCCGCGCATGGGAACGCGCGGATGCGCCAAGCTGGCGGCAGGCCGACCGCGATGCCTGGCAGGAAATCCCTGTCACGGTTCACATCACCTTGCACCCGGTACAGAGTGCGGAAGGAGGCAGCCGATGAATCCGATCAATGGCCGACAGACAACCTGCCTGTTTCTGGTTGTCCTCATCGGATGGTCTCTGACCATGACGGCGAAAAATGGGCGCGACGGCTGGCTCATCCTGATGATCGCCTGTTTGTTCAGCCTGCTGTTTGCCGCCCTGTGCTGCATCCCTTCCGAGCGCATGCCAGCCGTCCGCTGGTTTGACTTACCCAGGACAGCGTTCGGCAACGGCTTCGGCACCATCTATCTGCTGCTGCTAACGGCGTTGGCCTTCTGGTCCTGTCATATATCGATTTTAAACAGCGTTGTTTTTCTGCGCACAGTTTCCGGCGGACAATGGCCTATCTGGCTGCTTACGGCCGCCCTGTTGTTCTGCGCAGCCTGTACCGCACAGAATGGGATACAAAAGCTGGTATTGTGGACGGAGCCTGTGCTCTGGGTCGTGGTCATCGCTTTGGCGGTCTCGCTGCTGCTGAGTTGGCGGCAGCTCGATTGGTCGCAGCTGCTTCCCATCTGGGAGGATGGCGGGGCGGATGTCCCCTGGCGCGCTTATCTGCTGATTTCTGCGCCGTTTGGCGAAGTGTTTTATGCAGCCGCCATCCTTGGCAACCAGGGCACACAGATCCGCACCGGCCTGCTGCGCGCCTGTGTATTGGCGGGCGTGCTGCTGTCGCTGCTGTATATCCGTAACATCTGCCTATTGGGGCCGAACGGTGCGGCGGCAGTGCTGTACCCTTCGTATACGGCAGCCAGTGTGCTGGAATTTGGCGAATCCTTTCAGCGCGGCGAGGTGTTGATTTCCGGCAGTCTGATCGTCTGCGCTGTGGCGCGCCTCGCGCTCATCCTGGAATTTCTGTCCGGTTGTTTGCAGGCCGCTACCGGACACGGCTCGGAAAAGCGCATAATCTGGATTGCCGCCACGCTCGCCGGTATTCTCTGCGTTCTGTTTGCCGGGAGCAACCAAGCGTTTGCGTATGCACAGGAACTGTATCAGATCGTGTTCCTGCCCTTCGCGTTGGCCGCAGCTGTGGCGTTGGCGATCGGCATTGGTATCAAAACCAAGTCGTGATGCAGGGGAACGCGGCAACCGAATGACATTGTTCACGTTCGGTACTATGCTGATTGCATTGATTGCTTATTTAGGCAGAAGAAAATAGCCGCCCTCAGCTGACAACCAAGGCGGCTATTTTTAAGCAACTTGGGGAGAGCACACCGTCTATCGGTATGCCTTTCCCTTTTCTTATTTTAGAGTAACATGAAATAGAAAGAATGTCAAATATATTTCCAAATAGCACGCATACAAATAGGCAGATGCGATATTGCATCTGCCTTTCTTCATAACCAGCTTTACTTGGTAATATCAATGACCTGATCGCGGCCAGGGCCAACGCCCAGCAGCTTAACCGGGCAGCCAATGATTTTCTCCAATTCCTTGATATAGTTCTGTACCGTAGCCGGCAGCTCATCAAAGCTCTTGCACTGGGTAATATCTTCCGTGAAGCCGTCAAATTCCTCATAAATCGGCTTGCAGTCTTCCAGATCGGCAAAATTCGCCGGGAAGTCTGTGATACGCTCGCCCTTGAAGTCATATGCGACGCAAACCTTCAGCTTCGGCAGACCACACAGCGGGTCAATCTTATTGATCACCATTTCGGTCAGGCCGTTGACACGGACGGCATACCGTGCAATGACGGCGTCAAACCAACCGGTACGTCTCGGACGGCCGGTAACGGTACCAAATTCATGACCTGCATTGCGGATATAATCGCCTGTTTCATCAAACAGCTCAGTTGGGAACGGGCCTTTGCCGACGCGGGTCGTATAGCTCTTGCAAATACCTACGATCTCATCAATTGCAGTCGGGCCGACGCCGGAGCCAATGCAGCAGCCGCCGGAAACCGGATGGGACGAGGTAACATACGGATAGGTACCCATATCCAGATCTAGCAGCGTGCCCTGCGCGCCTTCAAACAGGACTTCCTTGCCTGCCTTGATTGCCTCATAGGTAATGACAGAAGTATCCTTGACATGGCTTCTCAGCCGGTCTGCATACTCCTTGTATTCCTCCAAAACATCCTTGATATCAATCGGCTCTCCGCCGTAAACGCCTGTAATCACTTTGTTCTTGCGCTCGCAAGCTTCGGTCATCACAGCTTCAAAGCGTTCCGGATCGACAAAATCATGCATACGCACACCGATGCGCTCAGACTTGTCCATATAAGTCGGGCCAATGCCCTTCTTCGTGGTGCCGATGTCATCGCCGCCGCGCGCCTTTTCACTCAGTGCATCCAGCTCCAGATGCCATGGGAGGATGCAATGCGCGCGCGCATCGATATACAGTTTATCGGTAGAAATCCCGCGCTCACGCAGGCCGTCCATCTCACCAAGGATTGACTTCGGGTTGACGACAACGCCCGGACCGATAATATTGACACAATCCGGATACAGAATACCGGACGGGATCAGCTGTAATTTATAGGACTTATCTCCAACAACGACCGTATGGCCTGCGTTGTTGCCGCCCTGAGAACGGACGACCAGATCAGCCTGAGACGCAAAGATATCGATGTACTTACCTTTGCCCTCATCGCCCCACTGAGCGCCCAACACAATTTTGCCTGGCATAATTTTAATTGCCCCTTTCCAATGATTTGGGGGTGCAGCAAACACCCAAGAATTCCACCATTATTATATCATCTTTTGTATCTGCATACAACTATGCTTTTCGACTTTCATCGCGGGATACATTTGTCTTTTTATAGGAGAAATTCCACATATATCCCCAGACTCTCCCTATGTTCGGGAAATGCTGGCGGTTTTCCGCTAACAAAAACGGGGGTTTTCTCAGGCTTCCCCCTCCGGGAGAAGCTGGCTGGCCGCAGGCCAGACTGATGAGGGCGAAATGTTGCGCTTTTCTCTCCTGTTATCTAGGCCATTTCATGCGCTCCCCTCATCCGGCGCTTAGAGCAGCAAATTTACGTTAGGACGAGGCCTCGCTCTCGCTACGCTCGGCTGCATGCAGCAGCACGCGACCCAGTGGGAGAAGGCTGGTGGTTTTCCACGGACAAAGCTTGCGCATTTCTCTCTTGCTCCTCGGCCGGTATCGCGCTACAATAGAATGCGTGATAATCCAAATCGGAGGTATGTTTCTATGTCAGCCGTATTGTCCAAAGCCCTCGCTTTCTTCCTCATGATTGCGCTCGGGTATTTCATGAAAGCCAGGCATATCCTGAAGCAAGAGGACAGCCAGGTATTGATGAAGATTATTATCAACATCACCATGCCGGCCGCGTTAATTTCTGGCTTCCGTACGTTTTCCATCGACATTTCCCTGTTGTTTGCCCTAGGGATCAGCGTTGGTATCAACTTACTTTTGCTTGCCGCAAGCTGGCTCTTCTCCGCCCGGAAGGATGGGGAAACACGCGCGCTGTATCTGCTCAACATGTCCGGGTATAACATCGGTAATTTTGTCCTGCCGTTTGTGCAGGGTTTCCTGCCCTCTTCCGCGATCCTCTGCCTATGCATGTTTGACGTGGGAAATAACCCGTTTGGCACGGGTATTACATACTCCGCTGCATCCTCCGTGAACGGCGGCAGCGGGACATTTTCCGTCCGGAGCATCCTGCGGACGTTGTTCCATTCCCCTCCATTCCTTGCATACTTTATTATGCTATTGTTGTATCTGCCAGGCTTCCGTCTGCCGGACGAATTTTTTGAACTGTGCACACTGTTTGGGCAAGGCAATACCTTTCTGGCCATGTTTACGCTCGGCTTAATTTTTGAATGGCACCTGACACACCAGGATATCCATGAGGTGACACATATCCTCGGCCTGCGCTACATCCTGTGCCTGCTTGCTGTCGCTGCTGTCTTCTTTCTGACCCCGTTTGACCTCATTACGCGTCAAACCCTGTGCCTATGCCTAATCGGCCCTGTCACAACCCTATCCATCTCGTTCGGCCTGTCCTGTGGCTGTCGGCAATCCATGATCGCTGCCCTTAGTTCCACGAGCATGGTCGTGAGTTTTCTCCTTTCCCTGCTCTTGTTGCTGCTCTGGGCATAACAAAGCCGGATGCTCCCTGTGCATCCGGCCTTTTCCATTATTGCTCCGGCATCTCCGGCGGATATACCGGCTCATGCTTTTCTCTCCCGCACAGCGCATCGAAATAATGCACGAACGAGATTTCCTGATACGCCGTCGCATACACGCCCACAATGCCTAGCGTAATCATGGATGCCAAGCCCCAAAGAAGAAAACTTAGGTCAAATAGCATCAGTTCCCAGTTGTGCCCTTTGAAAATTGGCACGCATGCCTGAACCGCTTCCCAGACACTGGCGTCCGGCGTGTCGATCATGCAGATATACGCACCGTCATACCGCCGTATCTTGACCCCAATAAACAACGCCAGCACAATCATAATCACAGCCCAAACCAGCATTAGGAGGTCTGCCAGCCCACCATTGGTGATAAATAGCAGCGGCAGAAGCGTGACAAACATAACGGCATACAACAGCAGCAGCCAGCCGAGGGAACGGAGGGCGATGCACAGGCTCAGCTTGAGCGATGTAAGATACTTTTTCAAGCTGGAAAAACAGGTCAGCACCTGCGATACGGAGCATTGCTCCCCGCGCGCACGGGCGACAAAATAATGCTTTGCGCCAAAGGTAATCGGGCCGCCAATCAAAAACGACGCGACCACGTAAATGCCCAAATATTGATACAGCCTGAGCATCTCCGCCATGGTCGGGTTATCCGAAATCCCGTTGACTGCAACGAGCATAATCATACTGATGAGGAACAGCGGCACCAGTTCAACAAGGACCGCAGCCATAGTCACCCAAAAATTTGCCCGAATATCGGCACGCGCCTGCGCCTTATACGCTTTCCGCGCGTTGGAATCATATGTCATACATGAACACTCCTTTCGGTGGATGTGCAAAAAATTATAACATCATTGTAGCATACCACGTGGAGGAACGCAATTACAGAGCCGTTACAATTGCGTCCGGCAGCTGCGCCTATGAAAAAATCCCCTGACAGCCGCATCCTGTGGCCATCAGGGAATTCCAAAAAGCATTACTTGGTCTCTTCCGCAGCCTTTGCAGCCGCGTTATCCGCTTCAATCTGCGCCTTAGTCCGGCGGGTACGCTTCTTCGGTGCTTCTTCGCCGGAAGCCGCAGCCTTTTTGGTTGTACGCTTGCGCGTGGTCTTTGCTGCCGGCTTCTTTTCTTCGCCTGCCTCCGCCTTCTTGGTGGTTCTTTTGCGGGTTGTCTTCTTTGCTGCCGGAGCCTTCTTTGCCGCCGGCTTTTCTGCAACCGCTTCCGTCTTCGGAGCCTCTGCCTTTGCTTCTTCCGCCTTCGGCTCGTCAGCTTTTTCTTCCGTCTTCGGTGCTTCCTGTGCCGTCAGGATCCAGCGCTGGTTGTCGCCGTCTACATCGACCCAGATCTGGAGGCGCGCGCCGTCTGCCTCTGCATTCATGCCGACAACGTCGATGCACTTGGCAGACAATGCGGACTTGATGGAAACTGCGCCGTCGTCTTTCTCATCAAAGAACCACAGCTGGCTGTCGCCGTTGACGAACTCCCACTGATGGAGGTTTGCGCCGTTGACAACGCCCATGCTGATGATGTCCAGCGCCTTGCCGGAATTCTTGTTGATAATCTTGTAATATTTGCCATCGACATGGACGATGGACCACAGCTGCTGATCCGCACCGGTAGC
>JAUNIY010000217.1 GCA_030523305.1 Eubacteriales bacterium
GATGCTGCCCGAAAAGGTATGCTCAGAATTCAGCAGAGGAGGAATTACAGATGACCACAACTACAGAATTTCAGCTTGTTGACATCAACAAGTTAGTACCCTATGCAAACAACGCCAGAACACACAACAAAGAATAAATCTTGAAACTTCGTTCTTCCCTGCGAGAATTCGGATTTGTCAATCCTGTCATCATTGATAAAGAATATAACGTTCTTGCTGGGCATGGCAGGATTGAAGCTGCAAAGGCTGAAAATATTTCAGAAATCCCTTGTGTATTTGTTGACCATCTGACGGAAGCACAGAAGAAAGCGTACATTCTTGCTGACAACCGTATGGCGTTAGATGCAGGCTGGGATGATGAACTGCTTGCTGTTGAGATGGAAGAGTTACAGAATCTTGGATTTGACCTCGGTCTTACAGGTTTCGATGAATCTGAAATTGCTGATTTATTTGATACAAACAGCGGTGATGAAGTCAAAGACGATGATTTTGACCTTACCACAGCACTTGAAAAGGCTGCATTTGTACAGCGTGGCGATATTTGGACTGTCGGAAAACATAAGCTGATGTGCGGTGATGCAACATCAGCCGAAGATGTATCTGCTCTTATGGGAGATACAAAGGCAAACCTCATTTTGACCGATCCGCCCTATGGTGTTTCTTTTAAAAGTTCCAGCGGACTTACCATTCAGAATGACAGTATGAAAAACGAAGAATTCTACAACTTTCTTCTTGCTTCATTCAAGTGTATGGCTGACCACCTTGAAAAAGGCGGTGCAGCTTATGTATTCCATGCGGATACGGAGGGACTGAATTTCAGAAAAGCTTTCATTGATGCCGGATTTCATCTTGCGGGATGCTGTATCTGGGTGAAAGATAGTCTGGTACTTGGACGCTCTGATTATCAGTGGCAGCACGAACCTGTGCTGTATGGTTTTATGCAGAACGGCAAGCATCATTGGTATTCCGACCGCAAGCAAACGACCATCTGGAATTTTGATAAGCCGAAACGAAATGCAAATCACCCAACTTCAAAGCCACTTGACCTTTTAAGCTATCCTATCGGAAACTCCACACAGGCAAATGGTGTAGTTATTGATACATTCGGTGGCAGCGGTTCAACCCTTATGGCTTGTGAGCAAATGAACCGAATCTGCTACACAATGGAACTTGATGAAAAATATGCATCGGTTATTCTCCGCCGCTATGTTGAGGATACCGGCGATGCTGACGGTGTATATGTTATTCGTGACGGAAAGCAGATCGCATATTCTGAACTGGTGAAAGAGGTGGAAAAGCCTGATGAATAAACCTCTCACCCTCGGTAGCCTTTTCGATGGTTCAGGAACATTCCCTATGATGGCTATGCTTTCCGGCATCGTACCTGTCTGGAAATCAGAAATTGAACCTTTTCCTATCGCTGTAACCGAAAATCGACTGCCGTTTGTAAAGCATCTGGGCGACATCAACTGTATCAACGGTGCGGAAATTGAACCTGTGGACATCATCACCTTTGGCTCGCCCTGTACCGATCTTAGTGTTGCAGGAAAGCGTCAGGGCTTGAATGCCGCACGTTCCGGACTATTCTTTCAGGCAGTCAGAATTATTAAGGAAATGAGAGGTGCAACCAATGGTAAATATCCGAGATTCGCAGTGTGGGAAAATGTCACAGGAGCATTCTCCTCAAATGGCGGAGAAGACTTCCGATGTGTTCTCGAAGAATTCTGCAAGATTAAAGAAGCAGATTTATCTGTCCCTAAACCTGAAAAATGGACAAAGGCAGGAGAAATCATGGGTGAAAATTTCTCTGTCGCCTACAGGACGTTCGATGCTCAATACTGGGGCGTTCCCCAAAGAAGAGTGCGTGTCTACCTTGTCGCAGATTTTGATGGCGAATGTGCCCCCAAAATACTATTTGAGTCAGAAGGCGTGTCTGGGTATTCTGCGGAGAGCTTCAGAGCGTGGCAAGAAACTTCCCGAAGTTTTGGAAACTGCTCTGAAGAAACAGGCTCAGGGCTGATGTTCGAAAATCATTCTCAGGATACCAGATACACAGGACCTCTCGATGTTGCTCAGACAGTTTCTGCAACCTACGGAACAGGCGGAAACAATCAGCCTTTTGTGGTGGAAAATTTTCATAAAACATACGGCATCTGCGGAAAATACAGCAACTCCATGTTATCCGATAATCCTAACAGCGGATTTTATGAAGCAAATACATCAAGAACCATTGATACAAGCAATCAGTCACCTTGCAAAAATCAAGGTGGTATGGTTGTAGTTGAGGGCAACGGCTCTCGCCCATCACATCATGGTGACGGATACAAGGAATCGGAAACTATGTACACGCTGAATTGCACGGAAAACCATGCAGTTTCCTACGGCATCGGCAGACCTGCCATGAATCAGGGTTACAACGCACGATTCAGTTTTCAGATTGAAGAGGAAAAATCTCCTACAATCGTTGCATCAGGTGCAGGTGGAATTGCTCATCCAAAATACTCCACAAGCAAGAGTTCTCATCATACTGTTGCTGAAAAGGAAAAAGCAAACACACTTGTGTAATCGGACTATAAAGACCCACCCGTTGTCAATGACAGCACTCC
>JAUNIY010000005.1 GCA_030523305.1 Eubacteriales bacterium
GGGTTAAATTGAAAGGAAACAAAATCCGGAAGGCAGCCGCGTTCCTGTGCGAAGTCAAAAAAAGCCGGGACACCTTCCTGGCGGCCAATCAGCTCCGCAAAACAGCCGGGACCACCGAATTGCAGTTCCACATCCACTTGTTTTATAGCTCTCCATGTTGTTTTAAATAATGCTTGGTAATCGTCCCAATTGACGCAATTCAGATGGACATAGCTCTGGCTGATCGTCGTAAACCGCCAATTTCGTACATTGGTCCGCCCATACCGCTGGATAAAATGTTCCAGAAGCGCAGCAATCAGTTCGCTCCATTTGTCCAGTGCGATACAACCTGATATGATGGAGGGGCGATCAAAAATTTTTGTTTGTTCCCGTGCCAGCGGTGACGGCATAAAACTCAATTCCACAAATGGCTTCAGCCCAAGACGGAGGATAAAATCGAAAAGCAAATCGACATAAGAAAAACAGAATTCCGGTCGGCCCTGTTCATCTTCCCGATAGATGTGCATATCCTCATCCAGAATGCCATGGAACCGGATAAATTCAAAGCCAATCTCCCGCTGAGCCCGCTCGATCTGCTGCTGAATGGGAGCCATCAAACCGTCCCGCGCATAGCCGATATTTAAGATGCGCCTCCAAGGTGTGTTTTTGATATACAACGATCCCGAACAGTCCGCCCTAATTTGCCGTGCCCTGGTTGGGATTTCAGCCGCCTTTTCTTCCGGGACATAGTCGAGCAGCACATGCATATCGCGTTGGGAGGCATTTTGCGGCAATGTGGTTGCCGGACGGTGATGCGCCATCTGCTGTATTTGCCGGAATTGTCCCGGCGTTTGATGATATTGCTGTTTAAAGGTTTCGATAAATGCGCTGGGTGTACGGAAGCCGCAGTCATAAGAAATCCGGGTGATGGACATGCCGCTCCGCATCAGCATCTGTCTGGCGTGGCTCAAACGAAGCTCCTTCACATATTGTGAAAAACTCATATGAAGATTTTTTTGGAAAAAGCGGGACAGATAGCTGACAGAAAGATATTCCTGTTTGGCAATGGTTGAAAGTGAAATATCCTCATTCCAGCGTTCATGAATGATATCCAAAATTCGTTTCAGGCGCCGCATGGTCGATTCCCTTTGCATTGGGACCGGTTTATCCAGCGCGAAATCGGTTTGCAGCAGATGGAGCAATTGCCGCACCGTTCCGGCAGATACCGGCGTTTCATCTGTATTTTCGAAGTATTGCTGAAAAATCAGAGCAATTTGTTCGCGTACCTTCCGGTATTCGGGCAATTCCTCTTGATTGGATCGTGCATAACAAGCACAGGGTATAGTGCTCTGCCAACCATATAGATCGAGCAGCGCACGCGGCAGGTGCAAACAAAGGACGGAGGCATTTCCCAAGCAGGTCAGCCGGTATAGCTCCAATGGATTGATGACGAGCAGCCCGGCCGGAAGAATTTCATATGAGCTGTTTCTGCAAAAGATTTGGCTGGTGCCGTTCAAGCCAAAGAAAACCAAGAGTTCGTCTTCAAACTGAAAGGGTATTTCTTGGTTGTCATAAATCTGAAATGATATCTGATATGAAATATGTTCCATAAGCCCTCCTCCATCATGATACAAACCTATACTGTATTTTCTCGTATGGATCTACCAAGCTTGCGTTTACTTTTTTCTGGGAATGAATCAAACGTGTGGTTGCTAGGGGCGCTGTGCCTATCCATCATTGTAACACCCATATGTAACGCTGACAATGTAAAAATTGCTGTTGAATTTTACGACAGGTTCCGCTATACTATTGCTTACAAAGGCGCTGGAAAGGATGCTGGATCGTAACTTTTTTCCGATTTATGCCATTGTGACGGAGACCGGGCGATGCGGCAGTTGGCGTTTTTGTTTTTTGAAAAAATAGGTAGATATAGGATCTTGGATATCGATGGATCGTCAGATCATTTTTCCGAGCATCGGTCAGCAGGCATTTTGGAGAGGAGTTTTGCCGAAGCATGAAAACAACCATGAACATTCTGGTCAGCCTGGATCAAAATTATGTTCCGCAAATGCGAGTCATGCTCACTTCGTTATATTTCAACAACCCGGAAATACGGTGTGACATTTATTTGCTGCATCGCAGCATTCCAGAAGCGGTACTGGATGCATTGCAGCGCGATTTGGAATCACTTGAATATTCCTTGCATCCGATATGTGTAGATGGTACGCAATTTGCAGGCGCTCCGGTTACCAACCGCTATCCGCAAGAAATGTATTACCGGCTCCTTGCCGCCCAGCTGCTGCCGGATCATCTGGAACGGATCTTATATCTTGACCCGGATATTCTGATTATCAATTCTCTAAAACCGTTGTGGAATATGGAACTGGGAAGCTGCCTTTTTGCTGCCGCAGCGCACACAGGAAAAACCGAACTTGCCAACAATATCAATAAGATCCGTTTGGGCACAGAACAGAACTACTATAATTCTGGTGTGCTGCTCATGGATCTTGCCGGATGCCGCAAGGAAATTGTCCCAGAGGATATTTTTTCTTATGTGGAAGCCCATTCGCAGGAGCTGGTGCTACCGGATCAGGATATCCTGAATGCCATGTATGGCGACCGCGTGCAGGAAATTGACGATGCTGTTTGGAATTATGATGCAAGAAATTACAGCAGCTATCTGATGCGGAGCTATGGCCAAGCTGATTTGCAGTGGGTCATGCAGCATACGGCAATTCTGCATTTTTGCGGGAAAGCAAAGCCGTGGAAGCCCAATTACCGTCACCGCTTTGGCGTACTGTATCTACACTATATGAAATTGACAGACCGCTTTTTTTCCGAAGCTGCCGTTTCATTGCCATAACAAAAAAGCTGCTGGATGGATAAGATTCCAAACAGCAGCTTTTGTTATTTGCCCGATTTTATAAACGGGCATACCAGGACAAAAGAAAACGGAGCAAGCGTCATGACGCTTGCTCCGACGTGGTGGAGACGAGGGGAGTCGAACCCCTGTCCGAAGGCACTTCCTCAAGGACCTCTCCGGGCGCAGTCATTTTATTGCAATTCCCGCTGCTGTACGCCAAATGACAGGCTTACAGGGTTGGTAGCTTCATCATGCATGGGCAGGGCAAAGCTTACCTGCCGCACGTTCACCGCTAAATGACGCCCTGTCCCGAGCCGCGATACTCTCAGGCAGGACGGGCTGGCCTAATTAGGCAGCCTGTAAAGAATAATTTTTGTCGTTTAATATTTAGACAGTTGAGGCTTTTAACGCAGCGTCCTCACTGCGGCCCGCTATCCCGGATTCCACACCCCCGTCGAAACCGGTACGTCCCCATATGGTTGGGAAAGAAACGACCACAAGGCTATCGGCGGGATTTCATGGCGCGTTCGATTTCACGCTGTGCATCCCGCTTGGCTGCGGCATCCCGTTTGTCATACAGTTTTTTGCCCTTGCAGAGGCCAAGCTCGACTTTAACACGCGACTGCTTGAAATACAGCGAAAGCGGTATCAGCGCATAGCCTTCCTGCCTGGTCTTGCCAAACAGGTTCATGATTTCTTTTTTATGCATCAACAGCTTGCGCTCCCGCAACGGATCCTTGTTAAAGATATTTCCCATTTCATAGGGGCTGATATGCATCCCTTTGACAAAAATTTCGCCGTCTCGGAAAATACAATAGGAGTCCTTCAAGCTTACGGTCCCCTGGCGGATAGACTTCACTTCGGTTCCAAATAATTCAATGCCGCATTCATAAGCCTGCTCGACAAAATAATCGTGCCTGGCTTTTTTATTGGCGGTGATTTGCTTGGTGCCCTTTTTGGTAACAGCCATGGCCTCGATCATCCTTTCGTTTCAGTATCTTATATCATATCCATGTGGACAAAGAAAGTCAAGCGGAAAATGTTATTTTGTATGGAAAATACAGAAAAACAAAGGACATACCCATGGAAAAACGAAACGGCAAAGATTTTTGGAATTGGGGAAAGAGAATTGTTTGGAAAGTCTTGTACTTATTGCGGAAACAATTTATAATAAAAACAAGCTTCCGTGTGCCATACAGGAAAAATATAACATGTGTTGCAGTAAGGGAATGGAGGTTCCTTCTTATGAAAATACTTGTATTGGGATCGATCAATATTGATTATAACTATTCCGTCGCACATATTACGACACCAAAGGAAACACAAGCGGCATTCCAGCTAAAAACGTTCCCGGGCGGCAAAGGCCTGAATCAGGCCATCACGCTGGCGCGCGCTGGGATGGATGTCCGGATGGCTGGCATGGTTGGCTTGGACGGCACGGAACTGGTGGAAATGCTCGAACAGGATGGCATGGACACAGCGCTGATTCGCGTATTGGAGGAAGAACGTACCGGCCATGCGATCATCCAGGTGGATGAAGTAGGGCAAAACGCAATTTTGCTGTATGCCGGGGCAAACGGACGGATTGATGAAGCATATGTAGACGAAGCGCTGGAAGGTTATGGGAAACAAGATGTTCTGGTATTGCAAAATGAAATTTCCTGCCTGCAATATGCCATTGACCGCGCATATGAAAAGGGAATGTATATCGTATTAAACCCATCTCCATGTACCAAAGAGCTGCTGCAGGGCGATCTGACAAAGGTTTCTTTGTTCTGCCTCAACGAAATTGAAGGCCGCTGTATGACAAGCTATGTGCAGCCGGGCGATATCCTGCTGCATTTGCGCGAACAATACCCGCACGGCGCATTCCTGTTTACCCTTGGCTCACAGGGTGCATTTTTTAAGCATGAGAACGCGCAGAATTATTATCCGGCATTGAAGGTACCGGTTGTGGATACAACGGCAGCCGGCGATATTTTTGAAGGTTATTTCTTGGCGGAATACTTGAGCGGGAAAGAACCGGCGGAAGCATTGAAGAGCGCCACCTATGCCGCGGGGCTTGCCATTACGCAGCCGGGTGCTGCGTTCCGATCTGCACCGTCGATGGAACAGGTGAAAGAGTTTATGAAAAAACCAAAGGCATGCCACGGCATGTAATGTAAGAATAGCAATCGACAAAAAATGCATGACTGTTGCTGTAAAATTGCAAAAAGGACAGAAGACGTGCAAACTGTCTTGCAGGATACGGGCTGATATGGTATACTAAAACGTAAAACAGCGTAGCAAAAGTTACATATTAGTTAGGGAGAATTCATAGGAAATGAAACAGTTGACGGAGCACATAGCGCGGCTCACGAAAAAGATAACGGCACAAGCCTGCTTTTGCAGGTTTGTAGGGTAAGGGGGAGCGAATATGGAAACGACTGACATTTTGGTTGTCGGTACCGGCGCTGCCGGATTGTTTAACGCACTACAGCTACCCAAGCAGGATCAGGTCCTTGTCATTACCAAGGACAAGGCAGATCAGGCAGATTCCTTCCTCGCACAGGGCGGTATGTGCATGCTGCTGGATGACAATGATTATGACAGCTATTTTGAAGATACCATGAAGGCTGGGCATTATGAAAATAATAAACAGTCTGTCGATATTATGATCCGCTCTTCGCAGAAAATTGCACAGGAGCTGGTGGATTATGGTGTGGATTTCGAGCGTGACGCGGAGGGCAATTTCCTCTTTACCCGCGAAGGCGCGCATTCGGAAAACCGGATCCTGTTCCATGAGGATCTTACGGGACAAGAAATTACCAGTAAGCTGCTGGCACGCGCGCAGGAACGCCCGAATATTACCATCCGGGAATATACTACGCTGATTGATATTGTTTGCGACGAACACAATACCTGTTGCGGTGCGATTTTGCGCAATGCGGACGGCACACTGTATGCTGTGCGCGCGCGGGCGGTGGTATTGGCGACCGGCGGCCTGGGCGGTTTATTCCGGTTTTCGACCAATTTCCCGCACATCACTGGCGATGCGCTTGCCATTGCCATGCGGCATCACATCGAAGTAGAACACATCAATTATATCCAGATCCATCCGACGACGCTGTATTCTACCAAGCCGGGCCGCAGCTTCCTGATTTCGGAATCGGTGCGCGGCGAAGGCGCGTATCTGTACAACAAAAACGGAGAACGGTTTGTCAATGAACTTTTGCCGCGCGATGTGGTATCGCAGGCAATCTGCAAGCAGATGAAAATTGACGGGCGTCCGTATGTGGAGCTTTCTATCGCGCATCTGGATGCGGATTTTATCAAGAAGCGTTTTCCAAATATTTATAAAAAATGCCTCGAGGCAGGCTATGATATGACAAAAGAAGCGATTCCGGTGACACCGGGACAGCATTACTTTATGGGCGGTATCAAGGTAGATTCCGATAGCAAGACTTCCATGGACAGGCTGTACGCAGTCGGCGAAACCAGCTGCAACGGCGTACATGGCAAAAACCGGCTGGCGAGCAATTCCCTGCTGGAAAGCCTTGTGTTTGCAGAGCGTGCCGCCAACCATATTGCGCAGACCGTTTCGGTTTCGGAACCGATGCCGGACAGCGAGCTGACATTTGATGCCGCTGATTTCGAAGACATCGATGCGCGGAACAGAGCGGCTATTTTGGAAGAGATCAAGCGAAAGGATGAAGATTTTTATGAGCAGTGGCTCCACAATGATGCTTAATATGGACCCGTCCATCCTCAACGCGCTGCGTGAAGATGTGACAAGCGAGGATGTCAGCACCAATGCCATTATGCGGGAACCACAGCAGGGCAAGGCAGAGCTGATTTGCAAGCAGGACGGCATTATTTGCGGCCTGGATGTATTTGCCCGTGTGTTTGAGCTGTTGGAAAAGGAAGCGCATTTTGAAACCAAGTACAAAGATGGCGACGCTGTGAAAAAGGGCGAGCTGATCGGTATCATTTATGCGGACATCC
Organism: Eubacteriales bacterium; assembly: GCA_030523305.1. Classification (GTDB taxonomy): domain Bacteria; phylum Bacillota; class Clostridia; order Oscillospirales; family Butyricicoccaceae; genus Butyricicoccus_A. The sequence continues at coordinate 6,827 of JAUNIY010000005.1, forward strand.
GCACGTTGCTCACCGGTGAGCGTACCGCGCTGAACTATTTGCAGCGCATGAGCGGCATTGCGACCAATGCCAACAAAATGGTGAAGATCCTGGAAGGACGGCACACCAAGCTGCTGGATACCCGCAAGACCACGCCGGGCCTGCGTATTTTTGAAAAATATGCCGTGCGCTGCGGCGGAGCAACCAACCACCGTTATAACCTGTCCGACTGCGTCATGATGAAGGACAACCATATTTGTGCCGCAGGCTCGATTACCAAAGCCGTACAGATGGCACGCGAATATGTTTCCTTTGTCACCCAGATCGAGGTGGAGTGTGAAACACTGGAGCAGGTGGCTGAGGCGGCAGAATGCGGCGCGGACGTCATCATGCTGGATAATATGGACAACGAGACCATGCGTAAGGCAGTCAAGCTGATTGATGGCCGGGCAAAAACAGAGTGTTCGGGCAATGTCACAGCAGAACGCCTGCTGGAAATTGCAGACATCGGTGTGGATTTTGTGTCGTCCGGTGCGCTGACCTATGCGTCCCCGGCGATGGATATTTCGCTCAAGAACCTCTCTGCCATTTGATGTATTACAAATAACAAATGAACATAGAAAAGCGCCTGTTTCGTAGGAAGCAGGCGCTTTTGCTGTATGGTAACAGGATTATTCGTTGATTGCGGCGAACGCCTGCTCCAGGTCCTCGATGATGTCCTCGAGGTTTTCCAGGCCGACAGACAACCGTACCAGGCCCGGCGTGATGCCGCAGTCGATCAGCTGCTGATCGCTCAGCTGCCGGTGGGTGGAGGTTGCCGGATGCAGGATACAGCTGTGGATGTCCGCAACGTGTACCTCCAGCGAGATCAGCTTGAGGCTGTCAATGAACTGGGCTGCGCGTGCTCGCCCGCCGGCGATGGAGAACGAGATGACGCCGCTGGTGCCGTTGGGCAGATACTTTTGCGTCAGCGCATAATATGGATCAGAAGGCAGGGCCGGGAAGTTGATGGCTTCCACATCCTTCTGCTTTTCCAGGTATTTTGCTACGGCAAGGCCGTTTGCGCTGTGCTGGCGGATGCGCAGCGGCAGGGTCTGCAAGCCGAGGTCGAGCAGGAATGCGCCCATCGGGGTCTGGCAGGTGCCCAGATCGCGCATCAGCTGTACGCGCGCCTTGGTGATATATGCTGCCGCACCGAAGGCTTCGGTATAGCGCAGTCCGTGGTACGATTCGTCCGGTTCGGTCAGTCCCGGGAATTTGCCGGAAGCGCCCCAGTCGAATTTACCGCTGTCAACAATGACGCCGCCCATCTGGATGGCATGCCCGTCCATGTACTTGGTGGTAGAATGTACGACGATGTCCGCGCCGAAATCGAACGGGCGGCACAGGATCGGTGTGGCAAACGTATTGTCTACAATAAGCGGGATGCCGTTATCGTGTGCGAGCGCAGCCATTTTGTCAAAATCCAGCACATGCAGCGCAGGATTTGCGATGGTTTCGCCAAAGACTGCTTTGGTGTTCGGTTGGATTTCCTTTTGTAGCTCTTCCAGCGGTGCATCACCGTCGACAAACGTGACATCGATCCCCATTTTCTTCAGTGTGACGCCGAATAGGTTGAAGGTGCCGCCGTAAACCGCAGAAGCGCAAACGATATGGTCACCCGACTGTGCGATGTTCAGCACGGACAGCAGGGAAGCCGCCTGGCCGGAGCTGGTGCACAGTGCACCGACACCGCCTTCCAGTGCGGCGATTTTCTTTTCTACCGCATCGACGGTCGGGTTCCCCAGTCGGGTATAAAACGCGTCGCCTGCGGTCAGGTCAAACAGCGCGCCGACATGCTCGGTGGAATCAAAAGTAAAGGTGGTGGATTGGTAAATCGGCAGTGCGCGTGCGCCGCCGTTGCCCGGCTCATAGCCGGCGTGGATGCATAAAGTCTCCGGTCTCATCATAAAACCTACCTTTCTACTAGGTAAAATGCTGTAAAAGCGTAAAAATCATATCAATACCGTACCATATGCGCAAAATACTGTCAAGTAAGAAATCATCGGCACTTGCCACACCTACTGGAAAACGGTATAATACATATAATGGGTATATCTTGGAACATTGTCAGGGAGGTTTTGCAGCATGGAACGACAGAAGATCGACCGCATCAATGCGTTGGCCAAAAAAGCAAAGGCGGAGGGTTTGACGCCGGAGGAGACTGCTGAACAGAAGCAGTTGCGGGAGGAATATATTGCGGAATATCGGGCAAATCTGCAAGCGCAGCTGGATCATACTGTTGTCGTGGATCGGGACGGCAACAAACGCCCGCTCCGGAAAAAGCCGTACAATGGGCTGCGGCGCAATTGACATGGGCTGTCTGTTTGATCTGCCGCAACATATCGTGGCTGTTTTGGACCGGCTGGAACAAGCAGGATATGCCAGCTATGTGGTCGGCGGAGCCGTACGCGACAGCCTCGCAGGCCGGACACCGCATGATTACGACGTTTGCACCGCTGCGTTCCCGCAGCAGGTAGAGGATATTTTTTTCGATCATCATGTGATAGAGACCGGGCTGCAGCATGGGACCGTGACTGTGATGATGGAAGGGGAGCCGGTCGAGGTGACGACCTTCCGCACGGAAGGAAGCTATTCGGACGGGCGGCGGCCGGACAGCGTACAGTTTGTCACGGCCATTGCAGACGACCTTGCGCGGCGGGATTTCACGGTCAATGCCATGGCGTACAGCCCGCAGCGCGGCCTGTGCGATCCATTTGGCGGGCAGGACGATCTGCGGCGGAAGCTGCTGCGCTGTGTGGGCGATCCGGATGCAAGATTACAGGAGGACGCGCTGCGTATCCTGCGGGCGCTGCGGTTTGCAGCCCAACGCGGTTATGCAATAGAGCTGCAAACGGTGCAGGCGCTGCGGCGCAACCAGCATGGACTGGCGCATGTTTCGGCCGAGCGCATCACGGCGGAGCTGCTGCAACTGGTGTGCGGCCCATATGCCGGCACCGTCATGATGGAATATGCGGATATGATTACCGGGCTGCTGCCGGAGCTTGCGCCGATGGTGGGCTTTGCACAGCACAACCCGTATCACAAATATGATGTGTGGGAGCATTCTGTCCGGGCCATGGAGAGCATTCGGCCGGACCCGTTGCTGCGGCTGGCGATGCTGTTTCACGACTGTGGCAAGCCGGGGACATTCCATATGGATGACAACGGCGTCGGGCATTTTTATGGGCATCCCATCCTGTCGTATCAGCTTGCGCAACAGGCCGCCCGGCATCTGCGTCTGCCGGTGCAGATGGAGCAGGAGCTGCTGTATCTGGTGCGGCATCACGACACACCGCTGGGGAATACCGTGCGCAGCGTGCGGCGCAAGCTGGCCGTGCACGGCGAGACACGGTTCCGCAACTTGTTGGCGGTGAAAAAAGCGGATTGTATCGGGCAGGGAACGACGCCGGAAAACCTGACCGAGCTGCTGGAAACAGAGGCATTGCTCGAGCAGGTTCTGGCGGAACAGGGGTGCCTGACGCGCAAGGATCTGGCGGTCAATGGGAACGATTTGCTGGCCTGGGGGATTTCCGGGCCGAGCATCGGGCGGTATCTGTCCGAAATGCTCAACCGTGTGCTGGATGACCCGTCGTGCAATACACGTGAACGGCTGTATGAAATTTTTTTGGAGGTGCACAGCAGGCAGGGCTGCCTACAGCTGACGGTCAACGGCATCAGTGCGCGCTGCTGCGCGCGGCAAGTCAAGCGATTACTCGAAGCGCTTCCGGCGGTGACGCAGGTAGAGGTTGCGCTGGACAGTGGGCTGGTAAAATTATATGGACAAAACATACCGCTGGATCAGGTACAGGATACCTTGACAGCGGCGGGCTTTGAGGTGGCAATATGAGTTTGGATTACAGGCAGATGTTTATCGATCAGTACAAAGCGCACATCACGCGCCGCGGGGCAGACCGGCTGCTCGAGTGGCTGATCAGCTCGGATTTTTTCACGGCGCCCGCTTCCACCCGCTTCCATTCGGCCTACGAAGGCGGCTTGGTGGAGCATAGCCTGAACGTCTATAAGGTCTTTATGCACAAGCATTTTGTCGAAGGGGAGGACGATCCCGAAAGCGTTGCCATCGCAACGCTGCTGCACGATATCTGCAAGGCTGGCTTTTATGAGGTATCCTATCGCAACCGCAAAAACGATGCGGGCGTGTGGGAAAAGGTGCCGTATTATACCATCAACGACCGGTTTCCATATGGGCACGGCGAAAAATCCGTCTTCCTGATCGAACGCTTTATGCGGCTGAAAAATGAGGAGGCGGTTGCCATCCGCTGGCATATGGGCGGCTTTGATGATACGGCCAAGGCGGGCTCGTTTGCCATCGCGCATGCGTTTGAGCAGTATCCGCTGGCCGTCAAGGTGCATTTATCCGACCTGGAAGCGACATATCTATATGAAAACCGGCAGGAGGAGGGATAATCCATGGAAGCGAAAAAATTTACGATCCACACCCCGCGTGAAGATTTCATCAACATTACCCGCAGCGTGCGGGAGACGGTAGAGCAAAGCGGCGCGCAGAGCGGGATTGTCGTCGTGTGGTGCGCGCATACGACGGCGGGCATCACGGTCAACGAAAATGCAGATCCCGATGTCGTGACCGACATGTTGTATGGCCTAGAACAGGCGTATCCGGACAGAAGGGAATTCCGCCATATGGAGGGCAACTCCGCCGCGCACCTGAAATCCTCTGCGATGGGTGTGTCGAAGACCATCCCATTTGAGCAGGGCAAACTGCTGTTGGGTATTTGGCAGGGCATTTATTTCTGTGAATTTGACGGGCCGCGCACGCGCCAATACTATGTAAAGGTGATCGAGGGCTGAGACTATCGGTAATGCTCCCTCGTGTAGAAAAAGAAATACTGCTGATAGACGCCCGCATATGGGCTGTCGAGGAAGCGTTTCATGTCGCCGCTGTAATATGCGGCGGCTTTTTTCATCCAGGTATCCACCGGGAACGCATCCAGCTTGTGCAGGCCGAACAGCAGGAAGCAATCCGCCACCTTCCGACCGACGCCGCGCAGCTGCATGATGTGGCTGCGGGCTTCCGCTGTGGACATCCCGCGCAGCGCGTCAAAATCCAATGCGCCCGATTGCACAGCCTGTGCCGCACCGATCAGATACGGCGTGCGGTATCCGGCGCGCAGGCCGGACAGATCCGCCGGTGTCAGCGCGGCGAGGGTATCCGCCTCCGGGAAGGTGTACCATACTTGACCTGCAAATGGGAGCGGTTTGCCGAGCTGCTCGCACAGCCGTTGGACGATGCCGGTGATACGCGGGATGTTGTTGCACTGGGAGATGATAAACGTGCAAAGCGCTTCCCACGGCTCTTGCTGTAATATGCGGATGCCTTTACCAAATTCTGCCGCAGCGGCCGTAAACGCGTCGACGGCAAAGCTTTGGCGGATTGCGGTGTAATCGGTGTCACAGTCAAAGTATGCGCGCCACAGCGCGGCTGGACCGGGGCTTTGCACGCATAGCTTACCCTGTGCATCCCATACCTGTGCCGGTGTGCCGCGGACAATGCCGATATAACTGCCGTCCGGCTGCGGCGCCCAGCGGAAGCATTGGCCGCAGGTAAAGGTTTGCCGTGCGGAAAACGGCGAACCATCGAACTGTATCCATTCCATACCCAAAATCTCCTGTTTTTTCTCGTTATTTTAACATACTAGCAAGAATGACACAAGAAAAACACAGGATTGTGTGATTTTTCCTGTAGGATGGAACGAGAAACTGTGCTATAATGATCTGCATAACGTCTGTGGTGCAAAGAATAGCGATGGGAAACCAACGAAGACAACCGATTGGGGTGAGTTTGTGAGCGACGGAGAGCAAAAACCGTCTTGGGTCATGCTGGAAGAAGAGAAGGTAGAAGACCCGAAAAAAGTGAAAAAACAACATCGGGCGGCACGACGCGCACACAAAAGGCGGGCACGCCGTAGCAGGCGGCGCCTGCATTGCGTTCTGGCAGCAGCGGCAATGGTTGTGCTGTACTGCGTGCTGGTGTTTTCCCATATCCCGTTTATCGAAAAATGGCGCACGATTTACATTGAAACGGCGATGGGGACAATGAACCACCAATGGCTGGCGACGATGTTCTTGCCGCAATCTGTCATTGACGACGTCATGAACGGCAGACGGACGGTTGAATTGGAGCAGGAAAGTTATAACAGCTCCTGGGGAGACGATACGGCATTTGAGGCATCGAAGGAAGCGGTTGACACGTGGGAAGCTGTCCGGAAAAAATTTTCCGCGCTGTATCCGGAAATTGACCGCGATTCGCTTGAGCGATATATCGAGCGGCACGAACAGAGCGAGGTGCTGGACGACGACGGATATTTGCTGATCGATGCGGCGGATTACAATGCGGATGAGACCGGCATCACGACGATCTATGGCGATCCGGTTTGCGCAATTGACACGCGAAACGGTATTGTGATTGTCGGTCTGCAGGGTGACGGGTATTGCGGGCGCATGGCGATTGTCAAAAATGCCGCGCAGGTCAAGCTTGCGGTTTCCAATTCCTTGGGCCATTCGGGCAGCTATTTGGAGGATATTTGCGAGCAAAATGACGCGGTACTCGGCATCAACGCCAGCGGCTTTGCCGATCCGGAGGGGACCGGAAATGGCGGCAATGCGATGGGTATCATCTTTTGCGACGGAACACTGCACAGTGATGTGATGGATGAGACCATGAAGGTCATCAGCATGGACGCCTCCAACCGGCTCAACATATCCAATACGCTGCAGCGCGGCGCGCGCGATGCGATGCAGTTCAGTCCTGCGCTTGTGGTCGATGGGGAGCAGCTCATCAGCGGTTCTGCCGGTTGGGGATTGCAGCCGCGCTCGGTCATCGGACAGACAGAAAACGGGCAGATGTTGATGGCTGTTGTGGACGGCAGGCAGCCGGGATATTCCATCGGCATCACACTGGGCGACCTGACCGATATCCTGTATCAATACGGCGCGTATCAGGCGTGTAATCTGGACGGCGGTTCCTCTGCGGTGATGTATTATCGCGGGCGCAATATCACGCGCTCCTCCGCAGTGACGCCGGAAAAAGGGCGGCACATCCCGGATGCATGGATTGCCACAGGGAATTAAATACGGCCAACCTGGCTCCTGCTTCGGCGGGAGCCTTTTTGCTTTCCCATGCGGCGATACAGCGGCACAAAGGCCAGCAGTGCAGCCAGATTGCACAACAGATGCAGCCAAGCAATTGTCAGGCTGTCGGCGGGCTGGGCCATGGCGTAGGGCAAAAACAGGCAACAGATCTGATGGATAGGCAATACAACGGCGGCACCCAGCAGATTGAACAGCAAATGCATCCACGCGGCCTGACGCGCTTCACGCCCGGCATGGACGGCGGCGAGCATTGCCGTGACGCAGGTGCCGATGTTTTGCCCGAGGATGACCGGCAGGATGCAGCCGATGGATAGCATACCGGAGCCGGAAAGCGTTTGCAGCATCGCAATACAGGCGGAGGAGCTTTGCAGGATGGCCGTCACAGCGGTACCGGACAGCAGGCCGGTGAGCGGGGAATCCCAGGCGGACAGCAGCATGGAAAGCTGCGGCGTACCCGCGAGCGGCGCCAGCGCGTCCTGCATACGATACATACCGGCAAGCAGCGCAACAAGCCCTGCGCATACCGAAAGCAGCGGCGGGCAACGGCGGTATACCAGCAGCGGAAGCAGCAGGCACAGCAGCAATACGGGATGAATGCCCTGGAACAAGGCCGGGCCTTCGGTACACAGGCCAAAATGGACGAGGAATGCCGTGGTACAGGTGCCGAGGTTTGCGCCGGCAATCAGCCCCGCGGCTTGCTCCAGGGCGATGACATGGCCCGCGACGAGGCCGACAATGATAATCGTGACGGCGGATGAGCTTTGGATGAAGGCGGTGACAACCGTGCCGAGAAGGACGGCCTGCCAGATGGATTGTGTGGCCTGCATTAGCAGCGGCTGCAGCCGCTTTTGCGATAAGCGGCACAGGCCGCCGCGCAGCAGCTCCATCCCAAACAGAAATAGGGCGATTGCCCCAGCAAGGGGAATGAAAAAGGGAACCATAACTTCACCAACCTAGAAAATTTTTGGATGCATTCCCGGATTCGCGTGTGCTCGCAAACGATTCATGGCATCCTAATCATGATATCTTTTTCATAATATTTATGATGCAGGAGGTGAAAAATACGGCAAATACTGTTATACTGGTATCAACCGGAACGATTTCCGGAAGCCGGAGCAGGCAGGTGGCGCAGAGCGAGCTGTACGCGCGCTGCCTGGCAGGCATGGGCGGCATTGCCGTATACGATGGCGGTTATGGGAGCGCGCAACAGCTGGCGGAGACCTGCGACGCGTTGGTGCTGTCCGGCGGCGGGGATATCCATCCGGCGTATTATGGAAAACACATGACAGGATTGGATACCAGCGTGGATCAACAGCGGGACGAACGCGAATGGGAGCTGCTGCGGCAGTTTTGTGCACGCAAAAAGCCTGTGCTCGGCATTTGCCGCGGCATTCAGGTCATTGATGTGTTTTTTGGTGGGACACTGTTCCGGCATCTCGGCACGGCGCATGTACATGATAACACGATTCATACCGTTGTGACATCGGAGCAGGGGCAGCTGCGCCCGTTGTTTGGGGAACGGCTGCCGGTAAACAGCTATCATCATCAGGCGATCCGTACACTGGGTGCCGGGCTGCATGTTGCCGCGGTGAGCGACGCGGACGGCGTGATTGAAGCGATTGAACACGACAGCCTGCCGGTCATGGCCGTACAATGGCATCCGGAGCGCATGGTGGAAGGCATTTGCCGGGATACCGACGTTGATATGCGCCCGCTGTTCGCCGCGTTTCTGGCTATGCAGGAAGGAAAGGAAGTACATCATTCATATGGGACAGCAAATACGTCAGATCAATCTGGAGGATGACAAACCGACGGTTGCGCAGGCGCTTGCCCGGCTGCAGCTGGAGCTTCAGCTCGCCCGCCGGCAGGATGTTTGCGTGCTCAAGATCATCCATGGTTTCGGTTCCACGGGAAACGGCGGGAAAATCCGCGTTGCCGTGCGCAAGCAGTTGCCGGATGATCAGAAGCGGGGACACATCCGGTTTTTTATCCCTGGGGAAAAGCTGACGATATTTGAGGAGGATACAAGAAGGCTGCTGCAAATTTGCCCAGCCTTCCGCAAAGATCATGATATTGACCGACACAACAACGGAATCACGGTTGTTGTGCTCAAGGACAAGAAAGGATGAAAAAACATGATAAACCGAGCAAACGAACAGAACATTGACACCGTTGTCAAGCTGCGCGGTGGAGAAGGGGAAATCACACGGCAGACGCTGATTGCCCCGGAAGATTCCTGCGGGAAGTTTAAAATGTGCGCAAAGCTCACATTGAACCCGGGATGTACCATTGGGCCGCATGCCCATATGCCGGATGCGGAATTTTGCTGGCTGCTGGACGGCGAGCTGCTGATTCAGGACGGCGGCCAGGAGCATGTTGTCAAACCCGGCGACGCGTGGATCTGCGGCGACGGCGCATCGCATTACACCAAGAACGTTTCCGACCGACCGGCAACCTTCCTCGCTATCGTAGTGGAATGAGTCGTCGGACGCAAAAAGAACCGGCATGGGAGTGTTTTCCCGTGCCGGTTCTTCTCTATGGTTCTTATTTTACAAGGTAAACATTTGCATACTTGACGCCGTATTTGTTCGCAACAGCGTTGCTTTCGACAAAGATATCAATGCGGTTGCCCTTGATCGCGCCGCCGCGGTCCTCAACTGTATAGGTACCCCAGCCTTCAATGTAAACGGTGGAATACATCGGCAATACGGAGGTATCCGCAGCGATGGTGTGATTGACCCGCGGGCTTCTGCCGGAAGCGGTCTTGCCGTCGCCTGCATAGAAGGTCAGCTTATAGTTGCCCATGTAGGTCTTATTTCCCGTGGAGGAGGAAGGAGTAGTGGTTGCCGTTGTAGAGGAGGAAGACGGCTTGGAGGTGGTCACATACTTCGACGATACGTAACCGGTCTTGCCGTTCACCTTTACCTGATACCAGTTGCCGGAAACACCAACTTTGGTAGCGGACTGGCCTTTGCTCATGGTGGTAACGACGCCGTACTTGGTGCCAGGCCCAGAGCGGACGTTCAGGGAGAGCGTAGAATATACGGTTGTGCTGGATGTGCTTGTGGTGGACGGGGTGGAAGAGGTGCCGGATGACGGATTAGAAGAGCTTCCGTTCGACAGATACTTGTTGTAGATGTATCCGCTCTTACCATTTGCAGTGACCTTCGTCCAGTTGCCGGAGGAACCGTTTACGGTGACGGACTGTCCTTTGCTGACGCAGGTGACGACAGGGTAATTGTTGCCCGCGCCCGAACGGACGTTGACGCTGGTGTTTGCGGTAGCGCCTGCGGCAAATGCGCCTGCGGTCATGCTGGCGGTGAGCACAATGCCGGTTGCAGCAACAACGAGGTATTTTTTGAGATTCTGAAACATATGTAACTCCTTTTGTATGATAGGGCTGCCGGAGCAGCAAGTATTCAATTTGTTACGCTTGTGTAACCGATCTGTAACCTATCATACAGGACGAGACTTCATTTGTCAAACAATTCTACATGAAAAAACAAAATTCAGGCGCATTGCACAAGAAATTTGTGGAAAAATTGGCAGTTTTGGCAATAAAATAGACGTATGTACGCAAAAAGAACGATAAAAACCGCCGGGTGGATATCGGTATCGCCGCCGCGAACTGCGCCGGTTGGGAGATAGGCAGGACGTGTGGCGGTACGTTTCCGGCAGGGAAAATACCGCCTCGGCGCTTGGGATAACGCTGTATGTTTTGATGAGAAAATACGGGAAAAGTCATTTTGTAGCGGAAAATGCCCAAAAAACAGGTAAAAAATCGTAAAATTTCATGCGGGATGTGGGGCGGAAAAACGCGCAATGGGTGTACAATTGTTTCAAACTGTGGTATACTAACAACAAGTTTTTGACGTTGGGCCGCCTGTGTGGATCGGTATACAGCGGTAGGATGACATGCGCTGATATGTCCTGCTGTTGCCGAGGGCGGTTTCGGATAGATGAATTGCAACAAAACTTCAAAAAATTCAAGCACAGTACGGCTGTGTGCGGTGGCGCGTCTTTGGCATGTCCAAAGCGTCCTTTTGCTGTGCCTACTTCAGAGGCATGCATACCGTCGGCTGTACGTGCAGCAAAGGATAGTGATATGCATATATGAAAGAAAAACTGAAGATTATACCGTTGGGCGGACTCAATGAAATCGGTAAGAACATGACGGTGATTGAGTATGGACAGGATATTTTTGTCATTGACTGCGGCTTGGCGTTTCCAGACAACGAGCTGTTGGGTGTTGACTTGGTTATCCCGGACATCACGTATTTGCGTCGGCACAAAAACAAGGTGCGCGGCATTGTCATTACCCATGGACACGAGGATCACATCGGCGCGCTGCCGTATGTGCTCAAGGAGCTGCATGTCCCGGTGTATTGCACCCGGCTGGCTGCGGGTATCCTCAATTCCAAGTTTGAGGAGCACCGCATGACCAAGCAGGTCAAGATCAACTGTGTTAAGGCAGGGGATCATATCCGGCTGGGCTGTTTTGACATTGAGCTGATCCACACCAACCATTCGATTGCGGATGCAGTTGCGCTGGCCATTCAGACGCCGATGGGTATGATTATCCACACCGGCGACTTCAAGATTGATCCAACGCCGGTTTCGGGCGAAATGATCGACTTGACCCGCTTTGGCGAGCTGGGCAGGAAGGGCGTGCTTGCGCTCATGAGCGATTCGACCAATGTAGAGCGTTCCGGTTATACGCCGAGTGAGTTGGAAGTCGGAAAAACGTTTGAAGCGCAGTTTAAAGGCTGCGAACAGCGTATTATCATTGCTACGTTCGCTTCCAATATTTATCGCGTGCAGCAGGTTGTAGACGCCGCGGCGCACCATGGCAGAAAGGTTGCAATCTGCGGGCGCAGCATGGAAAACATTGCAAAGGTCGCCATGGAGCTGGGCTATCTCACCGCACCGAAGAATGTGCTGATCGACATTTCCGAAATCAGCCGGTATCCGAAGAGCAAGGTTGTCGTTGTGTGCACCGGCTCACAGGGCGAAGCGATGAGCGCGCTGTACCGTATGGCGTTTTCCAGCCACAAACAGGTAGAGATCACAGCGGGCGATAAGGTGATTATTTCCGCTTCGGCCATCCCGGGCAATGAGAAATCAGTCACCAAGATGATCAACGAGCTGAGCAAGAAGGGCGCGGAGGTGGTCTATGACCGCCAGGCGATCATCCATGTATCTGGCCATGCCTGCTGCGAAGAGCTGAAGCTTATGCTGGCGCTGGTCAAGCCGAAGTATTTTATCCCGGTACACGGCGAATACCGTATGCTGCGCCGCCATGGCGAGCTGGCGGTTCAGACTGGCGTAGATCCGCGCCGTGTTATCATTGCGGATATCGGCCGACCGATTGAAATCACGGCCAAAACTGCCCGTCTGGCGAATCCGGTCCCGTCCGGCAAGGTATTGGTGGATGGCTTTGGTATCGGCGATGTCGGTACAGCCGTCCTGCGCGACCGAAAGCATCTGTCGGAGGACGGCCTGCTGGTTGTCGTTGTCACATTGGACAGCGAGAGCGGCATTGTCATTGCAGGACCGGATATCGTATCGCGCGGTTTTATCTATGTCAAGGAGGCGGAGGATCTGATGGAAGAGCTTCGCCGTATTTCCCAGCGCGCGCTGGACCGCTGCCTGGATGAAGATGTCCGCGATTGGACGACCATCAAGGCAAATGTGAAAAATGACCTGTCGGAATATCTGTACCGCAAGACCAAGCGCAGCCCGATGATCCTTCCGGTCATTATGGAAATTTGATTTTTCTATCCGAACAAACGAAAAAAATTGCCCCGAAGCCATTGGCTTCGGGGCTTGCTTGTTCATGCGGAAAGGACACTTTGTGATGCAGCCAGCCGGTTGTGTCGGGTGTTATGTCGTTGCCAGGGAAGCAGGATCCGTCCATTTGGGAATCGAGACGATGGCCTTGAACAAATCGCCGTCGATTTCCACGTGGCAGCTGCCGCCCATCAGTTCGGCAAGGCTTTGCGCAATCGACAGGCCCAAGCCGCTGCCTTCCGTATGGCGAGAACGGTCGCCGCGTGTGAACCGCTGCATCAGCTCATCGGCAGAAATGTTCAGCTCTACCGCAGAAATGTTTTTCATCGTTACGGTGACGAAATCGCCTGTGGATTCCATATCGATATAGATCCGGCTGCTCGGCGCGGCATAGCGTGTGAAGTTGGAAATCAAGTTATCCAAAATACGCCAGAGCAGTCTTCCGTCGGCTAAGACGTACATCGGCGGTGTGGAGCGGATGCGGACATCCAAGCCTGCCTTTTCGATGTGTTCCGAACGTTCGCCCAGTGCCTGCCGCAGCAGCGCATCAAAATCGGTCTGTGCCAACTCCAGCTGCATGGCGCCGCTGCTTGCCTTGGATGCATCGAATAAATCAAGGGTCAATGTGCGCAGGCGTTGCGCCTTTTGGTCGAGCACGGCGATATATTCCTGTGCGGTTGCATCTGGAATATTGCACTTCTTTAGCAGATCGATATACGTGATGATGCTGGTCAGCGGCGTTTTGATATCGTGCGATACATTGGAAATCAGCTCGGATTTCAGCCGTTCGGATTTGACGGCAGTCGTAACGGCGTCCTGCAATCCTTCGGAAATCTGGTTCAGATTGTCCGCTAGGCCATTGATTTCCGGCCCACCGCCGTTGAGTTTGATTTTTGTATCCGTCCTGCCGGCACGGATGTCGGCGGCGGCTTGCGTAATGGTTTCAAACCGGTCGGCTGCGCGGATACCATAGAAAATTGCGAAACATACAATGAAAATCAATGGCAATGTAATGCAAGCCGGTTCATAGGAAACCGCCATGAGCAGGAATGCACAGATGGCATATACAACCGCGACGCCCACGCTGAGCAGGACAATTTTCATACGCAGCGGCGAAGTGCGTACCTGCTGATACAGCCAGACGATGCCGCCTGCGATGTACCTTTTACACAGCTTGCGGATCAACCGCCAGCAAATCCAGCCGTTTGCCCATTGTTTTGCCTTGATGCGGCGCGCCTGTGACAACACAAGAAGCAGGCCGGAGGCGGCAAACAACATGGTAGTGCTACAAAGCAGCATATACTTCGCGGAAGCAGTTGTATAGCCCCAGATATCGATCAGTTCGAGCACAAGAGCAATCCATGCCGCAAGGATACAGAAGAACAGGATATACAGCACTTCCGCCCAAATGCGGTCATACCAGACGAGATATGCTTTGTCGTCGTTCGGCCGCCTGCCGGCGCCGCAGCAAAGGACGATCAGGCACAGCAAAAAGACAATTCCCGCGACACATTCGATTGCGACAAGCAAAAGAAGATGGTTATGGGTCTCTGCCCATTCGTCTTGCATGCTTTGCAGAACATCCGGCTTCATGGCAATATACACTTGACTGTTGTAGAAATCGCTGGATGCGTCATATGGCGCAACGTTGTTCGTATATTCATAGCCGAGGGCATCCAGTACAGTGTGATCGACGGTATCGCTGTAAAAACTGACATCATAGGAGGAGATTTTGCAGACCAGAAAATAACCGGAGCCGTTTTCGGTCATATTCTGAGCGTCTGCCGCGGATACATTGGACGGGATGGCGCCGCCCGAAGAATTGCCGACATGATAGGCATAGTAATCGTATTTTGTCTGATAGTCAAAAGATTTCTCGGTAAATACGTCGAGCTGATCCAGCTGATCCTGGATCAACTGATTGCGGAAGTATTGGTATACGCCACGATTGTAGCTGAGCCAATCTCTGAAGTTGTAAGCGTCTCCGGAATCGGAGATGTATCCATAAGATTCTGCCTTTGTGACCACGTCGTTCAATATTTCATCGGTCAGATAATTGTCGCTGCCTTCTTCTGCGGGATAATGGGTACGTATGCTCTCCGCTTCTTCATTGCTGAAGTTGTCATCTATTGCAGAGTCATAGAACGTATCAAAATATTCCGAGTAGATATTGGCAATCAACGCTTCCTCATCAATAGAATCCCCAGCTTTGATTGTGGCCTCGTCGGCATAGCTTGTGCTATACAGCAGTTCCTGTGCCGAATCGTACAGATCCCGCGCGAGGTAAGTTGCCGGTAGATCCTTGTGAAGTACCATACCGGCGTCCATCATTGTGAGATTGTTTCCGGTTGCATATTGTGCAAACGAAGCCGCCTGCCATGCAGCCAAGCCTGCCATGAGCAGGGCAAGCAGCCATGCAGCAGCCTTAACCCAGCTGCTTCGGGTGAAGTTTTTCCACTTTGTAGCCAATTCCCCACACCACCTTTACATATTTTGGGTCCTTCGGGTTGATTTCGATTTTTTCCCGAATACGGCGGATATGGACAGCAACCGTATTTTCCGGATTGTAAGCTGGTTCGCTCCACACAGCTTCATAGATCTGGGAAATGGAGAACACCTGACCGGCGTGCTGCGTCAAAAAGCACAGAATACCGTATTCGCGCGGCGTCAGGCTAATCGGTTCGCCGTCAACGGTGACGGTTTTGGATGCGTCGTCAATGACCAGCTCGCCCGTGCGGTACACTTTTGCGGTGGTTTCCGGTTCCGACATGCCGCCGAGCGAGGTATACCGCCGCAGTTGGGATTTGACACGTGCCATCAACTCGGCCGGATTAAACGGCTTTGTGACGTAATCGTCTGCGCCTACGGTCAGACCATCGATTTTATCCACATCTTCGCTTTTGGCAGAAAGCATGATAACGGGGATGTTTTGGGTCTGCCGGAGAATTTCTGTAGCGCGCATGCCATCCATCCCCGGCATCATGATGTCCATGATAATCAGGTGGATGGTCTGTTGCTGGCACAGTTCCAGCGCTTCCAGCCCATCGTGCGCTTCCAGCGCTTCATAGCCTGCGGCACGCAGGTAAATGCCAATGGCGCGGGCAATTGCCGGATCATCGTCGCAGACAAGTACGCGGTAATTCATCAGGTGGTCCTCCTTGCTGTCTATGGGTATAGGATACGGGATGTTCTTTACAAAGCATATCACAAATTTCTTAATATTTTTTGAAGATGGGAAAATTTGATTGTCATCCGGCCGGAATATCGTGTGCAGCGGCGCAGAAAAAAGACAACGAAAAAACATCCCCACAGCGGTCGTGTAAGCTGCGGGGATGCCTTTACAAAGAAAAGAGATAGGAAAAATAGGTATGAAAAAATAGGTGAAAGCAAAATTAACGGTAAGATGAAGCGATCGAAATTTCCATATCATGATGCGATGCGCGCCTGTAAGCGCCCGCAATGCGTGGGTCGTTCATGCCGATATACGCTGCAATATGCCCCTTGGGTTCATGGTTCGGAGCAAGCGCATCATTCAAATAATAATGGAGCTGATCGACTTGGCCGGTTTTTGCCATCTGGTTTAATTCTCCGAGGATTCCCATATAAATCGCTTCCTTTCTGAATCAACATGATTCGAATCATAGAGAACCGTTCTTTTTTGAGCGTTGCCCATCGGCTCTCTTCGTGTAGTATCATAGCCTTTTTGGTAACGTTTGTCACGATGCAAAATTACTGAAATCTACAGGTTTTGCAGGAATTTATTTTGCAAGATTCACAGAAATTTGGTGAAAAAATGTTGCGAAAAGGAAATCTGCATAAAAAATACTGAAAATACGGGGAAGTCTTGCAAAGTTTGAATGTTTGTTCAAATAAAATGCAAGGGAGCGCGACAGAAAAATTACGGAAAGTATTGTGAGCAGAAGAAAATGACTTAAAAAGTGGTTGAAAGGTTACGAAAATGTTTTCAAGTGCGCCTGGAAGACCTGCTGTATTTGAAAAAATACGCATGTGCGACGGCGCAGATATTGGTTGCGCAGCACAGACGGACAGTCAGAAAATGTAGCGGAATTGAGGTGAAAATACCAGCGCATTACTGGGGATTGGATGATGCGGGCAGATGGGCCGGAAAGAAGGAAGAGGCTGCAACAGGATAAATGGAATCTCCTGTTGTTATCATAGACAGATAACTATACATTCAAACAAATGTCAAAGGAATGTTAGAAAAAAGATTTTTCCCTTGATCGGTGCAGCAGCAAAGTCAAAACGAGGGCGTTTGTTGGGATGAGCCGCAGGATGGGGAAATTTGGATATATTTTGAAATCATTTTTCGATAGAAGATTTGTGTGGAAAATTGTGTAATATTACATATAGTAACAAAATAGGCGGTATGCTATACTGTAAATAGAAAATATAGGGGATAGTATTGAGAATGAGGTGAATTCGATACTATGGATGATGCTTCCGACAATCCTGTTTGTCAGCTGGGTGTTAAAAAATGAATCGCGCAAAAGAAGGATATGCTTGGAGGCGAAAGGGGGCATGTACAGTGACGCGGAAGTTGACAGGTATTTTTTTGATCTGTATGATGATGTTGCTTTGCGGCTGCGGTGGGCTGCAACAAAGCCAGGAAATCCAAGCCGTTGGTTTATTCAGCGGCAACCGTATGGAATTGTCGGTCCCCAATCGCCAGTATAGCGGGCCAGAGACGGACGGCGTGACATATAGTTTGGATCGGCCATGGAAAGAGGAAGATTTCCGCAAGCAGGCGGAACAGTTTGGAGAAGTGCAGACCTTGCAAAATGGCTATGTGCTGTTTGCCGATCAAGGAGTCGATACATATGATGCCTTTTATTTCCCGTTCCGGCGTGGGGAGCAGATGGTAACCAATATGTCGGTGAATTTTGTCTTTGATGAAACGCAAGCAGAAGAACAAACGACCAAAGCGTTGGTGCAGATACCGCTGCATCTGGTTGCAGATGAAAGGCTAACATCCAGCGTGCAGCCAAAGCTGTATGCCGGAATAGAGTATGAAATGCTTTCAGACGATGTGGACGCTTTTTTGGAATTTTATCAGCATACGGGTTGGTATCAGGCGGAAAAAACAAGCGAAGGGACGGTTATACTGTCCGGATATCGTGCGACGCCAGAAAGGGAGCTGCTGGAGGATGCAACGTTTGACGTACCGTTTCCGTTAACATTTCATTTTACGGAACATTATGGTATGACGTATGTTTCGATATCGTGACATGTGTTTGCGTGATATTGCAAAAACGACGGCGCGTACCAGAAAATGGTGCGCGCCTTGCTGTCTCAATGTGTTGCTTGTAAAAAGTCCTGGAATGCGGACAGGCTGGGGAAGATGCCGCGGCAAAGCCGGGCCATTTCTTCCGTCGGTGGGAGAAGATCCGGCACCATGACCGGCATCATGCCGGCGGTATGGGCGGCGCGGATGCCGTTGTAGGAATCTTCAATGGCGTATGCTTCCGAAGGGGTTATCTGCATATCGCGGCAGGCCGTTTCATAAATATCTGGGAACGGCTTGCTGCGGGCAATGCGGTCGCCGCCGAGCATGTAGTCAAAATACTGCGTGAGGTTTTCCCGTGTCAGCTCGCGTTCCACGATGGGCTGACGGGTGGAAGAAGCTAAGCCGACGCGATAACCGGCCGCTTGCGCCCATTGCAGCAGTTCACGCGCGCCGGGCTTGACCGGAACGCCTTCCTTGGCTTCGATTTCATGATAGATTTTGCTGACGGTACTGTTGAATGAATCCGCTGGGAAATCTGCGCCGTAGTGTTCCAGCAGGATTTCAGCCGTGTGCTTGCGGGTTGTGCCGACGGTTGTCAGAAACACCGGATCGCTGTCCTGCATCCCGAAATCCAATGCAGCCAGGTTCCAGCACCGGCGCACAAGCTGCTCTGTATCCAAAATCACACCGTCCATGTCAAAAATCAAAGCAGGTTTTTGCGTCATTGTAAGATCCTCCGTATGATATCGTATAACAGCGGCTTCATATTGTCGATGGTGTCTGGACGCTGCTCGATGATGCTGGAATAGCAGACGCTGCCGCACAGATCAACAATAATATAAATGATGTTGAACAGCTCTTGCGAGGAATGTACGTCCTTTAAGGGGGCATGATATAACCGAGTCGTAATCGATTGCAGCAACGGGTCGTCCGAGAAATCGGACAGGCTGTGCTCCAACAACGGCCAGGAAAAATTGCGCCGGATCAAGCGCAACACATCGGTGTGTTCTGTAAAATAATTGATGATCCAGTCAGCGAAGAGAATGACATTTTCCACAAACTGTTCCGTCTGATGCGCTTCGGCATAATCGTATGCCCGTTGGATGATAGAATAGCTGATTTCGTACAGCAATTGCTCCAAAAGAGTATCTTTATCCTTAAAATATAAATAAAACGTACCTTTTGCCACCTGGGCGCGGTCCGCGATTTCACTGATGCTGGTTTTGGAGACGCCTTTTTCCAAAAACAGCAGCTGCGCGGCCTCCAGGAGGCTTTTCTTTTTGGCTTCCTTTTTTAAATCCATATTCTCGCTCATGACGATTTCCCTCCCAAACATAGCGCGCGGTGTCAATCATAATTGTATTCAGTATAGACCACAGAAAAATATTTGGCAAGATTTGTCGCCCCGAAAAGTACGGTTTGTAAAAACTGACCAATCGTCAGTTCGGTTCGACAGGAAATGTCGGCAGAATGAGTATTGACCAATGGTCATTTTTGATCTATACTGAGCTTGGAAAAAATGACGAGCGGTCATTTTCTCATATGATCCGGCACGATTTGCCGGAAATTCCAGTGGGAAAGGAGCGTGTATAGTATGGAGCGTGCGGCGCGATTTGTTGTCAAACGCCGCGGATTGGTACTTATAGTGGCGATATTGCTGCTGATTGTATCTGTTTTCGGCTACATCGGCACGCGAATCAATTATGATATCTTGAGCTATCTGCCGTCAGATCTGGAATCGATGGAAGGCGAACGGCTGTTGGAGGATGATTTTAACATTGCCTCCACGGCGATCATTACCGTTGAAGGGATGAACAGTGCGGATATCGAGGATATGGAGGAAGAATTTCGGAATATTGCAGGCGTCAACGCTGTCGTCAGCATCTACGATGCGATGGATTCCACCGTACCGAAAGAGATCTTGCCGGATGGGGCGCAGGATATGCTGTTTGGGGAAAATGACTCCACGATGCTGATCGTCCGCTTTGATGAATCGAGTGCATCGGATGCGACGATGGATGCGATTGCGCAAATCAAACAGGAAATGCGAAAGGATTGCTTCCTCGGCGGTATGTCCGCGATTTTGGAGGACACCAAAGAGCTGGTCAATCAGGAGCTTCCGAAATATGTGGTTTGCGCCGTGATATTCAGCCTGATTGTGCTGTTCTTGTTTTTGGAGAATACAGCGGTACCGCTTATTTTCATGTTGGGCATCCTGTTCCCGGTTGTGTATAACTTTGGCAGCAATATCTTTATGGGAGAGATTTCCTATATTACGCAGGCGCTTGCCGCGGTATTGCAGCTCGGCGTAACGATGGATTTCAGCATCTTCCTGCTGCACCGGTATCAGGAGGAAAAGGCAGATAAGCCGGACGATGAAGCGATGGTCAGCGCGATCTGTAAGACCAGTACATCCATCTTATCCTCGTCGCTGACGACAATTGCCGGGTTTCTTGCCATGTGCGCGATGTCGCTGACGTTGGGCGCGGATATCGGCATTGTCATGGCAAAGGGCGTTGCGCTCGGTGTACTGAGTACATTGACCATTCTTCCGGCGCTCATCATGTATTTTGACAAATGGATCGAAAAGAGCCGCCACCGCGTGCTGATCCCGCATATGGGCGGCGTAGCGAAGGTTGTCACAAGCCATCCCAAAAGTATCTTGGCGATATTTATTGTGGTTGCGGTGGTCTTCTGGCGTGCGCAGGGTTTGACCAATGTGTACTATACGTTGACCGACAGCCTGCCGCAGGATCTGACCGGCATTGCCGGTACGAACCGCCTGAGTGATGATTTTGGTATGCCGAGCTATCATTTTGTCATTGTCGGTGATGAACTGGACAGCACGCAGATGAAAGACCTGGCGGATGAGCTGGAGGACGTCGACGGTATCAAGGCGTCGCTGTGTTATGAAAAGTTTGTCGGAGCTGGTATCCCGCAGAACGCGCTGCCGGAGAGCGTCAGCAGCTTATTCCATGCGGGTGATCACAGAATGATGATGATAACCACGGAATACAAGCCGGGTACCGATGAGATGAATGCGCAAGTAGATCAAATGACACAGATCATCAAACGGTACGACGCCGACGGCCTATTGACGGGCGAAGGGGCGATGACCAAAGATTTGATTACGACCTCGGCACGTGATTTCCAGATGACGTCGATCGTATCCATTTTGGCGGTATTTATCATTATTATGATTACCTTCCGGTCAATTTCCATTCCGGCTCTGCTGGTTCTGGCGATCGAAGGCGCGATCATGGTCAACCTTGGCATTCCGTACTTTACCGGCTCGACCATTGCGTTTATTTCCAGCATTGTGCTGGGCACCATTCAGCTGGGCGCAACGGTGGATTATGCCATCCTGATGACCACCCGTTTCCAGGAGGAACGCAACCATGGCCTGACGCCGAAGGAAGCGGCGGCGACCTGCATCGAAGCGTGCGCGCCGAGTATCATCACCAGCGGTTTGAGCTTTTTTGCCGCTACAGTCGGGCTGTATTTTGTATCCAGGATCGACCTGATCCGTGGCCTGTGCCTGTTAATCAGCCGCGGCGCGATCATTTCCATGTTGGTGATTTTGTTCGTACTGCCAGCTATGCTGATGCTGTTTACCCCACTGATTGAAAAAACAACCTATCACTGGATTGATCATTCCAAGGAGCGTGTTTGAATTGAAAAAACATATCAGAGTGACCGCCGGCGTCTTGAGTGCGCTGGTAGCCTGCGGCGCGTTGACGCCTGCGATGGCCGCTTCGATTACAAAAAATGAAACCGTCTATGCAACTTTGCAGCCGGATGGTACGGTAGAACATCAGACGGTCAGCGATTGGCTGCATTCCGACAAGGGCCTTGCCAATTTTGCGGATGTCAGCGATTTGGAGGATATCACCAATCTGAAGGGTGAAGAAACACCGCAGCGCGACGGCTCCAAGCTGACCTGGAACATCGACGGCAACGACGTATATTATCAGGGTACATCCACCGGAACCCTGCCGGTGGAGACCACCATTACATATACGTTGGACGGTAAGCAGGTGGATGCCTCTGCGCTGGAAGGGGCATCTGGCCATCTGGTCATCCACATCGCATTACAAAACAATGAGACCGAACAGGTCACGGTAGATGGCAAACAATATACGATCTGTAAGCCGTACTTTACGATTATCGGTACCGATCTGTCTACCGATCACTTTTCCAATGTCAAAGCGGAAAACGGTAAGGTGGAAACCGACAGCAGCAATCAGATTGTTGCATTCCTTGCTATGCCGGGCATGAAGGACACCTACGGCGACCTGTTGGGCGAGGAATTTTCCGACCTGACAGATATGATGCTGGATGAGGCCACGATTGAATGCGACATCAAGGATGGCGAGATGCCAACGCTGTATTTCGCTTGTGCGGGTGATCTGGATGAACTGGACGCGGAGGATTTGGACATAGACGATGCGTTTGACAGTTTAGATGAATTAAAAGATGCGACCCAGCAGTTGATCGACGGTGCGGAAGAGCTGGCGGAAGGCTGCGCGCTGTTAGATGAAAAACTCGGCGAACTGTCTTCCAGCTATGTGGTTTTCCATGACGGCATCATTGATGCAACGTCTGGCGCCGGCCTGTTGGATGACGGCGCGGCGCAGTTGGCTTCCGGTATGCACACGTTGTCCCTTGGCTCATCCCAGCTGGCGGATGGCGTCGGACAACTGGACGATGGCGCAGCTTCGGTTGCATCCGGCGCGGCGCAGGTGAATGACGGCGCAAGCAGCTTGTCCGGCGGACTGCGCACGCTCAATCAAAATTCCTCGAGCCTGTCGGAAGGTTCCCAGCAGCTGGTAAATGGCCTGAATAAGCTGGCAGAATCGATGGGGACAGAGGACATCCAGCAGCTGATGCAGGGTCCGTCCAATATCAGCGCAGGACTGGATGAACTGTCGGCAGGCGTATCGCAGCTGCAAGAGCAGCTTGGTGCATTGGATTTTTCCGAAGCCAACAGTACGTTGGACGCCATCAGCAGCAATGCATCCGGACTTGCGGCAAGCATCCGGTCACAGGCGAACAGCATCACTTCCTCCGGCGGGCTGACCGCAGAGGAAAGCGCAGCATTGGATGAACTTGCAGCGACCAATCCAGGAGCGGCGGCAAGCATCCGTGCCAAGGTGTCGGATGGATCCGGCAATGAGGCAGTGAGACAACAGCTGCTTTCGCTGGCGGACAGTGTGGAGCAGCTCGGCGGGGCTGCCTCGGCTGTCAAATCCGGAATAGAATCCAACGTTGGCGGCGCGGTAGGCAACGCCAATGCCGGATTAAACAAAATGCAGGGCGGCATTTCCAGCCTGAAGGATGGAACAGCGCAGATGAACGGCGGCATGAAGAAGCTGGTTGGCAATTTGGCCGATGCCACCGAACAGCTGCAAAACGGTGCGACCAAGTTGGATAAGGGCATTTCCTCCTATACCGAGGGTGTCAGTGCCGCAGCTTCCGGTGCAGCTACGCTGGCCTCCGGAACAAGCTCGCTGGCTTCCGGTGCCAATGCGCTGGCCGCTGGTGTCAATACGCTGAACGGGCAAGTGCCAACCTTAACCGGCGGCGTCAGCCAGCTCGATCAGGGTGCGAGCGACTTGCAGAGTGGCGCGGATGACTTGTCCGCAGGGATGCAGACGTTGCAGTCTGCAAGCGTACAGGTTTTGGACGCGATCCAACAGTTTGATGAAGCGGGCAGCCAGCTGGCAGACGGCTCTGGTGAGCTGAGCGACGGCATTATACAATATAATGAAGAGGGCATCAGCAAAATTACGGACAACGAAAGCTTGACCGACCTGCGCACGGCGGCAAAGCTGCTGGATGAACAGCGCACGCTGGCAAAACAGAGCGGTTGTTATTCCGGCACGCCGGAATCGGTGACGGAGACCAGTACCAAATTTGTCATGCGCACCGCCGTAACAGAAGAAGAAGAGCCGGAAGAAACCGAGACAGAAGAAGTAAAAGAAGAATCCCTGTGGGACCGCATCAAGGGCCTGTTTTAAAGGGGATGCATGGAAAAGGGACGCGATTGGGCGTCCCTTTTTGCTGCCCATCCGGCATAGTTTGTGACGATACGGTATAATTTTCTGCGCATCGTGGCATGCTTTCTTTGTCCGAAGCGGGATCAAGGAGGGATTTGATGAACGAAGTGACTGCGGTGACGGCGGACAGCTTCCAGCAAGCGGTTTTGCAGGAAACCAGGCCGGTTTTGGTTGACTTCTGGGCGGAATGGTGCGGCCCTTGCCGCCGGATGTCCCCGATTGTGGATGAGATCGCAGAGGAAACCGAAGCGGTGAAGGTTTGTAAAGTAAATGTGGATGAAAACCCGCAGCTGGCGGGGCTGTATCACATCCAGTCTGTGCCGACGCTGATGCTGTTCCGCGATGGACAGCCGACGGCGAGCCAGGCCGGATTGCGCAGCAAACAGAGTATTTTACAAATGATAGGAATCCATAGCGGAGAGGGGAATATATCATGAATATATCGATTGATCGCGACGGCTGCATTGGCTGTGGGCAGTGTGCGGAAACCTGCCCGGACGTGTTCGCCATAGCGGACGACGGGTTAGCGGAGGTTATGCGGCAGCCGGGCGAGGCAGAAGAAGCATTGGCGCAGGCTGCGGCGGATGGATGTCCGGTGTCTGTGATTCACACAGACGAATAAGAGGCGAAGGCTCTCTGCGCCGCACAGGGAGCCTTTTTGCTGCAAGAAATTTCAAACAGGGAAAAAACGGAAACCTATTGCGTTTGGGACACCTCATGTATTACAATAAGATTATCAAATATGAGAGATTTGATGCAAGACATTTGATGATGAGGTGACTGACATGAATGAGAAGCAAATGGCAGGCTATGAGGCTGCAAAATATGTCAAGGATGGCATGCTGGTTGGAATCGGCACGGGTTCTACCGCGTATTATCTGATTGAAAAGCTGGGCCAACGCGTCAAGGAAGAGGGGCTGAAGATCCAGTGTGTGTCCACTTCGGATGCTTCCACCGAGCAGGCAAAGGGCTTGGGCATCCCGCTGCTCGATACCAACGACGCGCCGGAGCTGGATATCTGCATTGATGGCGTTGACGAGGTTGACCCGCAGTTCAACGGCATCAAGGGTGGCGGCGGCGCGCTGTTCCGCGAAAAGATCGTGGCTTCCAGCGCAAAGTATAACATCTGGGTTTGCCACAGCGCAAAGCTCGTGGACGAGATCGGCGATTTTGGCCTTCCGGTCGAGGTTCTGCCGTTTGGCTACAAGCATGTTGTCAAAAAGATGGAGGAAGCTGGCTTTGAGCCGGTGCTCCGCATGAACAAGGATGGCTCGATCTACGAAACCAACAACCACAATTACATCCTGGATACCAAGTACACCCATTCCAAGTTTGGCAAGGACTATGCCGCTATGGAAGCGTTCCTCAAGGGTACGTTGGGCATTCTGGAAACCGGATTCTTCCTCAACCGGACCGATCTTATTATTTCCGCAGGCCCGGACGGCGTACAGACCATTCAGAATCCGAACAAGTAATTTCATACTGTTTTTACAGCCGGCGATATCGATTGCCGGCTGTCTGTTTTTTCATACAGCTTAACATTTTCAAAGAAACTTTTGGGAAGTACTTGACTGTCAACCGGCTTGAACGTGTAAAATCGGTACAAAGGAGGAGGTGAGCCGGTATGAAAATCAAAGAGATCGAGGAGCGCACCGGCATTGCCCGGGCGAATATCCGGTTTTATGAAAGCAAGGGGCTGCTGCATCCGGAACGACAGGGCAATAACTACCGCGATTATTCGGAAGCGGATGTGGAAACGCTGCGGAAAATCATTCTGCTTCGGCGGATGGATATGCCCATTGAGGAGATGCAGGCTGTATTCCGCGGGGAGCTTGCGTTGCAGGATGCGGTACAGCGTACCGAATTGGGGCTACAGGAACAGCTGGAGCAACTGCAAGGCGCTCTGGAGCTGTGCGCCGTTATGCGGGAGCGGGGAAAAACCTTCCAAACGCTTTCGGTTGACACGTATGATATATTGATACGGAAGCGCGAGCAGGAAGGCAAAAAATTTCGCGATATTGTGGGGGATGTACTGGAAGATTACCGGAAAAATGTCCTGGAAAAGAATTGGGGCGTCATGGATATCCAGGGTTCCCGTACCAAGGGCGCGCTTGTAGCGTTTGGTCTTTTTGTGGTACTGTATGCAGTGTCCAATATCCTCCTGAATGGCGTTTGGTATGGTTTGGCCAGCACGGCGTTCCTGCTCACGGCATTTGTCGCAGCATCTGCGGTTTTTCTGCTGGTCAGCTTTGCCGGAAGGGCATTCCCGCCGCTGCGCGACCCGATCCGGCTCGCAGCGGTGATATTTGCGCTGGCGGTTGTTGTACTGGTGTTGCTTGCAGTCTGGAAGTAAACCGCATACGGATTGCTGCCAGGGTTTTGTGTGGCCGGTTGTCCTTGTCCCGGAGATAAATTTCTGGTATACTGGACATATAACATTCAGGAAGGATGATTTCCATGCTGACACCGGTAAAGAAGGAATTTATTGAATTTATGATGGGCGCGGACGTCCTGCGCTTTGGTGATTTCGTGACCAAGAGCGGGCGCAATACGCCGTACTTTGTCAACACAGGCAACTATAAGACCGGCTTGCAGACCTCTAAGCTGGGCGAGTTCTATGCAGCGATGGTAAAGGAAACGCTCGGCGACCAGTTTGACGCCATGTTTGGCCCGGCATACAAGGGAATCCCGCTGGCAACGTCGGTTGCGGGCGCGCTGGCACGCGAGTATGGCATTGATAAGCCGTTTTTCTTCAACCGTAAGGAAGCGAAGGACCACGGTGAGGGTGGCAATCTGGTCGGCTACAAGCCGCAGGACGGGGACCGCATCATTGTCATTGAGGACGTCATCACCGCCGGCACTGCTATCCGCGAGACGCTTCCGGTGCTGTATCAGGCAGCTGACGTCAAGGTGACCGACATGTTTATCTCGGTCAACCGCTGTGAGGTCGGCCAGAACGCAGGGAAGACGGCTGTGATGGAGGTCGGGGAGGAATTCGGCATCAACGTCCATGCGCTGATCGATGTGCGCGACGTGCACGAATATCTGCAAAGCCAGGAGAAGTATGCGGATATCCTGCCGCTGATGGAATCCTACATGGAAAAGTATTGCGTGTTCTGACACAGCCTTGGATGGCTGGAGGGCGCCGCGTCCCCGGAATGGGGGATGCGGCGCTTTCTGTCGTTAACGGGATGCGGTGGCCGTATGTTGCGTGCGCCTGCACATAAAAGGAAACTTTTCGTTGGTTTTTTGGTTGAAAATATGTAATTGTGAGGTATTTTTTGTAAAATCTTGGTGGGAAAATCTGCAAAAATTGTGTATGAGCGCACGGCAACGTGTTAAAATATACAAAAGATGGTTGCAGTTTTCACAGTGAGTTGTTATAATGAAAGAAACCTGGAAGTGTGGAATTTTTGTGCGTTTCAGAAAGGGTAGAGGACACGATGGACAAGCGCCAGATCCTGAAAGAATGCATAGAAAATCTTGCGCTGCTGACGCAGCTCGGGCTTTCCATTGCCGTGCCGCCGCTTGTGTGCTTGTATGCGGCGGGGTGGCTTCGCGACCGGCTGGAGCTTGGATTGTGGGTTATGGTGCTCGCCCTGCTGCTTGGGCTTGGCGGTTCCATAGCAAACGTCTGGAAGTTCTGGAAAATGATTGAACAACGTGACAAGAGATCCGGCAGGTAGAGCGGGTGCGTTGCAGGTGAATTTTATTCGATTGGTGGTGAGGAATATCAAGATTGAACCGGCGGTTAAGTCGGAGAGCAAGCGGATAGCGATCGGCGTGTTGGCGATGAGCGTCATCATGGAGGTCGTTTTTATTGTGCTCGGTAAATTTGACTACACCGTTTTACTTGGCAACCTTCTCGGAGGCGGTTGGGCGATCGTGAACTTTTTCATGATGGCGCTGGCCGTTCAGAAGTCCGTCAAGAAGGAGCTACCGCAGGAGGCCAAGCTGGTACTGCAAAATTCGTATACCAAGAGGCTGCTCTGCTCGGTTGGCATACTGCTGATCGGCATCAAGGTGGAATACTTTCATTGGGTCGCAGTGATTATTCCGCTGTTTTTTCCGAGAATCACCATTGCAATCATAAAATTGCCTATCTTTCAACGAAAGGAGGAAGAATGATTCATGGAAGTATCCATCACCGGCGCCAAAATATACTATACCATTCCCGGTATCAACTATCCTGTTACGCAGACGGTTGTCAACGCGTGGATCGCAATGGTCATCATTGTGGCTGTGTGTATTTGGCTGACCCGTGGCCTGAAGGTCCATGCCACGACCAAGCGGCAGGTTGTCGCTGAGACGATTGTC
Source organism: Eubacteriales bacterium (assembly GCA_030523305.1). Taxonomy (GTDB): domain Bacteria; phylum Bacillota; class Clostridia; order Oscillospirales; family Butyricicoccaceae; genus Butyricicoccus_A. The sequence continues at coordinate 35,387 of JAUNIY010000005.1, forward strand.
AAAATGGCGCACAATCTCGTGAAGGGCAGCATGGGCGCTGGATGGGAAGAGTTTGTCCCGTTTATTGCGGCGATTCTGAGTATGTCGGTTGTCAGCTCGTTTATGAGCCTGGTCGGTGCATATTCGCCAACCAATGACTTGAACACATTCTTGGCGTGGAGTATTGTGGTCTTTGTCCTCATCACGTACTTTAAGATCAAGACGAATGGCTTTGTAGGCTATTTAAAAAGTTTTACGCAGCCGATTGTCGTCATGACGCCGATGAACATCATCAGTGAAATTGCAACGCCGGTTTCCATGGCGCTGCGTCACTTTGCAAACATCGTATCCGGTTATGTAATCGGCCTGCTGCTGTATGCAGCGCTCGGCGCAATCAGTGAAATGGTATTTTTCTGGCTGCCCGGTTCCCTGAGCTCCATCCCGATCCTTCAGGTCGGTATTCCGGCGGTGCTCAACGTTTACTTTACCTGCTTTTCCGGCTGCGTCCAGCCGTACATTTTCTGCATGCTCACCATGCAGTTTGTAGCAAGTGCTGCGGAGACGGATTAAGCGCATCATCGATTGGTTGTGTTTGCGGCGTGCGGCAAGAGGGAAACAGTACGCCGCATGAAGGCAACAAGTATTGTTTAGTTTCAATATGTAGAGACGATTTTCAGGAGGAAAAATATTATGGAAAGAGCAATCGTACTTGCAGGATCTGCAATTGGCGCCGGCCTGGCAATGATCGCCGGCATCGGCCCTGGTATCGGCGAAGGCTACGCGGCAGGCAAGGCTTGTGAAGCGGTAGGACGTCAGCCGGAGGCAAGAGGCACCGTTACCAGCACCCTGATTCTGGGCTGCGCGCTGGCTGAGACCACCGGTCTGTACGGCCTGATCGTAGCGCTGATCCTGATGTTCGTCAATCCTTTCATCGGCCAGGTCTGAGAAAAGCCGTTCTTCCCGCATGACGGGGAGCATTCTATGAAAGGAGAACGAATCCGGGTATGACATTAGATTTAGTTTCCATTGTTCCGTGGGAAATTGTGACACAGCTGATTAACCTGCTGTTATTGTTCCTGCTGCTCAAACACTTTCTTTTCAAGCCCGTACAGAACGTTCTGAACGCACGCCAGGCAGAGATCGACAAGACCTATGCCGATGCGGAAGCTGCGCAGACCAGAGCAGAAGAGCTGCGCGATGAATACGAGAAGCGCATTGCCGATGCAAAGGCGGAGGCTGCCGACATTACCAAGGCGGCAAACCGCAAGGCGCAGGCGCACTACGACGAAGTTGTGGACGAGGCCAAGGCCGACGCCGCGCGCATGAGACAGAAGGCGGAAGCGCAGATCGAGCAGGAAAAGAAGAAGGCCATGAACGAACTCAAGGACGAAATTTCCGGCATCGCCGTGGATATCGCGTCCAAGGTTGTCGAGCGCGAAATTGATGAGAAGGATCATGAAGCGCTGATTTCGGAGTTTATTAAGGGTGTAGGTGAGGCTTCATGACGGAGATTGCAAAAGCATACGGCAAGACGCTGTACGATTTGGCAGTCGAATGTGAATGCACAGAGCAGATGCTCGATGAAATCACAACCCTTCGACAGGCTTTCGAGGAAAACCCGCAGTTTTTGACATTGATGAGCACGCCGAACCTGAAAAAGGAGGAACGGGTCGCCATCATCGACGATACCTTTGGCGGGAAAATCCACATTTACCTGCTCAATTTCCTAAAAGTGCTTGTGGAAAATGGCGCGTCGCATGAATTTATGGACGCTGCCAAGCAGTTCCGCAGGGAGTACAATTGGGAAAACGGGATTGAAACCGTGACGGTGGTATCCGCCGTTGCGCTCGATGCCGCACAGGAGTCCGAACTGGTTGAAAAGCTGGCCAAGATGACCGGCAAAACCATCCATCTGGAAAAGAAGGTTGATCCGTCCGTCATGGGCGGACTTCGCCTGCAAATGGACGGGCTTCAAATGGACGGCACCGTAAAGAATAAACTGGATGCGATCCGCAGCCGCCTGTTGCATACGATTGCATAAAGTAGAAAGTTGGTGAGACTATGCAGTTACGTCCTGAAGAAATCAGCAGTGTCATTAAGGCACAGATAAAAAATTATGATACAAAGATCGAGCAGAGCGAGACCGGTACCATTATTCTGGTAGGCGACGGTATCGCCCGTGCAAACGGTCTGGAAAAAGTAATGGCAAACGAGCTGGTTGAGTTTGCCAACGGCGAATACGGCATGGCCATGAACCTCGAGGAGAACTCTGTATCCATCGTTATGCTGGGTTCCGACAAGGGTGTTCGTGAAGGGGATGTTGTCAAGCGTACCGGCAAGGTTGTTTCTGTGCCGGTCGGTGAATCCCTGCTTGGCCGTGTCGTCAATGCGCTGGGCCAGCCGGTGGACGGCAAAGGCCCGATTGAAGCGACCGAATCCCGGCCGATCGAATCCCCGGCGCCGGGTATCATCGAGCGGCAGCCGGTAAACGTACCGCTGCAAACCGGTATCAAGGCCATTGATTCCATGATCCCGATTGGCAGAGGACAGCGCGAGCTGATCATCGGTGACCGCCAGACCGGTAAGACCACGCTGGCAACCGATACCATCATCAATCAGCGGGGCAAAGATGTCATCTGTATTTATGTTGCCATCGGTCAGAAGAATTCTACGGTAGCGACGCTGGTAGAGGACCTGACCAAAGCCGGCGCGATGGATTACACCATCGTCGTTACGGCGACAGCATCCGAGCTGTCTCCGCTGCAATATATTGCGCCCTATTCCGGCTGCGCGATGGGCGAGTATTTTATGAACAAGGGCAAGGACGTCCTTGTGGTGTATGATGACCTGTCCAAGCACGCGGTCGCATATCGTGCGCTCTCCCTGCTGATCCGCAGACCGCCAGGACGCGAGGCGTATCCGGGCGACGTATTCTATCTGCACTCCAGACTGCTCGAACGCGCGGCGCGCCTGAATGACGAGCATGGCGGCGGCTCGCTGACCGCACTGCCGATCATTGAAACGCAGGCCGGCGACGTTTCCGCTTATATTCCGACCAACGTCATCTCCATTACCGACGGCCAGATCTTCCTGGAGACCGAGCTGTTCCATTCCGGCATCATGCCGGCGGTAAACCCGGGTATCTCGGTCAGCCGTGTCGGCGGCAATGCGCAGATCAAGGCGATGAAGAAGGTTTCCGGTACGTTGAAGCTGGCGTATTCCCAGTATCGTGAGCTGCAGTCGTTTGCACAGTTCGGCTCGGATCTGGACGAGGACACCAAGCGCCGCCTGGCGCAGGGCGCCCGCATCGTGGAGGTGCTCAAGCAGAACCGTACGGCACCAATCGAGGTGGAAAACCAGGTTGCCATTATCTATGCGGTTACCAACAACATGCTGGACGACATCCAGGTAGAGGATATCCTGGCATTTGAGAAGGAGCTGTATGAGCACCTGCGCGCAAATCTGGATATCATGGCGGAGGTTCGCGAGAAGGGCACCATGGGCGATGAAACAACCGAAAAGCTGAAAGAGGCAATCAACACGGTCAAAGCCGCTTTTCTGAAGACCAGATAAGGAGGCTGAGACATGGGAGCCTCGATGAAAGAAATTAAGCTGCGCATCAAAAGTGTGCAGAGCACCCGGCAGATTACCAAGGCGATGGAGCTGGTGGCATCCTCTAAGATCCGCCGCGCCAGGGAACGCATTGAGCGCACAGAGCCGTATTTTAACGCATTGTACGACACGATGTCCCGGATTGCCTATGGAAAACGTGATTTTTCTTCCCCGTTTATTGAACCGCGGGAGCAAATCAAAAAGGTCTGCTACGTTATCATCGCCGGCGACAGAGGCCTTGCAGGCGGTTATAACAGCAATATAATGAAGCTGGTGGAAAGCCATATCAAAGAGCATGGGCATCCTGCCTGCGCGGTGCCGGTGGGCAAAAAAGCCGCCGAATATTGCCAGCGCACCGGCATGGAGATTCTGACCGATCAATACAAGCTCGTGGAAAGCGTTGCCATCGGCGATTGCATGGAGGCGTCGTATTTCCTGACAAACGAGTTCCGCAAGGGCGCATTTGACGCGCTGTATATTGTGTATACGAACTTCGTTTCCATGCTGACCCAGCGTCCATGCGCCATGCAGGTCCTGCCTGTTACCTATACCAAGGAGGCGGCCAAGGACGATCTGACCGATATGGTATTGTATGAGCCCAGCCCGGAAGCTGTGTTTGACGCAGTGGTTCCGGAATATGTTTCGGGTATTTTCTACGGGGCATTGTGCCAGTCGTATGCGTCTGAGCAGGCTGCGCGCCGCGCCGCAATGGATTCGGCAAGCAAGAATGCGGACGATATGATTGAAGACCTGAGCCTGAAGTATAACCGTGCGCGTCAGGGTGCGATTACGCAGGAAATTACCGAAATTGTAGCCGGCGCGGAGCATTGATCCCCGGCAGCATGATTGATAACAAGAAGGAGAAATGTGCATGAACGAGCAAAACGTTGGTACCGTGTCGCAGGTTATCGGCCCGGTACTTGATGTAAAATTTGCAGACGGGCAGCTCCCGAACCTCCTCAATGCGCTTGAAGTTGACAACAACGGCAATACCATTATTGCGGAAGTTGCACAGCATATTGGTGATAACACCGCACGCTGCATCGCCATGAGCTCGACCGACGGCCTGGTGCGGGGCGCGAAAGCGAAGGATACCGGCGGATCGATCCGCGTGCCTGTCGGTGAGGAAACGCTGGGACGTATGTTCAATCTTCTCGGCCAGCCAATCGACGAAGGCAAGCCGATTGAAACCGAAGAGAAGTGGGAAATCCATCGTCCGGCTCCGTCGTATGAGGAGCAAGAGGGCGCTGTCAATATCCTGGAAACGGGTATTAAGGTTGTTGACCTGATCTGCCCGTATGCAAAGGGCGGCAAAATCGGCCTGTTCGGCGGCGCCGGTGTAGGCAAGACTGTCCTGATCCAGGAGCTGATTAACAATGTCGCAAAAGAACACGGCGGTATTTCGGTATTCTCCGGCGTAGGCGAGCGCACCCGTGAGGGCAATGACCTGTACGGTGAAATGGCAGAATCCGGCGTATTGAACAAGACCGCGCTGGTCTATGGCCAGATGAACGAGCCTCCCGGAGCACGTATGCGCGTTGCGCTGTCCGGCTTGACCATGGCAGAATATTTCCGTGACCGCCAGAGCCAGGATGTGCTGTTGTTTATCGACAATATTTTCCGTTTTACCCAGGCAGGTTCGGAGGTATCCGCACTGCTCGGACGTATGCCGTCCGCAGTAGGCTATCAGCCGACGCTGGCGACCGAAATGGGCGCATTACAGGAGCGCATCACATCCACCAAGCGCGGTTCCATTACCTCCGTACAGGCGGTCTACGTGCCGGCGGACGACTTGACCGACCCGGCTCCGGCAACTACATTTACCCATCTGGATGCGACCACTGTATTGGATCGTGGCATTGCTTCCCAGGGTATCTATCCGGCTGTTGACCCGCTGGAATCCACGAGCCGTATCCTGACGCCGGAGATTCTTGGCCAGGAGCACTATGATGTTGCGCGCCAGGTACAGCAGATTTTGCAGCGTTACAAGGAACTGCAGGATATCATCGCGATTATGGGTATGGACGAGCTGTCGGAGGACGACAAGCTGACGGTAGCGCGTGCCCGTAAGATCCAGCGATTCCTGTCCCAGCCGTTTACTGTAGGCGAACAGTTTACCGGTATCAAGGGCAAGTATGTCCCGCTGAAGGAAACCATCCGTGGCTTCCGTGAGATCATCGAAGGCAAGCATGATGATCTGCCGGAATCCGCATTCCTGTTTGTCGGTACCATTGAGGAGGCCGTTGAGAAAGCCAAGAAAGGGGAATAACGCATGAGTGTATTCCATCTGAAGATCGTCACGGCTGACGGGGAATTCTTCGACGGTGAGGCGGAGCGCGTGTTGGTGCGCACGATTGACGGTGACGTCTGCATTTTGGCAAAGCATATTCCGTATTTGACGGCGCTCGGCATGGGTGAATGCCGCGTCACTGGCAGCGATGGCGAAACGCGCCGCGCAGCCTGCATGGGCGGTATGCTGTCCGTGATGGACAATGATGTCAATCTGATCGCAACCACGTTTGAATGGGCGGAGGATATTGACGTCAGCCGCGCAGAACGCGCACGCCAGCGTGCGGAGGCATTGCTGCAACGCCACTTGCATGAACGAGACTTGGAGCTGGCACAGGCCAAGCTCAAGCGTGCGCTGACCAGAATCCAAGTAGGAAAATAAAACAACAATACAGCAAGCCGGCTGATGTGCATGCATATCAGCCGGCTTTTTCACATCGTATGGTGTTTTTTGCCCTATTTTTAGAAAAAAAGCGCGAATAAGCAGGAAAAACGTGACACGCCTTGCCCACCGTGCTATAATAAGATGATTCGATAAAAAGCGAAACGTACACAGGAGGGGCATATATGTATTGTAATCGATGTAACGCATACATACCAGACAATGCAGAATTCTGTCCGCAGTGTGGAGCGAGGCAAAATGCAGCGCGCTCGGGCGCGTCCGGCAGCAAGAACGGCATCATCATCGGTGCAATTGTCGCCGTAGCAGTTGTCTTGGTGGTAGGTATCATATGCTTTACCGTCATTTGGAAGGGCAACCAGGAGACGCAGCTAGCACAGCAAACGGTGCAAACAGAGCAAACCCAGCAGCCCGAAGACACAGCGGGGGATACCCAGCGCACAGACAGCGATGCCAGCAATACCGATGATGCGGATACCGATAACAGCGCGGGAGCATCGCAGGCACAGCAGCCGGAGGAGACAGAGAGAACAACGAGTGTTACCAACAACTATTATTATTACGGCGCTGGCGCTGTACGGGACAATGATTATTACACGCAATCGGTCAGCTCCGGATATCTGTGGCCAACGGATACGCAGTACATTTCCTCTTCTGACCTGCGTGGTTTGAGCGAGGATACCGTTGCGGCTATCCGCAATGAGATTTATGCGCGGCATGGCTATGCTTTCACAACCGCGCACTGGCAGAATTATTTTGCAGCTAAGACATGGTATCATCGCGACAGCAGCTGCACGGAAAATACGATCAACCGGCGCCTTTCTGGCGTGGAGCGCACCAATATTGATACGATTGTAGCGTATGAGGAGAGTCAGGGATGGCGTTAAAACGGCTGCTTGCGGGGTGCCTTGCGCTCGTCTGCATCCTGTGCGGCTGTGGAAAGGTCGCTGTCCGGCATGGTGATCTGCCTCGATCCGGGGCACGGCGTGACCAGTGCGAGCAAGCAGGAGGCGGTTTCCCCGCTTTCGTCGGAAACCAAACCGGCGTATGTGAGCGGCGCATCCGGGAACAACCAAACAGAAGAGGAGCTCAATCTTGCCGTTGCGCAGCTGACGCGGACAGAATTGGAAACGCTTGGCGCACAGGTTATTTTGACGCGGGAAACCAACGAAGCGACGGTCAGCAATATAGAACGTGCGCAGATTGCCAATGCGGCACAGGCGGATTTATGCATCCGCATCCATGCGGATGGTTCAGATGACCCTTCTGTATCCGGTATGTCGATGCAGGTGCCGGCGGGCAGCTTGTTGGGCACGCCGGAGATCGAAGCGCCCAGCGCGCAGGCTGCGGAATTGATTTTGCAGTCGGTGGCCGAGCAAACCGGCGCACGCAGCCGCGGGTTGGTACAGCGCAGCGACCTGACGGGGTTTAACTGGTCCGAAGTTCCATGCATCCTGCTGGAAATGGGCTTTTTGAGCAATGCGGAAGAGGATGCCAAACTGGCGGAACCAAGCTACCGCGAGAAAATTGCCGCTGGGATCGCAACAGGTGTCTGCCAGTGGGCAGAGCAGACGCGACAATCGCAATGATAATATAAAGAAGGTTGGTATCAAATGGGTGTTACAATCAATGGGACATTCAGCACGATGCGGGATGCAGTGTCCATCCTGTATGCTGCGATGCCCGCACAAATTGTTTTGCTGATATTGGGGCTGGTGCTCTGCCTGGCAGGGTGTAAGCTGATGAAATGGGCCGGCGCATTATATGGTGTCGTCATCGGTTTGTCGCTCGGTATCTGTGTAACCAATATTCTGCTGTATTGGGATATCGTGCCGCAGGATCAGGGGGCAGTACTGAATATCGCCGCAATGTTGATCGGCGGTATTGCCACGGGGCTGCTTTCCTTCCGTTTCCCGCGGTTGGGTATTTTTCTGATGTCCGGCGTCATCGGCGTTGTCATCGGGTATGTCCCAGCGACGTTTGTTGCAGAAGTATCTCAGCAGGGCTTTTGGGCGTTGCTGGTGGTGTTTGGTTTGGTGTTTGCCGCCACAGGCGCAGTATTTATGCGTCCGGCATATGTGATTGCAACCAGCCTTTCGGGTATTGCGGCGGGCTTTGCCTTGGCAGGGCTGCTGCAAATGGAGTCGGGCATTCAGGCGTTGGCGATTGGCTGCGGTATGACAGTGGTTGGCTTTGTGGTACAGCTGTTCCTGCTGCGCGGCGGCAGAGCGAAGGATGTCCCGGATAGTACGGAAGCCGAAGAAGCGCCGGCAGAACAAGAGACTGTGGCAAAGGATTCCAAGCTGGAAGATACCTGCGTGGTGCCGCTGAACGATATCATCGACGAGCCGCATGACGATATCGATACCATTTCGGATACCGTTGCGGCGCACATTGGCATGACCAGTACGCTGCATTTGGAAAAGTTTGTGGTATCGGACGAGCCGGAGACAGCGGAAGACAGCACGATGGTGATCCCTCGGACGGAGCCGCAGGAGGACGAGCCGGCCGAGAAGGTCGATACAGCTGAAGCTATGGCAGACGCTGTACAGACGCAGGAACCATCTGTATCTGCACCAGAACAGGTAAACGAACTGGCAGCGGAACAAGTACAGCAGCCGGAGGATCAGAAGACCGAACAGCTGGATGCATCCCGTGACGCAGCGGTGGCTGCACAGACAGCGCCGCAGGAGGAGACGATGCAACAACAGATGGAAGTCAACGACTTGCCGCAGCCGGAAAATGTGGTGAAGCGGAAAAAGCAGAAGAAACGGAAAGCGCGCAAGCGCAAGGGCGATATGGTTTTGCCGATCATCCTGATTGCGGCTTCGCTGGTATTTGCAGCCGTCGGCTTCCAGTATGTCGAGCTGATGCTGCTGTTGTGCTTTCTTGCATATATCCGGAAGCATTACCGTTCGTTGGCCTTTGCTTGTGCCATCCTGTGTGCACGGCGGGAAGCGGATATGATCCCGCTGATCTTGCAGCATGAAGACCCGTGGAATATTGTACCGGGCGTGATCTCTGGTGTCATTTTCCTGGTTCTGACCTGCGTGGCTCTGTGGAAGGCGTCGCATGCACGGCGGGGAGCGGAGGAATAAATAGAAAAAGCTGTTCTGGTTTTCAGAGCAGCTTTTTTTGTGGACTTGGATTCCATTGGAACATGAAATGAGACGGTTCACCCAAACCGTCTCATTCCATCTCTCTTCTCTGTATGGCATTTTACACCCATCTTCTGTATAAGACGGGAACCAGGTACTCCTGATAAAAAGTACATTTCATAATATATCACAAACCAAGCGCAAATTGTAGTGGCAAAACTTCCAAAATGAAAGCGATTTTTTTGTGCAAAAAGCTTGCGCGCTGTGGCGGATCCTGGCTGAGATATGGCACAATCACAAACAATTGCATGAAATCACAACATCATACAGGGATATAACAGGATTTTTTGGATAAGTTGCGAAAAATCAGCATTTTTTGCAAGAAAGAGAAACTGGAGCAGGATTTTTGTGCTATACTGGATTGGAATCATATTGTGAGCAAGAGAATGGAGGGGCCGAAATGAAGGGAGAAGCGCGTTCAGCCTGGATGGTTGCAGGGGCAGGCGGGCTGTGGGGATTGATTTCTCTATTTGTGCGCCTGTTACAGGAGCAAGGAATGACCAGCTTGCAAATTGTATTTTTCCGCAACCTGCTTGCGGCGGCAGCGCTGGGGCTTATCATTACCATCAAGGACAGAAAAGCGTTGCGCATTCGTTTGCGTGATATCTGGATGTTCATCGGCACCGGTATGGTCAGCATTGCGCTGTTTAATTATTGTTATTTTGTCACGCTGTCGCGCAGCAGCGTGGCGGTGGCATCGCTGCTGCTGTATACCTCCCCGGTGTTTATTATGGTACTGTCTGCCATCCTGTTTCATGAAAGAATGACGCGGAAAAAACTGCTGGCACTGGGGATCACCATTGCGGGCTGCGCGTGCATTACCGGGATTTTTTCCCAGGCGCAGACGGTTGCGCCGTTGACGATATTGCTGGGGCTTGGCTCTGGATTATTTTATGGATTATACAGTATTTTTGCAAAATTTGCCTTGCCAAAGTACCATGCTATGACGGTTTCGTTCTATACCTTTGCGTTTGCCGCGCTTGCAACCGCGCCGTTTTGTGCAGTAGGCTGCGCAGCGACTGTTGCAGCACATCCCGAAGGCTTGGCGGCCGGATTGGGGCTGGCGTTGGTCAGCACGGTACTGCCGTTCCTGCTGTATACGGCGGGCTTAAAAGGTATGCAGGCTTCGCGGGCCGCTGTGCTGGCAACGGTGGAGCCGCTTGTGGGGAGCTTGCTCGGCGTAGTCGTGTTTGGCGATCCGTTTACGGTGTGGACGCTGCTCGGCATGGTGTTGATTTTCAGTGCCATCACTGTGTTGCAGCTGCCGCAGCGCGGCAAAGCGGAGGCGCTGCATGGATAGCTTTGTATTCAGCCTGCATGCGACCATGCCGGTGTTCTTGGTCATGGTGCTGGGATATATCCTCAAGCAGATCGGGATGTTTACCGAAGGGTTTTGCACCGTTGCCAACCGATATGTATTCAAAGTTGCGCTGCCTGTGCTATTGTTCCGTGACATTGCGCAGACGGATTTGTATGCGGATTTTGACCTTGCCTTCGTTGTGTACTGCGCTGGCGTCACGACAGTGATGTTTCTCGGCGTCTGGCTGTTGACGGCGAAGCTGATGCGGGACAAATCCATGGTGGGTGCATTTTCCCAGGCGGCGGTACGCGGCAGCGCGGCTGTGCTCGGCATTGCTTTTGTGGAAAACATGTACGGCGATGCCGGGTTAACACCGCTGATGATTGTGGCGGCTGTGCCGCTGTTTAATATTTATTCTGTCGTGATCCTGACGTTTTCGGCGAATGGAGGGCAGCACGATGCTGGAACGGTCAAGCGTGCTTGTGTGAATGTGCTCAAAAACCCGATCATTTTGGGTATCCTTGCGGGCTTGCCGTTTTCGTTGCTGCAAATCACGATCCCGGAGATCCCGCTCAAGGCGATCGATAGCGTGGCGGCGACCGCAACGCCGCTCGCATTGTTGGTTGTCGGTGCAGGGTTTGAAGGGGCAAAAGCGCTGTCCAAGCTCAAGCCGACGGTGATCGCTTCCGTCGTCAAACTGCTCATCCTGCCGGCCGTTTTCCTGCCGCTGGCGGTTTCGCTTGGGTTCCGCGGGGCAGAGCTGATAGCGGCGTTGATTATGCTCGGCTCTCCCGCTACGGTTACCTGTTATATCATGGCCAAGAATATGGACAACGACGGTGAGCTGTCCACCAGCATCATCGTACTCACCACGTTGCTGTCTTCGGTGACCCTGACAGGATGGATCTTCTTCCTGCGCTTGGCGGGATGGATTTAGTTGTTTGTGTGAAGAAAGAAAAACTTGTCTTGACATCGTATGATATGGATGAGATAATGATCAGTAAGAGTGCATGTGTATAAAAGAGATACACGATGGAAACAGATAAAATAGATAGGGAAAAGGAGTTTGGGGCTTATGAAGGGACTCATTCTGGCAGCGGGCAAAGGCACGCGTTTGTACCCCATGACAAAAATGATCTGTAAACCGTTGCTTCCGGTTTACGACAAACCGCTGATTTATTATCCGCTCAGCGTGCTATTGCAGGCAGGAATAGAGGATATTATGGTCATCATCCCGGATGGCGAGGAAGATACGTTTACCAAGCTGTTGGGCGACGGCAGTGCGTGGGGCGTACATATTTCGTATGCGGTGCAGAAGGTGCCGCGCGGCATTGCAGATGCGTTTTTGGTTGCGGAAGATTTTATCCGTGGCGATTCGGTTTGTCTGGTGCTGGGCGATAACATTTTTTATGATGAGAGCCGTGACTATATCTTCATGCAGGAGGCAAGGGAAAGGGAGGACGGCGCGACGGTATTCGGGTATTATGTCGATGACCCGCGGCCGTTTGGCGTTGTGGAATTTGATGCGGACGGCAACGCGTTGAGCATCGAAGAGAAGCCGCGTTACCCGAAGTCGAATTATATCATCCCGGGCTTGTATTTTTACGACAGCGATGTGCTGGAAATTGCGCAGAACCTGAAGCCGTCCGCACGCGGCGAGCTGGAGATTACCGACGTCAACCTGGAATACCTGCGGCGCGGTAAGCTCAAAGTGGTCCCGCTGAGCGACCAGTTTGTATGGCTGGATGCGGGCACGGCGGACAGCCTGTTGCAGGCGGCGAACCGCATCTGCGAGGTGCAGGAGCGCACGGGACGTTATGTCGCTTGCCCGGAAGAGGTTGCCTGCCAGAAGGGCCTGATTACCGTAGAGCAGGCGAATGCCATCGGCAAGCAGCTGAACCAGACGCTGTACGGACAGTATTTACAATGCCTGTAAATTGATTGGAAAAGGATAGAAAGCGGTCTGTATGGCCGCTTTTTATGTTTGTGAGGAGGGAATCATGAAAACCACGGTCTACTTCATCCGTCATGGTACGACGGAAAACAACATCGGCGGCCGCTTCCAGGGAAAGACAGATATCCCACTGGGGGAAGTGGGAAGAAAGCAGGCGGCGTGCTTGGGCGAACGGTTTGCCTCTGTCCCGTTGGATGCCGTATATACCAGCCCGTTGCAGCGGGCATACCAGACGGCGCAGGGCGTGTGTGCCAAGCGGAATTTGCAGCCGATCCTGTGCGACGACCTGCGCGAGATCGATGGCGGCGCGTTGGAGGGCCGAACAAACGACGAGAATATACGCGATTATCCTGTGGCTATGCAGGCCTTCCGCAGCAATCCGAGCGCGTTTGCGCCGCCGCATGGGGAGAGTGCGCGTCAGGTGCATGCGCGCGTCACGGCCGCTGTGCACGATATCGTGCGGCGGCATCCGGGGCAATCGGTTGCGGTGGTGTCCCACGGCTTTGCGCTGCTGTGCAGCGTGGGGTGCTTGGGTATCCCGTTTGAGCAGCTCGAGCCGCGCATTCTGGCAAACGCCTCGGTGACCTGCGTCGCCTTTGACCAGGATGGGGAATTTGAAATCCTGTTCTATAATGACCAAAGCCATTTGCCCGAAGACTGTCAGTTTCATTCGCCGTTTTGGAAGGAAGCTGAGACGCGATGACGGCAGATGTATGACAAATAAAAAAGCTCCTGTGCGCGGGAGCTTTTTTATATTCCAAACGGTTGACAGCTAGCTTATCGCAAAGAGGCAGAACCGGCGAATACGGCTCGCAGATTGCGGATAGCGATGGGCTGGAACAAAGGTATTTTGTTGTTTTTTGGATGGAAAACGGTGCGGTTTTGACAGATTGGATAAAAGAAAAAGCCGCATCCTCCAAAAATCTGGAAGAAGCGACAGGTATACAAAAGGACGGAACCTTGACAAAATGCCATGTTTGTGATATTATAAATTAGTTTCCATATTAGGCAATGGGAACCTTAACCACTTACATTCTAGCATTTTTTCAGTCAAGATGCAAGAAGCGGAGAAACAATAATCACTACGCAGCCAGGCGTATCGAATACTTGAGAAACGGAGTGATGGGTACAATATGGCAAATGAAGCAACGATCAATGGCGTACATGTCCACGACGTACAGTATGGGCGTACCACCAGAAAGAGCTTTGCCAGAATACCGGATGTTCTGGAAATGCCGAACCTCATCGAGGTGCAGAAAAAATCATATGAGTGGTTCCTGACAGAAGGTCTGCGCGAGGTCTTTGACGACGTCGCAAGCATCACCGACTACACCGGCAACCTGGAGCTGTCGTTCATCGATTACAAGCTGGACGACGAACCGAAGTACAGCGTAGAGGAGTGCAAGGCGCGTGATGCAACGTATGCATGCCCGCTGCGCGTCCGGATGCGCCTGCGCTACAAAGAGACCGGCGAGATCAAGGAACAGGAGCTGTTCATGGGCGATTTCCCGCGCATGACGGATTCCGGCACCTTTATCATCAACGGCGCGGAGCGCGTGATTGTATCCCAGATCGTCCGTTCCCCGGGCGTATATTACGGCATGACGTTGGACAAGACGGATAAACCGCTGCTCTCCTCCACCGTTATCCCGTACCGCGGCGCATGGCTGGAATATGAGACGGACAGCAACGACGTGTTCTATGTCCGCATCGATAAAAACAGAAAAATCCCGATCACTTCGTTTATCCGTGCCATCGGCGTAGAGACCGACGCGGAAATCCTGGAAATGTTCGGCGAGGACGAGCGCATTCTGGCGACCCTCGACAAGGATCCGTCCAAGACGGTTGAGGAAGCGCTCATCGAAATTTACAAAAAGCTCCGCCCGGGCGAACCGCCTACGGTGGATTCCGCACGCAGCCTGCTCAACGCGCTGTTCTTTGACACCCGCCGTTACGATATTTCCGCAGTAGGCCGCTATAAATACAACAAAAAGCTGAACATCGCCCGTCGCCTCGTAGGCCACAAGCTGTGTGAGACGGTGACCGATCCGATGACCGGCGAGGTGCTGGCAGAGGAGGGCACCGTCCTGACCCGCGAGCAGGCGAACACCATCGCGCGCCGCGGCGTGCACGGCACCATCATCGAAGCGAACGACGGCACCCAGGTCAAGGTATTTGGCAATGGCATGGTCGACATGAAGGATTTCGTTTCGTTTGACCCGCAGGAAAAATGCGGCATCAAGGAAAAGGTCCGTTTCGTTGTCCTGCGCGAGCTGCTGGAACAGGCAGAGGAAGAGGGCAAGAGTGAGGACGAGCTGATCGACGATATCAAGGCAGCCAAAGACGATCTGGTCCCGAAGCATATCATTGTAGACGATATGCTGGCATCTATCTGCTACCTGTTGGGCCTGGGTCACGACATCGGCACCACCGATGACATCGACCATCTGGGCAACCGCCGCCTGCGCTGCGTAGGCGAGCTGCTGCAGAATCAGTTCCGCATCGGCTTTTCTCGTATGGAGCGCGTCATCCGCGAGCGCATGACGATCCAGGATCTGGATATTGTCACCCCGCAGTCGCTGATTAACATCCGACCGGTCACCGCAGCGATCAAGGAATTTTTCGGTTCCTCCCCGCTGTCCCAGTTCATGGACCAGAACAACCCGCTGTCCGAGCTGACGCACAAGCGCCGTATGTCCGCGCTTGGTCCTGGCGGCCTGTCGCGTGACCGCGCATCGTTCGAGGTTCGAGACGTACATTACAGCCACTATGGCCGTATGTGCCCGATCGAGACGCCGGAAGGTCCGAACATCGGCCTGATTTCCTATCTGGCAACCTATGCGCGCATTAACGATTTTGGCTTTGTGGAAGCCCCATACCGCTTTATTGATAAAGAAACCGGACGCGTGCTGGACGAAGTGCATTATATGACCGCAGACGTCGAGGACGAATATACCATTTGCCAGGCATATGAGCCGCTGGATGAAAACGGCTGTCTGGTGAACCAGCGTATTACCTGCCGCTGCCGCGAGGAAATCGTCGAAGTAGACCGGCAGGATGTCGATCTGATGGACGTATCCCCGCGTATGATGGTATCGGTTGCAACCGCAATGATCCCGTTCTTGGAGCATGACGACGCAAACCGTGCACTGATGGGTGCAAACATGCAGCGTCAGGCTGTGCCGCTGCTCAAAACCGAATCCCCGGCCGTTGGCACCGGTATGGAATACAAGGCGTGCGTCGACTCCGGCATTGTGCCGCTGGCAGAAGGCGACGGCACGGTTACCCGCGTCACGGCACGCGAGGTTGTTGTCAATTACGATACGATGGGGGAAAAGACCTATCACCTGACCAAGTTCCTGCGCTCCAACCAGTCCACCTGTATCAACCAGCGTCCGATCGTCAACCTGGGCGAGCGTGTGAAGAAGGGCGACGTACTGGCGGACGGCCCGGCAACCAGCAATGGCGAAGTTGCGCTGGGTAAGAATGCCCTGATCGGCTTTATGACCTGGGAAGGCTATAACTACGAGGACGCCGTACTGCTCAACGAGCGTCTGGTACGCGACGACGTTTACACCTCCATCCACATTGAAGAATACGAATCCGAATCCCGCGATACCAAACTGGGGCCGGAAGAAATTACCCGTGATATCCCGAATGTCGGCGAGGACGCGCTACGCGATCTGGACGAGCGCGGTATCATCCGCATTGGCGCCGAAGTGCATTCCGGTGATATCCTGGTCGGCAAGGTTACCCCGAAGGGCGAGACCGAGCTGACCGCAGAAGAGCGCCTGCTGCGCGCCATCTTTGGCGAAAAGGCGCGTGAAGTACGCGACACCTCCCTGCGCGCGCCGCACGGCGAGGTGGGCATCGTTGTCGATGTCAAGGTATTTACCCGCGAGGCCGGCGACGATATGTCTCCTGGCGTCAACATGACAGTTCGTGTTTATATCGCTCAAAAGCGTAAGATTTCCGTCGGCGATAAGATGGCAGGCCGCCATGGCAACAAGGGTGTCGTTTCCCGTATCCTGCCGCAGGAGGATATGCCGTTCCTGGAGGATGGCACGCCGCTGGATATCGTGCTGAACCCGCTGGGCGTACCGTCCCGTATGAACATCGGCCAGGTTCTGGAGGTCCATCTGGGCTATGCTGCCATGAGCATGGGCTGGAAAATCGCAACACCGGTATTCGATGGCGCGAACGAGCAGGATATTGCGGATGCACTCAAGGCGGCAGGCAAGAACCCGAACGGTAAATCTGTCCTGTATGACGGACGTACCGGTGAAAAATTTGACAACGAAGTCACCGTCGGCTATATGTACTACCTGAAGCTGCACCATCTGGTCGATGATAAGATCCATGCGCGTTCCACTGGCCCGTACTCGTTGGTTACCCAGCAGCCGCTGGGCGGCAAGGCGCAGTTCGGCGGCCAGCGTTTCGGCGAAATGGAAGTTTGGGCGCTGGAAGCATATGGCGCGGCATATACGCTGCAGGAGATCCTGACCGTCAAGTCGGATGACATTGTCGGCCGTGTCAAGACCTATGAGGCCATCGTCAAGGGCCATAATATCCCGTCGGCCGGTATTCCGGAATCCTTCAAGGTCTTGATTAAGGAATTGCAGTCGCTGTGCTTGGATATCCGCGTGTTGGATGAAGCGGGCGAGGAAATCATCCTGTCCGATGACGATGATGAGACGACCAACTTCAACCAGGTAGAGCGTGAAAACCGCTCGAATGCAACGGCAGAGGAATTTGAAGCGGCTGGCTTCGGCGTTTCCGATGCAGAGGACGGCGACCATCCGCTGATGGAGGAAGAATCCATGGAAGCTGACGATCTGTTCGACGGCGATGACGCTGATGATTTCGATGACGGCGAGATGGAGGAGTAAGCATGGGATATAACACGTTTAATGCAATCAAAATCGGCCTTGCTTCGCCGGATCTTATTCGTGAGTGGTCTTACGGCGAGGTCAAGAAGCCGGAAACCATCAACTACCGGACACTGAAGCCGGAGCGCGACGGCTTGTTCTGCGAACGCATCTTTGGACCGCAAAAGGACTGGGAATGCCACTGCGGACGCTACAAAAAAGTTCGTTACAAGGGCAAAATTTGTGAGCGCTGCGGCGTAGAAGTAACCAAATCCAAGGTGCGCCGTGAGCGCATGGGTCATATTGAGCTGGCAGCCCCGGTTTCCCATATCTGGTATTTTAAGGGTATCCCATCCCGTATGGGCCTGATCCTGGATATGTCCCCGCGTCTGCTGGAAAAGGTACTGTATTTTGCAGCCTATATCGTCACTGATCCGGGCGAAGGCACCGGACTGATCCAGAAGCAAATTCTGACCGAACGCGAGTACCGCGACATGCGTGAGAAATTTGAGGATGACTTTGAGGCAATGATGGGTGCAGAGGCCATCCAGAAGCTGCTCAAAGAGCTGGATCTGGAGCAGCTGAGCAAAGAGCTGAAGGCGGAGCTGAAAAATGCAACCGGCCAGAAGCGTGTGCGCATCATCAAGCGCCTGGAGGTTGTCGAAGCCTTCCGCCAGTCCGGTAACCGCCCGGAATGGATGATTATGGATGTTGTGCCGGTCATCCCGCCGGAGATCCGACCGATGGTACAGCTGGACGGCGGACGCTTTGCAACGTCCGATCTGAACGATCTGTACCGCCGCGTCATCAACAGAAACAACCGCCTCAAGCGTCTGCTGGAGCTGGGCGCGCCGGATATCATCGTGCGCAACGAGAAGCGTATGCTGCAGGAAGCAGTTGACGCGCTCATCGACAACGGCCGCCGCGGCCGTCCGGTAACCGGTCCGAACAACCGCCCGCTCAAGTCGCTCTCCGATATGCTCAAGGGCAAGCAGGGACGTTTCCGTCAGAACCTGCTCGGCAAGCGCGTTGACTATTCCGGACGTTCCGTAATCGTCGTAGGTCCGGATCTGAAGATTTATCAGTGCGGCCTGCCGA
>JAUNIY010000218.1 GCA_030523305.1 Eubacteriales bacterium
TGTGCTTTTATTCTACACTGCAATGAAGGTTTACACAATCCATGGGATACTCCCTTTCCGATCTTCTTTACCAGCGCAGGCGCGTCCTTTTGGGGATACAATCCCCTTTGCCGCAGCTTTGATGGCCTCGGCGTTTTCCTCCCGGAAGTTCTTCCCGTCAAAGAGAATCGGGGCGCACCGTTCCAGTATGCGGGCATAGATTCGCGCATGGGCCAGATCGGGCGGATTCTTGATTGCGTCCAGTTTCAGGTTTGTTGTGATAATCGTGGGCTTGCGGCTGCGGTAGCGGCAGTCGACCACATGGAACATCTGCTCCATCGCGTACTCGGTATTCCGGTCCACATCCAGATCGTCAATAATCAACAGGTCATACATTCCCAGACTGGCGATAAACTCCGACCTGTCCTTGGAAAACATATCGGTCAGCCGGTTCAGGATAGAGGGAAAGTTTGTCATCAGCACCGGAATGTTCCGGTCAAGTAGGGCGTTGGCGATGCAACCGGCGAAAAAGGATTTTCCCGTTCCCACATCCCCAAACAGGAGAAGCCCGGTATTATCCCGGTACGCGTCTTTCCAGTTGTCTACATAGGCGCGGGCTTTCTTCATCAGCGGATTCTGCCCGTTGTCATTAGCAAAGGTGTAGTCATACAGATAGCGGTCTTGAAGCCCCTGCGCTTTTCGGCGCTTAATGCTTTCCATGAGGTTCCGCTGTTCCTCTGCCTCTTTGCGCCGCCGTTCCGTCTCCGCCTGACAGGGGCAGACACAGCGGGGGATGAAGTAGCCGGATTTCCCGAAACAGGGAACAACAGTCTCGCGGTTCCCGCCGCAATGTTTACAGTGGATAAGCCCGTCAGATGGGTCTATATATTCGTCTTCTGCCAGTGTCAGGTCTGCGGCGGCGCGGTCAATGATAGCTCTGATCTCTGCGGTAATCTCAATCATACGGTTTCTCCCTTCTGTACGCTGTAATCCCAGTTCCGGCCCTGTGGCGCAGCTTTCTTTTTGTCTTCGGCAGCTCAGCGCTGGATTGTGGAGGCATGGCTCAGATATTGTTTGCCGGTAGACGCCATATACTCGGATAACCGGTCAATGCAATTCTGCCATAAGGTCGGCAGCTCGGTTTGTAGTTCTGTTAATTCCTTGTCACGAAGAAAAACATTTTTGTAACGGCAATAGGCGTGTGTGCTATCACATTCTCTATACTCTAATCTCTGGTGGACAAATGTCCCCCCAGCTATTGAACTGAACCAGTAAAAACAGACAATAGACAAAAGCACTCTGATGTAGGAAAATAAACCTATGCAGGGGGTATTCGCATGCCAAAGCGAAAATACACACATATCAAGGTTCTGGAGGAAGAAATCTTAGTCATGCGAGAGAGCGGAAAAACGAGACAGGAAATAGCAGATCATTTCGGATTAAGTAAGGAGCAGACCGTCAATCTGGTGCTGGATACGATCCGCATGGCTTGGAAGCAGGAGAAAAAGAGGGGCGCTGCGGAGTTGCAGCTCCACAGCGACCAAGGGTTTCAATACACTTCTCAAGGGTATTTTAACCTATAAAGGTTCCAAAATGACCATATCATAGCTGACCAATCCGCAAACACTCACCAATAAGGGTGCAGCACAACTGCGGAAAGTCCGGCAAAACCAGTAACAATGCATGTATATAGACCGGTAAACGCATATACCATCCATAATATTATAAGCAATACATTATAACACGCATAGTGATATCGACAACTGCATTATATGCAATAAAAGTTATGTTAGCAACCATGAGTTCGGCTGGATAGAGTGAGAAGGCTGTAATGGATAAGAGAAAACTTCATACGGCATAGGGATATCATGCAGGAAAAATGTGCCAGTTTGATTGAGAAGCAGTATCTCTGTCAGGATTTTGTATTTTTGCTGCAATATGATTGAAAAGTGATATTTTAACGGATATAATGAAATTGAGATGATATGTTAAAACAGTAGATACAACACTCACTAGGAGGGGAGAGGATGATAGCACATATTTGCAAATCAGGGGAAGAGCAGAGCTTAAAAGAACATTTGGAACACGTCAGCAGTTTGTGCAGACGCTTTTCTGAATCGATTGGCGTTTCTGCCATGGCAGAGCTGATTGGCCTGCTGCATGACATGGGAAAAGGAACGAATGCCTTTCAAATGTATCTGCGTTGGCAGGCAGAGCACGATGATGCGGAACCATTGCCGAAGCATATCAAGCATCATAAACATGCACCGACAGGGGCAATTTATGCATATGATCGTTGGTTTTTCAATGGAAATCCGATACAGCAAAGAACAGCGCAGATCATTGTCCTGTGTATTTACGGTCATCATACCGGGCTGATGGACTGTGCGGATCAGGAAGATCCCACGAAGTTTCAAAACTTGCTGGAACAGGATAAAAATATCATTTTTTATCAGGAGGCAGTCAGCTATTTTCTGAACAATATTACAGATGAAGCACAGCTGGATCATTTATTTGCATCAGCCTGTGAAGAA
>JAUNIY010000219.1 GCA_030523305.1 Eubacteriales bacterium
TTGATCTCCTGCAATTCTTTTACCTTTTCCGCAGTGTTCCACGGCTCAATGATGTGGCGCGGGCATGCCTTTGCACACATCTGGCACTTCTTACACTTGTCGTAGTCGATGACCGGCAGGTTGCCTTCCATATGAATGGCATCAAACTTACAGGTCTTCTCACACAGGCCGCAGCCGATACAGCCAGCGGTACATGCATCCATGACCTCCTTGCCCTTCGCCTTGGAAGAGCAGTCGATGCGGATCGGGTTGGCAGCCGGCACAAGACTGATAATGTGCTTCGGGCATGCGGAGACGCACTTGGAGCATGCGGTACATTTTTCCGCATCCACCTGCGCCACGCCGTTGACAACGTGGATTGCGCCAAACGGGCAGGCCTTTTCACAGGTGCCCAAGCCCAGGCAAGCAAATGCGCACTCCTTATAGCCATTGGCTACGCGTATTGCACCGAGGCAGTCCTCAATGCCTTCATAGTTCGCACGGTTCTTTGCTGTGTCGCAATCGCCGGAACAATGTACATGTGCAATCATCTTTTCGCTCTCGGTCACTTCTACGCCGAGAACAGCCGCGATCTTGGCAGCAGCAGCCGCACCGCCGACCGGGCAGCCGTTGACCGGCGCCTTTCCTTCGACGATTGCAGTCGCCAGGCCGTTACAGCCCGGATAGCCGCAGCCGCCGCAGTTTGCGCCCGGCAGGCACTCCTGCACCGCAGGGATACGCTCGTCAACCTCGACCGCAAAGATCTTGGATGCGAATGCAAGGATCAGGCCGAACAGCAAACCCATGACGCCCAGAACCAGCACTGCAAAAATAATCGTATTCATCAGTTATTCACTCCTATTCTTTGACAGTCGGGATTACCAGATCTTCATGCCGCTGAAGCCCAGGAATGCCATTGCCATCAGAGAAGCGGAAATCAGCGCAAGCGGGACGCCCTCAAAGCACTTCGGGCATTCAGCGGATGCATCCAGGCGCTCACGGATGGAAGCGAACAGCACGATAGCCAGCGTAAAGCCCAGGCCACCGGTGATGCCGTATACAATGGACTCAATGAAGTTGTAGCCGTTCTGGATGTTCTGCAGGGATACGCCCAGAACCGCACAGTTGGTTGTAATCAGCGGGAGGAATACGCCGAGCGCCTGGTACAGGGCCGGCAGGGACTTCATCATGAACATTTCAACGAACTGTACGAGCGTTGCAATGACAAGGATAAAGGCTACCGTCTGCATAAAGCCCAGACCCAGCGGCATCAAAACGAAGGTGTTAATCAGCCAGGTTACAGCGGACGCAAGGCCCATAACAAAGGTTACCGCCATGCCCATGCCCAGCGCGGTGTCGATCTTCTTGGATACGCCGAAGAACGGGCAGCAGCCAAGGAACTGGGACATGATGAAGTTGTTAATCAGGATTGCGCCGAGAGAAATCGATAAAATAGATGTCAGCATTGTGGATTACTCTCCTTTCTTCAGCAGCTTCTGCATAATTGCGATGATGCAGCCGAGGGTCAGGAAAGCGCCCGCCGGCAGGATCATGATGGTAGCCGGCTGCGAGAATACGGTGATCGCGCCGCCGCCGATGGTGCCAGCGCCCAGCAGCTCACGGACAATCGACATGCAAACCAGGGCAAATGTGAAACCCAGGCCCATGCAGATACCGTCGACCGCCGATTTCCCGACGGAATTTTTGGAAGCAAACGCCTCGGCGCGGCCGAGGATGATGCAGTTAACTACGATCAGCGGGATGAACGTACCAAGGGACGCTGACAGCGACGGAATATACGCCTGAAGCAGCAGATCGACCATGGTTACGAAGCCTGCGATAACGGTGATATACGCTGCGATACGCACCTTGTTCGGGATGATCTTACGCAGCAGGGAAATAACAATGTTGGAACAAATCAGTACGGCAGTTGCGGAAAGGCCCATACCGATACCGTTTGTGATAGAAGTTGTGGTTGCAAGGGTCGGGCAAAGACCGATCAGCTGGACCAGCGTCGGGTTATCCGTGATCAGACCCTCTTTCAGACTTTTTCCAAAACTCATGATACGGGACCTCCTTTAACCCTGTTCTGCGGCGAACATGGCAGCCGCGACAACGCCTTCGGATACGCAGCGGGACGTGATGGTCGCGCCAGTGATCGCAGCGACTGCGCCGCCGTCCTTTTCAACCGCGACTTCCTCGCCTACCATGCCAGCAAATTGGCTCTGGAAATCTTCCGAGGTGCAGTTTGCGCCCAGGCCCGGTGTTTCCGAAGAAGCGGAAATGACCGAAATGCCAGTGACATTGCCGTCGGCATCGATGCCGACCATGGTGTCTACCGTTCCGCCGAAGCCGCTCGGGCCGACCTCTACGCAGTAGCCTGCGTCTGCGCCGTCCTTGGTCATCTTATATGCGGACAGGATCTCGATTGCCGTAGCGTTCTTGGTGTTCGTGGTAACCGTCGTGCCTTCCGCTACATCGATCTGCTCGGATTCTGCACCCGGCATAACCTGTGCCAACGAGTCTTCG
>JAUNIY010000220.1 GCA_030523305.1 Eubacteriales bacterium
GCTTCAATGAATACGGTTTCAGCATTTACCAGATAAGCATTGATATTATCAACATACTGAACCCTTTCCGCTGTGTAAAGCTGCTTGAGCTTTCTATTCGGCGCAATGCTAAAGCCAACAATTACACAATGTACGTGGGCCTTCAAACTGGCCTCGCTGTCCCAGCGGAAAGTGCGGTGCGCAAAGTCGATATGAATACCAAATCGGTCATAAAGTGGTTTCCAGACTCCCGCCACCTGCTCTCCCTGTGTAATGGAGTTGGTGGATACAAAAGCGCTCCGTATAGCCGTTCCCTTCATCATCTCAGCCGCCTTGAAATACCAGCCTGAAACATAGTCGATCTTTCCTGCTGTTTTATATGGCTTACCTTTTTCGTCAACATAGACAGAAAGTATATCCTCTTTCTGTGTCTTGCTTTGCAGAGAATAACCCACAAACGGCGGATTGCCCATGATGTAGCTTAATTTGTACTTCGGAACCACAGTTTCCCAATCCACCCGCAGCGCATTGCCCTCCGTAATATTGGCATAGGTTTTCAGCGGAAGGAAATCCAGAGACATATGTACGACATCCTCGGTTTCCTTCATCATCTGGCTTTCTGCGATCCAAAGCGCGGTTTTTGCTACTGTAACAGCAAAATCATTTATTTCAATCCCGTAAAACTGGCTGATCGATACTTGGATTGGGTTCCACCCTTCCGTACCAAACACGATCTGGCCACGCTGCAGGATGTTCAAAACCTCATTTTCAATCCGGCGCAGGGAAATATAGGTTTCAGTTAAGAAATTGCCGGAGCCACAGGCGGGATCGAAGAAAATCAGCTGTGACAGCTTCTTTTGAAAATCTCGCAGCTTTTTGTCCTTGGTTCTGTCCACTGTGATTTCCTTGATTGCCGCCAGCTCTTCCTCAAGGTCATCCAAAAACAGGGGATCGATCACCTTATGGATGTTCTCTATGCTGGTATAGTGCATACCACCAGAA
Source organism: Eubacteriales bacterium (assembly GCA_030523305.1). Taxonomy (GTDB): domain Bacteria; phylum Bacillota; class Clostridia; order Oscillospirales; family Butyricicoccaceae; genus Butyricicoccus_A. The sequence goes on from JAUNIY010000220.1 coordinate 982, forward strand.
CGGCGCGTTTCAGGATTCAGGGTGGATTCAAACACGGCACCAAAGATTGTAGGGCTGATGGCGCTCCAGTCAAATTCTTCGCTGGCCTTCTGCAAAATAAGGTCAACGATGTTCGCATCCAGCCGTGGAATGATGATATTTTCATCGGCAAACAGGCCACCGTTGACATATGGGAAGGACGCCAGCTCCTCATCCATATACGGATCACGATCTTCCAGCTTGGTGTCCAGCACTTTGAACAGGTCAATAAGCGCACGGCGGACATCACGGACATCCTTATCGGCTACGCCTTTGAGGTAGTGATGGAATTTTCCATGCCCGCCAAATATCCCGGCATCTTCTGCATAAAGGCAGAATACCAGACGGACACACAGCTTATTCAAGCTGCGGAGCGTTTCTGGATCGTCGGGATTTTTGTACTGCTTTAAGACCGCATCATAGATTGCACCGACAAGATCACCGGCCTGCAGGGAGATTTCCATTTCCTTTTGGATATGGCTATCTCCGGTATCCACCAAAAACTGTAGCCGATAATATTCCGTGCCTAAGTTCTCCAGCAGAACTACCTCGGCCTCGCCGGAGGGTTGCTCCATGTCATAAATATGAAATTCCGCAAAATTGCAGGTAACAATCCATCGAGGTCGCATGGAATAGGGCAGCTCTGCCGCATAGCGCTTGGCCTGCTGGAAAGGCGTAAGAAGAGAACCATCCGATTGTCGGATAGGTTTATTCAGGTCTTTGCCAAGGCCCTTCTGTTCAATCAGCACATGAGTAGTGGGAATTGAACCGTCGATAAAGCTGGTATGGTCAAGGTGAACCTGATCCTCAAAAGTGATATATTTTTCCGGTTCCTCAATGCCATATACTTTTTGTAAGAGCGACAACCAGAACGGCTGGCTTTCGCCTTTTTCATAACCTCTGTTTTTCCAATCAGCCGCAAACTGTTTAGCAGCTGCTCTTTGCTGTGCGTCTGTCATAAGCACTCCCTTCTATGCCTGTATTTATCATTCGGCATTTTCACCATTCAATTTTTTCTCCAACAAGGATTCTAAGCAAGCAGCCATGCGTTCAAGAGAAAGCTTATCCTTATCCTGCTTCTTCATGTAATCCCAAACGGCCCGGAAAGCTGTTACTTTGTCAATATCTGTTTCCGCTTCAAAGCGGCCAAGAATAGTGTTAATCCTCTGAACCAAGGTTTCATTATCCTCCAGTGACAGGGTAGCATTTTTGTGCTGCTGGACTAATTCTTCCAAATTATCGAGTTCCCATGCTGGCTTAAAATCAAGTCTCGTGAGCGCATCCCGGAAAGCATCAATGACTGTATCCCACATTTTCCTGTCTGCGGCAAGTTCATCAATGTACTGAGTCCAAGAATAGTCCTTACCAGCATTGAGCTGGTATTGATAAAAACATATTTCGCATTGGAAGAGCATCCATTGCAAAAGGGCAGCAACCTTTTCAAGCGGGAATATCTTTGCAGCGTGAATTGTATCGCCAGTAGCTAATTC
>JAUNIY010000049.1 GCA_030523305.1 Eubacteriales bacterium
TGTACAAGGACCGGATAAATCTGCACCTGTGCAATTGGATATCGGCGTTTCAAGATCCGCAGCATGTCGCGCACGGCAGCGCCGGTTGGCGATGTCACGATAGCAATGTTCTGCGGCAGGCGCGGAAGCGGTTTTTTGTGCGCCTCATCAAACAAGCCCTCTTCATACAAACGCTGCTTCAGCTGTTCCAGCGCTATGGTCAGCGCGCCAATTCCATCCGGCATCATATCAGCTACATACATCTGATATTGCCCATACTTAGGATATACGCTGATGCGACCGCGCGCGATCACCTTCATGCCATTCTCCGGCCGGAAACGCAGGCGCGACGCATCCGAACGAAACATAACGGCAGATAATACGCCATCCTTATCTTTTAACGTAAAATATTTGTGTCCAGAGGAATGCGCCTTATAATTGGAAATTTCCCCCTGTACATACAGGTTGCGAAACGCTTCGTGCTCTTCCAGCATACACTTGATCGCATGGTTTACCTGCGTTACGGTATAAACAGCCTGTTCTCTCATCATAATTCACCATTTAACATCGCCGCCAGCACAGCTACGCCAACCGCATTGTCTCCCGATAACATCGGTTCTGCAAACCACGCGCCAAATGCATCCTTCATGCGCTGTTGGAGCAAACGATTGGACATGACGCCGCCCGCGCACAGCACCGGCAAGCCGGTCTTTTGTACCGCCTGTTCGGTTGCACGCATGACCGCAACCGAAACAATATCCATTGTATACCGCGCGACGGTTTCACGTCCTGCGCCTTTGCGGTGCAGCTGTTCGATTTTATTTTGCGCACCGGACAGCGAGAAGTATGCGTCTGTCACTTTCGGCTGAAACGGCTTTTCCGGTGCGGTGCAGGCATCTGCCAGCGTTTCAAGAGACGCGCCTGCTGGAAACGGCAATGACAGCAGCCGGCCTGCCCGGTCGATCAGCTGGCCTGCCGCAAGATCTTCTGTTCCGCCGATAATTTCCGCCTCAAACAGGCGGCCTACCGGTCTGACATGCAGCAATTCGGTGGTTCCTCCAGAAAGATGCCAGGCGAGAAACGGCTGTCGCAAAAGCTCCAATGCGCCCGCAGACAATGCCGCTGCCGCCAAATGCCCCTGCTGGTGCGAAACAGCATAAAATGGGATATCCAGCGCATGCGCCATACTCTGCGCCTGACCCGCTCCCGCCAGAAAACACGGCATATATGAGCCTTCGACGGCCCTTGGGCGCGTGCTCGCTGCCACTGCTTTAATCTGCCTGCCAAAGCCGGGTTCCAGCTCCGCAATCCGCTCCGGAAGATGCAGAACATGCTGAAACAGGGCGTCGCTTTGGCGCAATCCGATTCTTCCCTCCGGCACCTCCAACAAACGCCCGGAATTGTGCCACACGAGCGTTTCACTGTCAAACACAGCGGCCGAGGTGCGGTAATTGGATGTATCGATACCAAAAAAGCCAGACATTATTCTGCCTTTTCGCGCGCAACAGCGCCCAATATGCCATTGATATAGGAAGAAGCTTCCTTGGATTCGTATTTCTTTGCCAGCTCAACTGCTTCGTCAATCGCCGTACCGACAGGGACATCGTCTGCATACTGCATTTCATATAACGCCAAGCGCAGCAGCGACATGGTCATATGCGTCAAGCGGTTGGTCTTCCAATTGGTGGAATGCGCTTCCACGATGGCATCCAATTCCACATAGTGCGTACAAACACCCAACACGGTATCACGAATATATGTCTTCTGCTGTTCCGGCAGTTCCCCGGCATATAACGCCACATCGCCCGCCAGCGATTCCATCACAGACTGTTCCAGCCGGTCAGACAACAGATCTTCGTCGTCAAACTGCTTAAAGCTCAGTTCAAATATCAAATGCAGCGCAATTTCTCTCGCTTCTTTTCTTCCCACAGGTTGTACCTCCGTATGCAATAATACAGCTATGATATCATTCGCTTTATTATACAACAGATCCGAAAAAAAATAAACCCTTGACATCACAGCCAGGGTTTATTTTGCCTGCTTTTGCAATTACTGAACCGTATCAGCCGGAACAGTAAGCGCGGTTTCAAAGGAAACGCCGCCAACATTGATGTTGATGGCCGATGTGCGCATGCCGGTCATCGACTGGATTGAGGAACGGACTGCGCTCTGCACGTTCTTACTGACCTCGCAAATATTATAGCCATACCGTGCCAGAAGGCTGACTTCCACTTCTACCAAATCGCCATGGAAAACGACCTTCACGCCTTTTGCCAGGCTCTTCTTGCCAAGAAATTCTGCAACATTGGTCCCAATGCCGGAATAGAGGTTTCCTACGCCCTCTGTCTCAGATGCTGCAATCGCGGCGATGGACGCAATGACGTCCTCGGAAATGCGGACGCTGCCCTGATCGCTTTCGGACGTCCAGTATTCCCTGCTGTCTGCCATAGGTATCACACTCCTTATGGAATGATTATACCATACCGGATCACATTTGAAAATAATAAATTAAAAAAAGCTCACGATTTTGCCTCGCTGATCCGCAATGCAGACGGTTTTGCGCCGGTTTCCGACGTCACCATTTCTGAAATGGAAGCGGCATCCGCTGAGGTCAAGCCGCCGTCCGGCGACGCTACAACCACACTGATGGTATCATCTGAAATATATACAACTGCGTCAGCATAACCCTTCGCCTTCAGCTGGCTTTCCAACCGTTCTTCTTTGACTGTATAACCGGCAATCACTGTGATTTCCTGGCTGGCCTCCGCTTTCGCGTCCTCTGTGGAATCCTCGCTGGATACCGTTTCCCGCAGCATGGTCAATGCTTCATCCCGCGCCGTCTGGCGGGTCAGCCGCGCCTGCGCAAAATAATCACTATCCGATGCAGCTGCTTCCTCAGAACCGCCCGCTTTGGCATCTGCGCTGTCAACGGCAGTGACTTCTCCATATACACTGCTTGCATCATTGTCTTCTTCCATCGCCTGATTGGCTACCGTCAATTCGTCCGGCGCCTGAAAATAGCTCCAGTTTAGGTACACGGCCACACACAGCATGAGACCAATGACACCGTAAACAGCGCCACGTTTTCGTATGGATACCATAGTCGTCCCTCCTATTGATTTAATTTCGAGATGGAAATATGATCGCTTGAAATGCCGCAGAGCGCGGAAACTGCCTGCACAATTTGCAGCCGTACCGTATCACTCTGTGCCCCTTCACACAATATCACGGCGCCGCGGAAGGTTGGATAGTTGCTTTTGATGAGTACCGGCGTCTCGCCATAGCTCCCATCCGACAGGATCGACATCGTGCTCTGATAGGTTTCGCTGGTGCTGTCCGTGCTCCCGCCGGTCGACTGGCTGGACTGGCTTACATCAGAGGCATATACCGCTTCCTCACCGGATTCCAGCGAAAGCAAAACCTCCACCCGCCCGGCGCCATCAATTTTGGAAAGGCTCTCCGCAACTGTCTGCTGAAACGCCTCCAGGTCGAACGAGGAGCTGCTTTGCACAGCCGTCTCTTCCGTGTCCTGTTCTTGGCTAGGCAGCTTTGCAGACAACAGCAGCAGGATACCGACAACGATTACAGCTGCAAAATATTTATATTTCTCCCAGAGAAACGCCAGCTTATTTTGCCAGATTTTCATGCTTTCCCCTCTTACATTATATCGATACAGTCGTCTGTTATACCAAGATCGTTCGACAGCTTTGCCCGCAGTTCCGTACATTTCTGCGCCGATACCGGTGAATCGGTCACAATCCCGATAGACTGGATCACAATCTCTCCATCTTCCCCTGCTGCTGCAACAACAGAAACCGTACACTGGATTCCCAGCGTTTCAGCCTGCTGTGCCGCATATTGCGCTGCCTGCACCTGCACCTGTTCCAAAACCGCTTGCTGGTAGATCTGTTCCGTGTCCTCCTGTGCCGGAGCGGTGAGTTGCGGCAGGGAATCGGTCAAAACCTTTGGCAGGCTCTGGCGCAATGGGATGACCAGCGAAAGCAACAAGACCAATCCGGTCCCCATGCGTATGACCTCTTTCAGCGCGCTATCCGGAACCAATGACAGCACAACCGCACAGAATAGGGATGCCGCCGTGACGCAAAGGATGATCTGTCGAAGCAGCGCAATCATGTCGTCATCACCACCGAATAAACCAATTCAAAAAACAACAGCGCCGAACAACTGCCAAGCATACCAAGAATGAGCCCGATACTGCCGGTTATCCCGTCCAGCAGCTTACTCAGCTGCGGCGGACACACCGGCGACAGCAGCGCGGTACCGGCTTTGAAAATCAGGTAACTGATCCCGACACGCAAAAATGGAACCAGGCAGATTGCCGCAACGCACAGCATACCGAAAATGCCGAGCGAATTTTTCAACACAACCGCACCGGACAACACCGCGTCGGTCGCGCCGGACAAAATGCTGCCCACCACCGGAACGGAACCCGAAAGGGCAAACTTCGTCGCCTTCACTGCACTGGAATCTAGCCCATGGCTCACAGAGCCGGAAATGGTAATATAAAAGAAAAACAGTGTCAGCAGCAGCTTGAGCGAGCCGGTAATCAGCCATTTCAGAAACGCTGCCAGATGGGCAAGCATATCATTTCCAATGGCAGTATTGACCGTAATCATAGCAACATATGCAGAAACTGCCGGAATAAATACACCGGTTATCAAAGAAATACATAGATCCAGTGCGAACATCGTGCCGCTGTATACCACAGCTGCCGTCGCCGGTGCGCCAGTTAAAGACACCGCCGTCATCATAACGGGAAGCATGGATTTGGAGAAAACTTGAATTTGCTCTGCTGTCTGCGTACAAAGGCCGATCAATCCGGACAGATTTTCATATACCACTGCCGTAATGCCCAGCGCTCCTGCCAGGCTGAGCACCAACGGGGAAATATGCGAGGTCTTGGCAAAGCTTCCGGCACAGCTGCACAAAATCAAAACAACCGCCACCCGCATCAGGGTTGCCGCGGCGCTGCGAACCGCGCCGCTCTGTTCTTCTTGTGTACGCTGCAATAGGAGAAGTAAACCATCGGTAAAACTGTCGTCGGCAGAAATCCCGTTTAACAGCGATTGGCTGTCTCCATCCAATGCGCCCCACATTGATGCCTGCCCTGCTGCCTGCTTGTCAGAAAAAATATCTTCTGCCCGCGCCGGTATGCACAAAACCAGCAGGCAGAAAACCAACGCCGCCGCTTGTTTCATTTTCCCCGCTCCTTCGCCCGTTCACAACAGCATGGATTCCAGCAATGCAAAGACCTGCCGCATCAGTGGGATACATGCTGCAATGGCTGCAATTGTCCCGGCAAGCTCCAGCCGGCTTCCGATCGCACCCTCTCCGGCGTCCCGGCACACCTGCGATGTAATGTGAACAATCATAGCAATACCGACTGCTTTGATGACCGGGAGATAAATTTCACCGGAAATACCGGCAGCGGTCAAAAAAGCGGAAAGCGCGTTGAAAACCTGTCCAATCGGATCCATGACTGCATATAAGATAACCAATCCGCAAGCAAGCGCCGTCAAAATGCCAAACACAGGCGCATTGGGACGCAGGAACGCCGACAACATTGCACCACACAACGCAGCTACAGCGAGTTTTAATACCAAAGCCATCGCTTAAAACCCAAACACATTTTGAATCAACGAAAATAATTCGCTGATTTTCTGTACGATTAACATCATCACGACAATCAGGCCTGCCAGCGTCGTCATCATTGCCTGTTCTTCCCTGCCGGAACGAATCAAAAGCTGGTTCAATACCGAAACCAATATCCCAACAGCGGCAATTTTAAAAATCAGATCTACTTCCATACGCATTTCATCAAATCAGGACGAGCACAAGCAAAATCCCAGCGGCAACGCAGCAGGTACGATATACCGTTCCTTTGCTCTTCATTTCATCCGACGCAATTTCCAGCTGCCTGGACAGACGCGCTTTGGCATAATCAATGCTTTTTTGTTGCGCCTGCGCATCATATTTGCCGATGAACTCAGACAGGTCACATAAAATGCTGATGTCATCCGTGCTCAGGCCGATCTCCTGCCCGCAGTCCCGGAATGCCTTCATCCACTTAAATGCCAGAGATAAGCTGTCATCCTTTTCAATCATTTCGTGCATCGTGCCAAAGGCTTTGGCGACCGCAGGACGCGGATCCTGCGCCAGCTTTGCCACGATTTCCGGTATGCTGGTCAAATGGAACGACAATTCGCTGGAAATGATATCCAATGTAGAAAGCATATCACCAAGCACAACGACATGTCCGCGAAACCGCTGCCGCTGCGATACGCCGATTCCGGTAAATGAACCAATAATCAATATAATTCCGATGATTTTCAGCATTTTGTTTCTCCTCTCCTGTTTTATACAACGCGTGTCACATGCCTGTCAGCTTCGATACAAAATATTTTCGTAAAAATATTGCGATCCAACAAACGCTGATACAGCGGCCGAAGCCGAAAATCGTCCAAATCCCAGGCGTGTGCTGAGGCCAGCACCGCAACGCCGCAGTGCGATGCATATTCTGCGGCATACAAATCCGCATCCGATGTAATCTCATCCAGCACAAGCAGCTGCGGCGACATGGTTTTTAGCATCATCATCGCTGCTTCTGCTTTTGGGCAGCCATCCATCACGTCGGTATGTCTGCCAATGTCAAACTGCGGCACGCCGCCATACAACGCTGCCAGCTCGGAACGTTCATCCGCCAACGCAGTACGGATACCGGTATCAGACAACTGGCGCGCCATATCACGCAGCAGTGTCGTCTTGCCTCTTCCGGGAGGGGACAGGAAGAGCGTGCTGTACAGCCGTCCATTTTCTTCCAGCTGTCGCATCAATGCTTCGCACGCAACCCCCTTGTGCTGTCTGGCAATCCGGATGTTCAGCGACGAAATACAGCGAAAGGACAGCGCTTCTCCGTTCTGTACAGCCATCTGCCCGCAAACGCCTATGCGATGCCCGCCACGCAGCGTGAGATATCCCTCCCGCAAGCTGTCTGCATGGGTATGAATGGAATATTCCGAAGCGCGCGCAAATGTGTCTGTGATATCCTCTGGCCTGAGCACGTATCCGTCTAGTATATGCTCCTTTCCCTGCCGACTAACCTGCAACGGCTGTCCGATGCGCAAACGGATTTCTTCGCAGCTGCGCTGATCAGCAGGACGCAGCGCTTCCAACCGCCTGCGTATCTCCAGCGGAAGGCAGGTCGCCGCCTGCGCAAGCCGCTCTTCCAATACGCATCACCTCCTTGTCCTGTTTCAACCTATGGAAAAGCCCCGCCTGCTAGAACCAAAAACAGAAAGAATCTGCGTTTTCCCACATTGCGCAAAGACTTTCCCGAATTGTGCACAGAAATCATGCAAAATCTTATATATCCGGGTAAATAAGGCAAAACAAACTATTTTTTTGCCGGTTCTGCACAAAAAATATTGTTAAATCTATTGAGAAATGCGATCAAATGCTGTATGATAAACAGGTATAGTTGGTTCTATTGGTTTGTTACGATTATGTTTTACTAATTAAGAGGAGGATATTTCATGTATCAAATTCTTAAAAAGCGCCGGCTGAGCGAGAATGTCGTTCTCATGGTCATCGACGCTCCGTATGTCGCGAAGAAGGTCGAGCCAGGCCAATTCATCATCCTTCGTGTCAACGAAGAAGGAGAACGCATTCCATTGACTGTCGCCGAATATGACCGTGAAAAGGGTTCGATTACGATCATTTTCCAGGAGGTCGGCGCTACTACAATGGAGTTGGGCATGATGAACGAAGGGGACTGCCTGCACGATTTTGTGGGACCGCTGGGCCGTGCTTCTGAACTCGAAGGACTGAAGCGTGTCGCTGTCGTTGGCGGCGGACTTGGTTGCGCAATTGCCTATCCGCAGGCGAAAAAGCTGTTTGAAATGGGCGCTGAAGTAGATCTGATTACAGGATTCCGTACCAAGGACCTGATCATTTTGGAAGAGGAGATGCGCGCTGCATCCACCAACCTGTACATATGCACAGACGACGGTTCCAATGGCAACAAGGCTTTGGTTACCGACGTGCTCAAGCAACTGATTGAAAACGGTAATCAGTACGATGCGGTCATTGCCATTGGTCCGATGATTATGATGAAGTTTGTATGTCTGACCACCAAGCCGTATGGCATTAAGACCATCGTTTCCATGAACTCCATCATGGTCGACGGCACTGGTATGTGCGGCGGTTGCCGTCTGACAGTCGGTGGCGAGACCAAATTCGCATGTGTCGACGGACCGGACTTTGACGGCCATCTGGTTGACTTTGACGAAGCTATGCTCCGCTCCCGCGTATACAAGGGACAGGAACAGGCCGCAATTGAAGCCCACAAGGCACACTGCAATCTGCTCAAGATGGAGGTAAAGTAAGATGGCAAACATGTCTCCCGTGAAGAACCCGATCCCGGAACAGGATCCTAATGTAAGAAATAAAAATTTTCTCGAAGTGTCTTTGGGGTATGATGAAGCGACTGCCGTAAACGAAGCGGAACGCTGCTTGAACTGTAAGCATCGCCCGTGCATCGGCGGCTGCCCGGTCAACGTACAGATTCCGGACTTTATTTCTCTGATCAAGGAAGGTAAATTCCTGGAAGCAAACGCAAAGATCAAGGAAACCAGCTCTCTGCCTGCTGTCTGTGGCCGCGTATGCCCGCAGGAAAGCCAGTGCGAGAGCAAATGTGTCCGCGGTATCAAGGGCGAACCGGTTGCAATCGGTCGCCTGGAGCGTTTTGCAGCGGATTACGCTATGGCACATCCGACCGGCGAGCCGATTGAAGTACCGGAATCCAACGGCCATAAGGTTGCCGTTGTCGGCGCGGGCCCGGCTGGCCTGACTTGTGCAGGCGACCTGGTTGCCAAGGGCTATCAGGTTACTGTATTTGAAGTGCTGCACACCGCTGGCGGCGTATTGATGTATGGTATTCCGGAATTCCGTCTGCCGAAGGCGATTGTACAGAAGGAGATCGATACGCTGAAGGCAAAAGGCGTTGAATTTATCCTCAACTTCGTTGTTGGCCGCACCGAGACCATCGACGATCTGTTTGCAGAAGGCTATGAAGCCATCTTTGTTGGCTCCGGCGCCGGACTGCCGAACTTCATGCGCATCCCGGGCGAAGGCTACAACGGTGTGTACTCTGCAAATGAATACCTCACCCGTGTCAACCTGATGAAAGCGTACAAGGAAGGTTCCCCAACCCCGATTTACCACGCAAAGAAGGTCGCTGTATTTGGTGGCGGTAATGTGGCAATGGATGCTGCACGCTGTGCAAAGCGAATGGGTGCAGAAGAAGTTTATATTGTATACCGCCGTTCTGAAGCCGAGCTTCCGGCACGTGCAGAGGAAGTCCATCACGCCAAGGAAGAGGGCATCATCTTTAAGCTTCTGGCAAACCCGATTGAGATCCTCGGCGATGATAATTTCCAAGTTAAGAGCGTACGCATCCAAAACATGGAGCTGGGCGAGCCTGACGAATCCGGCCGCCGCCGCCCTGTCCCGATTGAGGGAAGCACAGACGTGCTCGACGTTGACGCTGTCATCGTTGCAATTGGCACCTCTCCAAACCCGCTGATCCGCACCACGACTCCGGGTCTGGATACCAACCGCAAGGGCTGCATTGTGGCCGACGACAACGGCGTAACGTCCAAGGAAGGCGTATTTGCCGGCGGCGATACTGTTACCGGCGCAGCTACCGTTATCCTGGCAATGGGCGCAGGCAAGAAGGCTGCCGCTGCAATGGACGAATATATCCAGAGTAAAAGCAAATAAGCTTTGCCAACAACGATTTTGGGCATAGCAGATGATTCACGTACAAAAGCGGCTGCACAAGGATGTGCGGCCGCTTTTACCATACATATTTGTTTTTCCAAATCGTTCGTTGTCATGAAGCTTGTTATTCTTGCGAAAGCCTACGCGACGGTATATACCCAATTTCAACGACATCTGGATCGTTGTTAAAGATGGATAGCAGGAATCTTCTCAGAAAGAGCACCAATGCAATCGCAGCAGATGCCATTAACAACAAAACAAATTTCCCAAAAACAAAGGCCGAAGCAGGCGAGATATACCATCTCACGCTCCGACCTTTGTCGCTATTTTGTTAGAACCCCCATCGTCTTCTTCACACGACCTCTATTTGTCCATTCTGCGCGCTACCGAAGTGATGATATCGACGCAAACCATCTCACCCAAAAATCCGCTATCGAGATTCAGATGATAATTTGCAGAATCGCCCCATTCCCGATCGGTGTAATAGCGGTAATACGCCTTACGTCCTTTGTCCTTTTTCCTCAGGCGCTTTTCAATTGGAACGTTATTGTCACCATAGCGCTCCAGAACACGCGCTTTGCGGTATTCAATATCCGCATGGATAAACACGTGCAACGCCGGAATATTTGCCTTTTCCAAAATATAATCGGCGCAACGGCCCACGATCACGCACGGCCCTTGATGTGCAAATTTTAGAATCACATCACATTGCATATCAAAAATCCGATCCTGTGGGCTTGGGAAATTGGCACAGTATGCCATTCTGGAGCTGTACCACGCTTGCGAGGGAGACGTGTATTCGCCGTCCTCACAAATCACATCCTTGGAAAAGCCGCTTTCTGCTGCCACTTGATCGACGATCTGACTGTCATACAGCGGAATATTCAGCTCTTTTGCAACCGCTTCGCCAATCGAATGCCCGCCGCTTCCAAATTCACGGCTAATCGTAATAACCGGGTACATATCAACACCTCCAGACCATTCTGCCAATGGGATTTTGCTTTTGCTACAGCGATCTTGTTCTATTCTATCACCGTTTGATTGTCTTTATTATAATCAATTTTGTCCAAAATGTCAATAAAAAACACAAAATCGCCAAACAAAACTGTGAAAAAATACAACAGTATCGTTGGACATAAATGCGCAGCTGGAAGATATGAAATACCGTTATCCAAGCAGATCGATGACATCCTCTGCAATCTGTGCCGGTGTCAAATGGTTTTTCTTCATCAATTCCATGACATCATATCTGTCATAAAAAGCTTTCTTCAATCCAAAATTCAACACCTTTGTTTCTGAGCTTCCATAAAACGCAGCAACGCGCTGGCCAAAACCGCCGTCCAGAATCCCATCCTCAAGCGTTACGATACACCGATGCTGCTGTTTCAGCTCTTCCAACAAATCCTCATCCAACCCAGACGCAAACCGCGGATTGATCAGTGTCACGTTTTTCCCTGTCCTACGCATAATTTCCTCAGCAGCTTCTTCGCCGAGCTGGAAAAAATCTCCCAAGGCAAGAATTGCCACATCGCTTCCCTGTTCGCATACTTGATATCGGTTGATCTGGCTATAATCGGCTGCAACCGGGTAGCGCGCCGGATGCACGCCATTTCCCGGGATACTGATGACAACCGGATGCTCTTGCTGGTCAATACTCCACGCCAGCATGGCCAAATATTCTTCCTTGCAAGTAGGAGACAAATACACCAGTTCTGGTATATTGCTGAGCATGGAAATCGTATAGATGCCCAAATGCGTGACATCGCCCAGGCCCATAACCGAGGTATAATTGATAATTGTCGTAATTGGGCTACCATTGATGCAAACATCCTGGGAAAATTGGTCATAGGTACGCTGGATGAACGTTGCATTTGTTCCAAAAATGGCCTTCCCTCCATTTTTGGCAATGCCAGAACACATGGCTACTGCCTGTTCCTCCGCAATACCGACATCAACAAATTGCTTTCCGGCCTTCTCTCTGTTTTCCTTTGGGAAACCCACATTGTCGGGAACTGCAGCCGTGACAAAGACAACAGAGGAATCTTCCTTCATCTTTTTCAGAATGAACGCGCCGGACAGGGCACTGTAATCCTCTCCTTCAAAAGAAATGGTAGGTTTTCCTGTTTCCCGGTCAAACGGCATACACCAGTGCCAATCCTCACGATTCCGCTCTGCCAATGCATAGCCTTTGCCCTTCTGTGTATGGATATGGACGACGATAGGATGATCGATATCCTTCACCTTCTGGAAGGTTTCAATCAATTTTGCAATGTTATTGCCTTCCTCTTGATAAATATAGTCTAATCCCATAGCTCGGAACAGATTATTTGATGCCGTACCATTGGTATCCCGAAGCTCTTTTAGATTTTTATAGAGCCCGCCGTGATTTTCTGCAATGGACTGTTCATTGTCGTTTACAACAACAATCAAATTGGACTTCATTTCACCAGCAAAGTCCAACCCTTCCAGCGCTTCCCCGCCGCTCAGCGAACCATCTCCAATAACGGCGATGATATTTTCCTTTCCTCCAGTGACATCCCGGCCCTTGGCAAGCCCAGTTGCAAGGCTAACTGAGGTCGATGTATGCCCAATGGTGAAAAAGTCATGTTCGCTCTCATCCGGATTGGAATAACCGGAAATCTCATAAAACCTCGTCTCATCCAGATAGCCATACGCTCTTCCAGTCAACATTTTATGCGGATAGGTTTGATGCGATACATCAAATACAAATTTATCCGTTGGGGAATCAAAAACATAATGCATGGCAATCGTTGCCTCTACCATGCCGAAATTGGGGCCAAAATGCCCTCCGGTCTTTGTCAATCTGTGAAACAAGGCTTCACGCATTTCCTGTGCAAGGGCAGTCAATTCCTGCAAAGACAATGTCTTTACATCCTTTGGTCCGTTGATTTTTTCTAGATACATCGTCGAAACGCTCCTCCCGTTTTCTTTCCTAACCCGGAAGCATACCGGAACAGATAAAAATTTCCAGCATAATCCCTGGCTATCCACAAGTTCGCCTTTTCGTGTTGGCGATAATTGCATTGTAACTCATGAAGTTAACTTTAGGTCAAGTCTTTTTCCATTTTTTGTTGAAAATTTCCCAAAAGCTCTTCTTGCAAAAACATCCGCTCTTGCCATCCAATCGGATATAAAAATGCCACAGAGCATTCACTCTGTGGCATAAAAAGAAAGCAATCCATCACAGGTTGATTTCAACTTTAATATCATCATCGCCGAGATATTTCTCAATACGCGGCATAACATCGTTCGCAATAAAGTCCTCAACCTGCTGCGGCGCACGGCCAACATAAGCCTTCGGATCCATTTCAGCCAGAATTTCTTCCTTGGTCAAACCAAACATCGGATCATTCGCAATCAGATCAACCATATTGTTATCCAAGCCCTCTTCCTTCACGCGCTTACCTGCTGTGATGGAATGCTGGCGGATGCGCTCATGCAGCTCCTGGCGGTTTCCGCCGCGTTTGACTGCACTCATCATAATATTTTCCGTAGCCATAAACGGCAGCTCGCTCATAACGCGCTTTTCAATCGACTTCGGATAGACAACAATACCCTCCGAAATATTAATCATAATATTCAGAATAGCATCAATACCAAGGAATGCTTCCGGTACAGAAATACGCTTGTTTGCCGAATCATCCAGCGTACGCTCAAACCACTGGGTGGCAGTGGTAACCGCCGGATTGAGGGTATCTACAATGACATAACGTGCGAGCGAACAAATACGCTCCGAACGCATCGGATTGCGCTTATATGGCATCGCCGAAGAACCGATCTGATGCGCTTCAAATGGCTCTTCCAACTCCTTGAGGTGCTGCAGCAGGCGCATATCTGTAGCAAACTTGCTTGCCGACTGTGCAATTCCGCCCAATGTAGCGACGACCTGCGCGTCAATCTTTCTGGAATATGTCTGACCGGAAACCGGAACCACACCCGGGAAACCAAAATCGTCCGCAATCATCTGCTCCATCTTACGGATCTTGTCATGGTCTCCATCGAACAGCTCCATAAAGCTTGCCTGCGTACCCGTGGTGCCCTTCGAGCCCAGCATACGCATGTTGGCAATGCGGAACTCCAATTCATCCAGATCCATCAACAGCTCATTGATCCACAGCGTTGCACGCTTACCAACCGTAGTCAGCTGCGCCGGCTGGAAATGGGTAAAGCCCAACGTCGGCATGTCCTTATACTGCTGCGCAAAATCCGACAGACGATGGATGACAGCGACCAGCTTTTTGCGGACAATTTTCAAGCCTTCCTGCATCTGGATAATGTCCGTATTGTCCCCCACATAAGCGCTGGTCGCGCCCAGATGGATGATGCCTGCCGCCTTCGGCGCGACCTGGCCAAACGTGTATACATGCGCCATGACGTCATGACGTACTTCTTTTTCACGCTTTCTGGCAACCTCATAATCAATATTATTGATATTGGCTTCCATCTCATCGATCTGTTCCTGTGTAATCGGCAGGCCCAGAGCCTTCTCTGCCTTAGCCAAGGAAACCCACAGGCGACGCCACGTGGAAAATTTCATATCCGGCGAGAAGACATACAGCATCTCCGGGCTGGCATAGCGGGAACAAAACGGGCTTTCGTATACGTTGCTCATAAACTGATTCCTTTCCCGGCGCCTTGGCCGACGCCGATACATATCTATACCAACTATTGTATTATGTGAAAGGAATTACTGTCAAGCCTCTGCAATAAATTTTTCCAGCCGATCCAGGCCCTTGTCGATGTTTTCCATCGAGGTTGCGTAGGACCAACGAAGGAAGTTCGGCGCAGCAAAAGCGGTACACGGAACAGTAGCAACCAATGCTTTTTCCAGAAACAGCTCCGCAAAGTCCAGATCGCTCTCAATAACATGCCCATACATGGTCTTTCCGACAAAGCTCGACATGTCCATCATAACATAGAATGCACCCTGCGGCTTGATACAGGAAACGCCTTCAATCTTGTTCATACGCTCAACCAAATGGTTACGGCGCAGCTCAAATTGCTGACGCATCTGTTCAACGGAATCCTGCTCGCCTTCCAGGGATTCCACAGCAGCCCACTGTGCCATGGTAGCCGGTGCGCCGGTGGAATGGCTCGCATAGCTTGCCATTGCCTTTGCTACCGTTGCATTGGACAGCGTATAGCCTACGCGCCAGCCGGTCATCGCATACGATTTGGAAACACCGTTGACGACAATGCACTGTTCCTTCATTGCCGGGGATACCGATGCAATGGAGGTGTAAGAAATGCCATCGTATACGAGGTTACAATAGATATCATCAGCCAATACATAAATGCCATGCTTTTCACAAACAGCGGCCAACGCCTCCAGCTCTTCCTTGGTATAAACCATACCGGTCGGGTTCGACGGGGAGTTCAGCATAAACATCTTGGTCTTATCGGTAATCGCAGCTTCCAGCTGTTCTGCGGTAATTTTAAAGTTTGCAGAAGCCTTCGCATGAACCTCTACCGGAATTGCGCCAGCCATGCGGATCATTTCTGCGTAACTCAGCCAGTACGGCGCCGCAACAACAACCTCATCGCCCGGATCACAACATACCATGATCGAAAGGTAAACGCTGTGCTTCGCGCCGGAAGCGATAACAACCTCATTAGGCGCATAATCCAGATTTAGGTCTTCCTTCATGCGTTTGCAAATCGCCTGGCGCAGCTCCATAATACCAGCTGCCGGAGTATATCTGGTCTTATTGTCACGAATTGCCTGGATGCCTGCTTCCTTTACATTCTCCGGCGTGTTGAAATCCGGTTCGCCTGCACCAAAGCTAACAACATCAATGCCGTCAGCCTTCATCTGCTTTGCCTTTGCACTGATTGCGAGCGTGACAGACGGAGCAATGGCAGCTGCAATTTTAGAAATCGGTTTAACCATTATGATATCATCCTTTCCTGGCGAATCCAAAATTGCTGGGATTCGCTTCCCGCGGCTGCGAAATACCGCGACTTTTATTTCTGTTCAACTGTACATATTATAGAGATTTATGCACTTTTTTGCAAC
>JAUNIY010000221.1 GCA_030523305.1 Eubacteriales bacterium
TTGCCAGCACGATGATAGTTGGATTATCTGCCTGCGGCAGCAGCAGTTCATCTTCCAATCCTTCTTCCGGAAGCGCATCTGGTTCTACGGGTGGAGATTTTACTTCATCGGGGGAAACGCTGAATGTTGGTGTTCAGTCCAGCGTGATTTCTATCCCAGTTGTATATGCGGAAGAACAGGGCTACTATGATGATCTTGGTTTGGATGTCAATATTATCGTATTCCCGACCGGCGCGCCGGAGAATGAAGGCCTGGCGGCAGAGCAGTTAGATATTGCGTCCAACGGATTGGCTTCCGTGTATTCTCTGGCTTCCGGCTTATGCGATTGGATTGGAGAGAGCGATACCGGTTCTACAACGGTCAAAATCTATGCGCGTGAAGATTCTGAAATCTTTGATCACCAGGGAGAGATTTCCGGCAAGCCTGATATGTATGGTAGCGCGGATACATTAAAGGGCATGAAGATCCTTGGCCCGACCTCCACGCTGGAACAGTGGGCGGCGGTTGCATACTTCAGCCAGTTTGGCCTGGAAAACGGCGTAGATTATGAATACACCAATATGGACAAGTCTGCGGCAGCACAGGCAGTTATCGCAGGAGAAGGCGACCTGTTTGTCGCATCCGATGTCAATTACTGTACCATGATGGAAAATGCAGGCTTCAAAGAAGTGGCGGACTGCCAGGATGCTACCGATACGGTATTCAATAATGGTTATCTGGCACGCAAGGATATCGTAAACAGCAGATACGATGACGTGGTATTGTTCTTACAGGCCACCTATAAAGCCGCAGAAGAATTGCAGAACAATCCGGACAAGCGGGCAGAATTTACATTGAATTTTTATAATGACAATGGCAAGGAAGCGACAGAAGAGGATGTGAAGGAAGAAATCGAGCTGCGGCCATATATTCTCGCAGAGGATATGCAGGCAGACGAATACTATGCAGGAGATGCCATGATTCAGGTAGCTGAATTTTTCGGCTCTATAGAAGTCATTGACGAAGATCAGATTGAGAATGTGCCGGTCGCAATCAATGTCAATCCATTGCAGGATGCGCTGGGCATTACGATTCAGTCTGCTGCTGACAAGTGACATCGATACGCGTATAATCTGTTTTTTCGGGAAAGGAATCATGCAAATGATTCCTTTCTAGCATAATAAGTGATTTAGGAGCACAATTATGAAGAAAATGTTTACAAAATATACAGCCATCAGCGTTATTTCAGTAACGGTTGTTATATTTGTTTGGTGGCTGGTAACGGATGGGCTTGGGATATTTCGATCCAATGTTCTTCCGTCCCCGGTGAAAGTTGCGCACACTTTCGTTACGAAATGGTACCAGACAAAGCCGGATGGCGCAACCCTGCTGACGCATTTGATTTCCAGCCTTGAGGTTGCGTTGAGCGGCTATTTGTTGGGCGCCTTGATCGGTATACCGCTTGGTATTTTTATGGCATGGAATGATAAGGTTGACATGATTGTCCGTCCGGTGTTTGATCTGGTGCGCACGATTCCAGGGGTTGCATGGACTTCCGTTATGGTAACGCTGGTGGGCATTGGATTCTTGTCTAAGGCGTTGGTGATCTTCATTGCAGCTATGGTTGCGATGATTGTCAACAGCTATTCCGGGATCAAGCAGACAAAGACTGTACATCTCTGGGTAGGCCAAACGTTTGGCGCGAGCCGTTGGGAGCTGCTGACAAAGATTGCAATCCCTTCTGCGATGCCAATGATTTTTACCGGCTTGGATGTGGCGCTGGGAGCAGCTTGGACGACATTGGTTGCAGCGGAGCTGCTGGCCTCGACAAAGGGACTTGGCTTTATGATTCAGCAGGCGCGCGGTATTTTCCGCCTCGATATCGTCATTGTCGGCATGATTGTTATCGCAATCACAGGCTCTATTTTGTCGGCAATCATTGAAAAAATTGGCGAAAAGGCTGTGAAGGGAGGAAGGAGATAATATGGGCCGCTTTTATGAACGACACAAACGGCTGCTGTTTGGCATAGTTGGCATCTTGGGCTTCTTCTGCATTTGGTATCTGGCTACGACGTTCACAACGCTCGGCCTGACGATGCCCGATCCCATTACGGTTATCCGGGATTTCCTGATTGCGTTTGTCGAGCCAATCGGCACGAAATCGATGATTTTTCATATCCTGGTCAGCCTCAGACGTATGCTCATTCCATATGTCATTGGCGGTTTCTTTGGCGTATTGATTGGCATCTTGATGGGATGGTACAAAATCGCGGATGCAATTTTTATGCCGTTTATCCAGATGCTTCGTCCGATCCCGCCGATTGCATGGATTCCGCTTTCTATCATCTGGTTTGGATTTGCAGAAGGGTCAAAGTACTTCCTGATTTTCCTTGCATGTTTTTTCACCATAGCTCTGACGACCTATAACGGTGTCAGATCTGTAGATGAAACGTTGGTACGTGCGGCGAGGATGCTGGGTGCAAACGACAGGCAGCTGTTT
>JAUNIY010000050.1 GCA_030523305.1 Eubacteriales bacterium
GCAAAAAGAACCGCAATCGGTTCCTATGGCAAGAGCCTGAAGGACGTATCCGCACAGACCCTGGGTATCACCGCAGCAAAGGCTGCCATCGAGCAGGCTGGCATTGATGTCGCTGACATCGACGAGACCCTCACCGGCTGCGTCCTGCAGGGCGGCCAGGGCCAGAACATTGGCCGTCAGATCGCCGTAGGCGCTGGCCTGCCGATCACCACCCCGTCGATCACGGTCAACAAGGTTTGCGCTTCCTCGATGCGTTGCATGAGCCTGGGCGCACAGCTGATTAAGTCCGGCGACGATCAGGTTGTCCTGGTTGGCGGCACCGAATCCATGTCCGGCGCACCGTATTTCATGAAGCAAGCGCGTTGGGGCGCACGTATGAACGACGTCAAGATGGTTGACCTGATGGTAAACGACGGCCTGTGGGATGTTTTCAACGGCTATCACATGGGTGTCACCGCAGAAAACGTTGCAGAACAGTATGGCATCACCCGCGAGCAGCAGGACGAGGTCGCTTTGGCTTCCCAGACCAAGGCTGTCGCTGCAATCGAAGCTGGCAAGTTCAAGGATGAAATCGTTCCGGTTGAAATCAAGACCCGCAAGGGTACCATCATTTTCGATACCGACGAGCATCCGCGCAAAGGCACGACCATCGAAGCGCTGCAAAAGCTCCGTCCTGCATTCAAGAAGGACGGCACCGTCACCGCAGGCAACGCATCCGGCATCAACGACGCCGCTGCATACATGATCCTGGCTTCTGAGGAGTATGTCAAGGCGCACAACCTCAAGCCGATGGCAAAAATCAAGTCCTACGGCTCTGTGGGCTGCGACCCGTCCATCATGGGCATCGGCCCGATCGAGTCCACCCGCCAGGCACTGGCACGCGCTGGCCTGACGGTTGACGATCTGGACCTGATCGAATCCAACGAGGCATTTGCTGCACAGGCTTGCGCTGTCAACGGCACGCTGGGCTTCGATATGGACAAGGTAAACGTCAACGGCGGCGCCATCGCACTGGGCCATCCGATTGGCGCAGCAGGCTGCCGTATCTCCACCACGCTGCTGTATGAAATGATCAAGCGCGACGCAACCTATGGCCTGGCTACCATGTGCATCGGCGGCGGTATGGGCGAAGCGATCATTCTGGAGCGCGACGAACTCTGCAAGTAAGACAGTATACCGTTTAACAGTATTCCCGGGAACGGAACAGCAGACTTCCCTGCTGTTCCTTCCCCCTCGTGACATCGATATAAAAGGAGATTTTACCAATGACTGACGTAAAAGTAGAGAAAAAGGGTAATGTAGCCGTTGTTACCATCGAGCATATGCAGGCAATGAACGCGCTGAGCACCGATATGTACGCACAGCTGGAGGAAGCATTTGATTCCGTAGCAGCAATGGATGATGTATATGCTGTTGTCCTGACCGGTTCTTCCCGTGTCAACAAAAAGGGCAAGACCGTCCAGTCCTTCGTAGCAGGCGCCGACATTTCTCAGATGTCCACCATGACCGTTGCAGAAGGCAAGGCATTCGGCAATGATTCCAACCGCGTATGCTGGAAGATTGAGAACTTCAAGCGTCCGGTTATCGCTGCTATCAACGGCTTCTGCCTGGGCGGCGGCTGTGAGCTGGCGATGTCCTGCGATATCCGTCTGGCTTCTGCAAACGCAACCTTCGGCCAGCCTGAAGTTGGCCTGGGCATCACACCGGGCTGCGGCGGTACCCAGAGACTGGCTCGCCTGGTAGGCCTGGGCAAGGCGAAGGAAATGCTGTACACTGCACGCGGCAACTACTCCGCACAGGATGCAAAGGATATGGGCCTGGTCAACGATGTATACGAGACCGTAGAAGAGCTGCAGGAAGCTGCTCTGGCTCTGGCACAGGAAATTGCTGCACAGGCTCCGATCGCTGTTGCTCTGGTAAAGGAAGCTGTCAACGTTGGCATGCAGACCGATCTGAACTCCGCGCTGAAGCTGGAAGGCAACTGCTTCGGCGAATGCTTCGCTACCGAAGATCAGAAGTACGCTATGGCTCATTTCGTAAGCAAGAGCCGTGAGCCGAAGGTATTCCAGAACAAGTAATTCCATTCGCTACGTGAAGTTTAGAATAGGAGATTGAGAAACATGAAGGTTACTGTATTTGGCGCAGGTAATATGGGCGCCCGCATTGCAGAAGTATTTCTGAAGGCTGGCCACGCTGTTACGATGATTGATATCAAGGAACAGTTTTGCGAAGGCGGTAAGAAGCGTATCGAAGGCGACCTGGCAGGCGCTGTCAAGCGCGGCAAAATGACGCAGGAGGAAATGGACGCAGCCATGGCAAACCTGACTCTGTCCATCGACCGCAAGGATGCCGCAGGTTCCGAATTTGTCATGGAGGTTATCCTGGAGCGTATGGATCTGAAAGAAGACCTGCTGCGCGACCTGGATTCCATCCTGGACAAGGATTGCATCATCGGCACCAACACCTCTGCGCTGTCCATTACCGAAATTGCAAGCGCAGTTCCGAACCGTGCGCCAAAGGTAATCGGCGTACACTTCTTCAACCCGGCCCATATCATGAAGCTGGTTGAGGTTACCCGCTCCATGCTCACCGATGACGAAACCTTTGAATTTGCTTTTAATCTGATGAAGGAGCTGGGCAAGACGCCGGTTGCTGTCAACGAAGGCGCCGGTTTCGTTGTCAACCGTATCCTGATTCCGATGATCAACGAAGCCATCGGCATCTATGCAGACGGCATTGCTTCCCCGTCCGATATCGACCTGGCTATGCAGCTGGGCGCTGGCCTGCGCTCCGGCCCGCTTCACACCGGCGACCTGGTTGGACATGACGTCAACCTGGCGATCATGGATACCCTGTATCGGGAGTCCGGCGACGCAAAATACCGTCCGCATCCGCTGCTGAAGAAAATGGTACGCGCTGGCCTGCTGGGCCAGAAGACCGGCAAGGGCTTCTTTACGTATGACGGACCGTTCGGCAAGGAAATTCCTGGCGGCGATCTGACCATCAAGTGATTTTGAAGAAGAGGCGATTATACTTATGAAGATTAGCGTCATTGGTGCCGGCGTGATGGGCGCCCGCATTACCGAAGTTTTCCTCAAGGCCGACTACGATGTCACCATGATCGACATCAATCGTGACCACTGCGACAGCGCGCTGAACCGTATCATTGCCGATCTTTCCATTGGCATTGAAAAGGGCAAGCTGACCGCAGCGGACAAATATGCCGCTCTGGATCGACTGACCATTTCCAATATGGTCAGCGACGCAGCCGGTTCCGCATTCGTTTTGGAATGCATCACAGAGAAACTGGAAGCAAAAACTGCCCTGATGAAGCAGTTGGATACCATTGTAGACGATGACTGCATCATCGGCACCAACACTTCCGCGTTGCCAATTTCTGAAATTGCCCGCGCAGTCCCCAAGCGTGCTTCCCGCATTATGGGCGTACATTTCTTCAACCCAGCCCATATCATGCAGCTGGTTGAAGTAACGCGCACCATCAGCACGGACGACGCTGCGGTAGATGCTGTGCATGACATCATCACGCAGAGCGACAAGTGCCCCATCGTGGTCAACGAAGGCGCCGGCTTTGTCGTCAACCGCATCCTGATTCCGGAAATCAACGAAGCGGTCAGCATTTATGCCGACAACATTGCAAGCCCTTCTGATATCGACCGCGCCATGCAGCTGGGTGCCGGCATGAAAGTCGGACCGCTGCATACCGCCGATCTTGTCGGCTTGGACGATATTTTGGCTGATTTGACCAATATGTACGAGGAAACCGGCGATCCAAAATACCATCCGCATCCATTGCTCCGTAAGATGGTTCGTGCCGGTCTTCTCGGCCAGAAAACCGGCCGCGGATTCTTTACCTACAAGTATCCGTTCGGTCCGGAGGTTCCCGGTGGCGAACTGAAAATCAAGTAATCCACGCAGTGGCTTCTATTCCCCGCAGCAAAAGCTGCGGGGAATTTTCCTTTTCTTTCCCGACATGCCAAAATTTGTTTCTTTGGTCTGTTTGTTAAATTTTTTAATATTAAAATGTTTCATACGAGACATTTTGCCGTTGAAATCTGCAATTTTTTTATAATTTTTTCTTCCTTTTCCCAAAAATTTCCGCCACTTTTTTTGCGCAAAATGGCATTATTTTGCGATTTTTCCCTTGTTTTGGCAAAATAATTGTGTATTTTTCACATGAATCAGATCAAATCGATTTCCTTTCTTGTACGATAACAAAAATTTTACTTTTGGAAGCAGGATCATACATTTTTATATTGAAAACTTACCAAATTTACGTCATAATATAATTAAAAAATAGGGACTTTTGTCTATCTATCTCGCACTATCCCAACCATCTGACCCATGCGGCAGCAGAAATAAATGCTGCAAGATCGGCAAAAAGAGCCGCAGGAATTGCATATCGCGTCTGTTTCAATTCCAGATGTCCGCAATAAATGCTGATTGTATACAGGCTTGTTTCGGACGCGCCCAGCATGACTGCCGCTACCCTGCCCGCATAGCTATCTACGCCGCAGGTCCGCATGATCTCCTGCCCGAGCGCCAGCCCACCGCTGCCGCTGAGCGGCTTGAGCAAAACCAATGCGGCGCAATCCACAGGAATGCCAGTTTGCTGTAACAATGGCGCCAACGCCTGTCCGGCCAAATCGATAAATCCGGAAGCCCGCAGCATGCGCACGGCTGTCAAGATTGCAATCATGGTTGGCAGGATGTGCAGCGCTGTTTGCAACCCCGTCTGTACGCCACGCAGCAAGGTCGGCATGATATCTACCCGGTGCAGCAGCGCGTCTGTGCTGATGATGGCGAGCAGCACCGGTATTAGGATCTCTGTCATCTCGTCCCCTCTGGCCGTATGCCTGCAAACAGCTTTGCCGCGACCAGCCCTACGATGACGGAGAAGATAGAAGCCCCCCATACTGCAGGCATGATATCGAACGGCTGCACTGCGCCGAGTGAGGCCCGCACAGCCGCCACAGTTGTCGGTATCAGCTGGATTGACGTCGTATTGAGTATAATAAATCGCAGTACCTCATCCGGTGCCCCTTTCCGGTCATACAAGCTGTACAGCCGGTCTACCGCCTGCAACCCAATGGGCGTCGCAGCGTTGCTTACCCCAAGCAGATTTGCTGTGACGTTTGCTGCAATCCGCTCCATGGTTTGCCTGTCCTGTGCGGCCCGGCGGAATAACAACCGTAGTACAGGGCAAAGAATGGATGCGATACGTTTGGACAGGCCTGATTCCTGCATCAATTCCAGGACGCCAGACCACAGCCCCATAATCCCTGCCAGGGAGATACAGAGCGTTACGGCCTGTCCTGCGCCGTCTGTTACCGCTGCTGATAATTCCGCGGTCCGTCCGGTCATACACGCTGTCACACAGGACAGGATGATCATACCGGCCCACAGATAATTCATCATATTCTTTCACCTGGCCTTTCACGCTGCCGTGTATACACGCCAGCATTGTAACGATACATTCTAACGTTATTTGAATATTTTATTACCATTCGTTATGGAGGAAGTGACTATCTATGAAATCAACAGGAATTGTGCGGAAGGTAGACGAACTCGGTCGTATCGTTCTTCCCATTGAACTCCGCAGGACATTGAACATCGATGTAAAGGATTCACTGGAAATTTACGTTGACGGCTCTCATATCATCTTGAAGAAATATGAACCCGCCTGTGTTTTCTGTGGAAACGCAAAGGATGTGGTGAACTTCAAGGGCAAGATCATCTGCCGCCACTGTATGCATGAACTGACCGAAAACAACAAGTAAATGCAATCCATCATTGCTTCATTCGTATACGGGAACTGTACACCAAACCAGTTCCCGTATTTTTATTGCTCCCGTTTATTCCTCGCCGCGATATTTCCGGCGCGTCGCCATCCCTCCGCGGATATGGCGTTCTTCTTTGTTGCGCATCAGCACTTTGTGCGCCTGTGTATATAACGGTAAATTCAAATGATACAATCGTTCTGTGATATCCTTATGCACCGTCGATTTGCTCACGCCGAACTTTGCCGCTGTCTGCCGCACAGTCGCCCCTGTTTCTATCATATACTGTGCCAGCATAATTGCACGTTCTTCCGGCTGTCCCTTCACATATTTCCCCTCCTGACATAACTTTGTGGTTCATGTCTATGCAGAGGAAATGCAATTCATGCAGTTTGTTTCACGGTTTTGCGTTTCTTTCGGGAGAAAAAACAAACGATGGGGAATTTTCTGCACATAAATTTCCTGCGGCAAGCTTTGCCAAGGTCAGCAGGCTTTCACGCACGCGCCATACTGTTATTGCAATATGATGACTGCATGATAAATTTATATCATCGATACCTCAAATGTTACAGACTTATGTTATATCATATGGTATAATCATTTTGTAACAAACATGAGGGGATTGATAGCATGCATATTGACACAATATTTTTTCAACTTGCCGGAAAAAGCGATACCAATCATTGCGACAGCACAAAATGGCTTCCCTTCGCTATGCACAGCACAGACACAGCCTGCATGATGGAACAGCTTTGCACCAGCTGGCTTTCAGCAAGTGCTGCTTCTGCCATTTCAGCGCAGTTTTCTATACCCGAATTACAAAAGCTTTGCAAATTCTTGGGAATGGTGCATGATATAGGGAAACTGACCGTCCGGTTCCAGTCAAAAATCGGGCAGAATCTTCCCGGCCACATCGATCGGTTGTGCAATTGGAGGCTTGTATCGCAATCAATATCATTTCAAGAGTCGTTTTCCCACGCGCTGGCCGGGCAAGCGATTCTGACCGAGCTTGGTATCCACAGCGGTGTGGAAGTAATCGTCGGCAGCCATCACGGCAAACCGTCCGATATCACATTTGATCCAAGCCGGGAATTTTCTGTTCGACCAAAAGATTATGTTGGATCTAAACTTTCCAAACCGCTCTGGCATACCGTGTGGAATCTATGGCTTTCCATTGCGCTGGAATATGCCGGCTATGCATCCATAGATGAAATCCCCGTACCCGGCATGGAAAGCCAGATGCTTTTGACCGGCTTGCTGATTATGGCTGACTGGCTCGCAAGCAATCCCTACTACTTCCCCTTGATCGACATAGAAGAGAGCTTTCCGGCAGAAAGCTCTGAACAGCGTGCAGCATATGCCATGAGCCGTTTTGAAGCGTATCCCTGGAGCGCAGGCTATCCCTTTATGGACGAGTCAGCATTCGCCAACCGATTCGGTTTCCTTCCCAACAACGTACAGTGCGCCGTGTTGGATGCCGTAAACGGTGCAAACGCGCCGGGTATCTTTATTTTGGAAGCGCAAATGGGTGTTGGAAAAACCGAAGCCGCGCTTGCCGCAGCAGAAATCCTGGCGGCAAAACAACATTGCGGCGGATTATTTTTTGGTCTGCCCACACAGGCAACCAGCAACGGTATCTTTGGCCGGTTGCTTCCCTGGGCAGAACAGCAGGCGGACGAAAGCTATGCCCTGTATTCGATGAAGCTGGCGCATGGTAACGCCGCGCTCAATGAAGACTATCAGGAATTGTTCTCCGGAAACGCGACCATTGCAGAGGCCGACGAGTATGATTATGGTGACGCCGGCCTGATTGCACATGATTGGTTTGAAGGCCGAAAAAAAGCGCTGCTGGCTAATTTTGTCGTCGGCACGGTGGATCAGCTGCTGATGGCCTCTTTGAAACAAAAGCATGTCATGCTGCGTCACTTGGGCCTTGCGGGAAAGGTTTCCATCATCGATGAATGCCATGCTTACGACGCATATATGAACCAGTATTTGGAACGCACGTTGTCGTGGCTCGGCGCATATGGCGTGCCGGTCGTGATTCTGTCCGCAACGCTTCCGACAGAGCGCAGATGCAAATTGATTGATGCATATTGCAACAGCAAAAGCCGTTCTGACCAGGATGCCTGGCGCACAAGCCGCGCATATCCATTGTTGACCTGGACGGATGGCAAGGACGTACATCAACAGGCCATTCAATGGGATGCCCCCGGTAAAACAGTTCAAATCCGAACCCTTACAGAACATACCAGCGAGATCGCCGCGCTGCTATCGACGCAGCTACAGGATGGCGGATGCGCCGGTATCATCGTCAACACCGTGAAAACGGCACAGAAATTGGCCGCAGAGCTGAACGATCTATTACCACAAGATACCTTTCGGCTCGATCTGTTCCATTCGCAGTTCCTTATGCCAGACCGTGCAGAACGCGAAACGGCGTTGCTGCACAATGTTGGGAAAACCTCCACACCGGAACGCCGCAATGGACGCATTGTCATCGGCACACAGGTTTTGGAGCAGTCCTTGGATTTGGACTTTGATTTGCTGCTGACAGAACTTTGCCCGATGGATTTACTGCTCCAGCGAATGGGACGCCTGCACCGTCACAATCGCATTCGCCCGGAAAGGTTGCGCGATGCCCAATGCTTTCTGCTACAGCCGCAGGATGCGGAATTTGACAACGGCACCCAGTCCATCTACGGTGACTGACTGCTGCTGCGCACCCTGGAACGCCTTCCGGAACAAATGATCCTCCCGGATGATATTCCACAATTGGTACAGGATGTTTATGCAGAACCAACCGAGGCGCTGGACGATGTACATCAGACTGCATATGAGACATATCATAATACCGCGAAAAAGAAGAAATCCAAAGCCGGCGCCTATCTGCTCCCGCCTCCAAAACGGCGAAAAAGAAACAAACCCAACCAGCGTGCGCCCCAACCTGGTTCCATCGAAGGCTTGCTGTATTCTGATGTTGGAAACAGCACAAGAGCAGAGGCTGTCGTCCGGGATGGCGATCCGTCCATTGATGTTCTGGTTATGCTGCAACATCACGATGGCCGCATCAGCTTCCTTCCCTGGCAAATGGAAGGCGCTTACGTCCCGACGGATGCTGTTCCGGATGAAGAAACAGCCCGCCGCATCGCATGTCAGCGGCTGCGGCTCCCCAGACGCTTTTGCGTGCCGTGGAGTATCGACGCTACAATTCATGAACTCGAACAAATGACAAACGCGGTTTCTATTTGGCAAAATGCTCATCTGTTAAAGGGCGAATTGTTTTTGCTTCTGGATGAAACCGATTGCGCCAGCTTATGCGGTTTAACGCTGCATTACAGCCAGCAATGGGGATTACAGATTGTAGGAGAGGAGAATGGGAATGGATCATGAATATAATCTTTTAGAAGAACGTTGGATCAAAGTACGTTCTAACAACGAAACAATAGAAGTATCTCTCAAAGACGCTTTGCTTCACGCACATGAATATCAGGATTTGGCTGGTGAATTGCCAACACAGGATGCTGCTGTTTTGCGGCTGTTATTGGCCGTATTATTCACAGTATTTTCGAGATTTACTGCCGAAGGGGAAGCAGAAGCTCTGGAAAACGATGAGAATGAAGACGCCATAAACCGTTGGATCGATTTATGGAACATGAAACAATTCCCATCGCGCCCAATCGAACAATATTTAGACGAATGGAAGCATCGGTTCTGGCTCTTCGATGAAAAATATCCGTTCTGGCAGGTACCGGAAGCAGCACGCGCAAAACAGTATAAATCGTTCAAGCTATCCGGCGATATGCTCGAAAGCGAAAACAAAGCCCGTCTCTTCCCAGTTCGGTACGGAATCCCCAAACACGAACTATCCTACGCCGAAGCGGCCAGATGGCTTTTGTATCTCAACGCATGGGATGATACCGCGCTGAAAAAGACTCGCGGTATCACAGCTTCCGCCTCTGTCGGATGGCTGGGAAGGCTGGGCTATATCGCCGCTATCGGTGCAAATTTGTTTGAAACGCTGATGCTGAACCTAACCTTTCTGAAAGATGGTGATCAAAGCTGGGATTACGATGACTGTATCCCCGCCTGGGAACTGGATATGCCTCGGACTGCGGAATTATCTGAAATTCCCGCCCCCGAGCATCCAGCCGCCCTTCTCACCTTACAATCCAGAAGAATCCTGCTTGCGCGGGAGCACGATAAGGTGATAGGCTATCACTTATTGAGCGGAGACTATTTCTCCGCCGAAAATGCGTTCACTGAGCAATATACCCTGTGGAAATCGTTCCAACAGAAAGGAACCGGCGTATTACTCTATTCGCCCAAACTACACGATCCACAAAAGCAGCTTTGGCGTGATTTTTCTGCTATCGCAGAACAGTCTAAACAGACCCGCCAACCAGGTGTTGTACGATGGATTGCACAGCTCAAAAAAAATTCCGACTGCGATCTTTGCTCAAACGATGTAATTCGTTTTAAAACCGCAGCGATCTGCTATGATGGTTCCGCAAGTCATACCGTCCAGGATTCTTTCAGTGATTCCCTCAGTTTTCACGCTGAGCTTCTCACAGAGGTAGGCAAAACATGGCGAGATTGCATAGAAGAAGAAATCAGCAAAATCGAGGAAACTGCCAGTCTGATTGGATATTTGTCAGACAGCCTTTGCAAGGCTTCCGGCATGAGCACAGAAGGCAAAGGAGCTGATACACTGCGTGATAAGGCGGATCATTCCAGAGCACAATTCTATGCCCGCGTCGATCTTCCATTCCGTGTCTGGTTGGAAAGTCTCAAGCCGGAAATGGACACAGAAGAACCTCGCACAGGCTGGCAACAGCAAGCGCGCCGCATTGCCATAGAACTGGGAAAAGAAATGGTTTTTTCTGCCGATCCCGCAGCTTTTGTCGGCAGATCATTGACGGAAAAGCGGAAAAACAACAAAGGAAAAAACGTGGATATGGATATATATTATTCTTCACCCGAAGCATATAACCGTTTCCAAAGACGGCTAAACAAAATTTATTCCATCAAAAAGGAGGTGTAACGATGGTATCCGTTTACAATAGTACAGCTCAAAAACTGGCTTCTATTTTGCATATGAATAACCCCGGGCAGCAAAAAGCCCTTCTGGCTGAACTGCGCCGCGGCGTGGGTCGCGCTCCCGGCGAACTACCTTCATTGTGGGGCATCCTGTTGGAAGAGCTGCCAGAAGAGATGATGGGAAATGGTACTTCACCATCCCGGGCCGAATGGGCCATCTATCTTTCCCTGACGCTGTTTGGCGTCCATCAACAAGGGCACGATCCCAAACAACAGCCCATGCACCAGAAAGATCAATCCTTCGGCAGTTCTGTAGCGCATCTTGTCACAAGCGAGGACGACAAAGACCGTATGATACGCAGGTTCAATATCGCAGCAACTGCAACCGATATCAAAGAATTATCCCATCATTTACGCGGGATTATCCAGCTGCTCCGTGCAGAGGGAATTGCATTGGATTATGCACAGTTATCAAACGACTTGTACTTATTCCAGGACATCCATCACAGATCGAATGTCTGCCTGCGCTGGGGACAGGATTTTTACAGAGTACTCAATCACATAATCGAACAAGAGGAGGAACATACAGATGAATAAGCGGTTATATCTCGATTTTCATATCATTCAGACCGTTCCACCGAGCTGCGTCAACCGTGACGATACCGGCAGCCCGAAAACAGCCCGTTATGGCGGCGTGACCCGTGCAAGAGTATCCAGTCAGTCCTGGAAACGGGCGATACGGATGATGTTTGCTGATATCTTTCAAGACGAAGTCTTAGCCCAGCGCACAAAGAAAATTGTCCCCTATGTCTCCAGTTACATAAAAATGTTGGATTCTTCTATCGATGATACAAAAGCAGAAAAACTGGCTATGGAAGCGCTCAAGAATGCCGGATTGAAAATCAAATCCGCAGAGAAAGGAACAGATGCATTGTTCTTTCTGAGTTCTGCACAGGCTGAAGCTCTGGCAAAGTTATCTGTTGGCGGAGAAACAGATAAGAAAAAATACAGCGAAGCGTTAAAGGAGCATCCTTCCATTGACATGGCATTCTTTGGCCGTATGGTTGCCAGCGATCCATCTCTGAACTATGATGCCACTGCACAAGTCGCGCACAGCATTTCTACCCACGAGATTCAAAATGAATATGATTACTTTACCGCTGTAGACGATTGTATGCCGGAAGACAATGCAGGTGCCGGCCATGTCGGTACCATAGAGTTCAACTCTTCCACCTTGTACCGCTATGCGACATTGAATGTACATGAGCTTCGGAAACATCTGCAACAAGAGACTCCCGCAGCAATCCGGGGTTTTGCGGAAGCGTTTATCCGTTCAATGCCTACCGGAAAACAGAACACATTTGCAAACCGTACCTTCCCGGACATGATTTATGTGACCATCCGCACAGATCAGCCGGTCAATCTGGTTGGCGCGTTTGAACAGCCTGTGCGCAGTACCGAAGGCTATGTCAAACCATCTATCAAAGCTCTTGTGTCCTATGCAAATGATATCTATGCCAAATTTGGCGCAACACCGGAGCAGGCATTCGCCGTCGGCAATGGATTGGAGGCACTGGTTGCCGAAACAATCACATTGCCCGAGCTACTGGATTCCCTTGAGAATATCGTGAAAGAGGTGGAGTAATGGCAACGCTATTGCTTCGTCTGGCAGCCCCCTTGCAGTCATGGGGTGTGGATTCTAAATTTGAAACACGCCGTACCGGACGCGAACCGTCTAAAAGCGGTGTGATCGGTATGGTCGCTGCTGCGCTTGGGTTACGTCGCGATCAAATGGAAGAATTGCAGGCGCTGTCTCAATTGCGTTTCGGCGTCCGTGTGGATCAAGAAGGCAGTCTTTTGCGTGATTTCCACATTGCGCAAGCACAAAAAGCCTCGTATTTGACTTACCGTTATTATCTGGAGGATGCAATCTTTTTGGTTGGCCTGGAGAGTGAGGATATCTCTTTGCTGCAACAACTTGACGATGCATTGCGCCATCCGGTATTCCCGTTGTTTCTTGGCCGCCGTTCCTGTCCCCCAACATTTCCACTTGTTTTGGGCATTCGCGAGACAGAGCTTGTCAACGCTTTGCGCGGCGAACCATGGCTGATATCACCAAGCAGGCAAGCAAAAGCCTCCCCCAATCTGCGGCTGATAACGGATGCCACGCCGGGACAGCAAAGCTTTGCTATCCAGCGGGATGTTCCCGTTTCCTTTGACCCACATCATAGGCAGTTTACAGACCGCGCTATTTTCACGCACCCGCGTGTAACCATGATTTCAAAAGATGAAACAATACATAATCCTATGCAGGAATTGGAGGGTGATTGATGTATCTGACGCGAATTGAATTGGACACCGGACGGCGAAGCACCATGAAAGCCTTGACCAATCCAAACCTATTGCACGGCGCTGTTGAAGCAGCCTTTGCACAACCACGCTCCCATGCTCTTTGGAGAATTGACCGTTTCCAGGGTCGGTATTATTTGATGCTCTTGAGTGAAAATAAACCGGATTGCACAGCCATTACAACCCAATTCGGCTGCCATGATATCGACCCGGAAACACGGGACTATGCGGCGTTACTGCATCGCATTGTGCCCGGAAGCAAATGGCATTTCCGTCTGGTCGCCAATCCAACCTATAGCAACGGCAGCGAAAAAAGCAAAGGGGTTCGTGGCGCTGTCCATGCGCATCGAACGCCTGCACATCAGCGTTCTTGGCTTTTGCGGCAATCGGAAAAGCATGGTTTTTCCATACAGGAAGATGATTTTGACGTTGTAAAAAACCAATGGTTTCAATTTTACAAAGCCAAAAACCGGAAAATTACATTGCTTTCGGTCACATACGAAGGTATTCTAACCGTAACCGATCCAGATGCATTCCGCAATTTGCTGTGTCACGGCATTGGACGCGGAAAAGCATATGGTCAGGGATTATTGACTTTGGTGAGCTGCCATGGCTGACATCCCTGGAATGATCAAACCTGATTTGCAAATGCTTCCGCAAATCAAAGATCGTATGACATTTATATATTTGGAGCATTGTAAGCTGAACCGTGAAAACAGTGCCATTACGATGACCGATGACCAGGGAATTGTACATATCCCTGCCGCCACGATTTCTGTCCTCATGCTCGGGCCAGGTACCAATGTGTCCCACCGGGCAATGGAACTGATTGGAGATGCCGGCGTAACTGTCATCTGGGTCGGTGAGCATGGCGTGCGGTATTATGCCAGCGGCAGGCCATTGACACATCATGCCGGATTATTACAAAAACAAGCTGAACTTGTGTCAAATCAGCGCAAACATCTGTCCGTTGTGCGAAAAATGTATGAAATGCGGTTTCCCAATGAAGATGTTTCCCGCTTAACCTTACAACAATTGCGCGGCCGGGAAGGCTCCCGTATACGAAGCATTTACCGACAGGAGTCACAAAAGTGGGATGTCCCTTGGAACGGCCGGGAATATGATCCTGAGAATTTTTCATCCGGCGATCCGGTCAATCAAGCATTGTCTGCTGGTCATGCCTGCTTATATGGCTTGTCTCATGCTGTCATCGCAGCACTTGGCTGTTCTCCCGGGCTTGGTTTTGTCCATGTCGGCCATGAAAAATCCTTTGTATATGATATCGCAGATCTGTATAAAGCAGAATATACGATTCCCATTGCGTTTGAAATGGCAGCCCAAGCTTCACCAGATGACCCTGATTTTTCTGCTTCTGTACGCAGGCGCGTGCGAGATGAAATGTCATCGACACATCTTCTGGAACGCATGGTGCGGGATATCAAATATTTGTTGTCAGAAGATTCAATATCTGATGAAGAGGAAACCAAAGCCATTTACCTCTGGGACAATAAACAAGGTACCGTTCCTAACGCAACTTCGTATGATTCCATAGAGAGGGAAGGCAGATGATTGTGATTTCTTTGACTGATTGTCCTCCAAAAGTCCGCGGAGATTTATCGAAATGGCTAATGGAAATCAATACAGGTGTATATGTAGGCAACGTGAACGCCCGTGTCCGTGAGGAATTATGGGAACGCATCTGTAAAAATATAAAAACAGGCAGAGCTACTATGGTATACAGTGCACCAGGGGAACAAAAAATGGCATTTCGTATCCATAACACGACATGGGAGCCAGTGGATTTCGATGGAATCACATTGGTTCGCCGTCCGCTTCCAGGAAAAACAAATGGTCCGGAGCTTCCACCAAATTTCAGCAAAGCTGCTCAGCGGCAGATCAGAAAACGTGCAAAAGCAAAGAGCCATTCTCAAAAGAACGAACGATATGTTGTCGTTGATATCGAAACCACCGGCTTATCTCCAACCCAAGATGAAATCATCGAACTTGCAGCAGTTCAAATAGAAAACGGATGTATAACAGATGAATTTTGTCAGTTGGTTCTTTCGGAGACAAGCTTAACCGATCATATTATTGAGCTAACCGGAATTACAGAAATTGAACGAAAGCAAACCGGAATTCCACTCAAAGAAACTATGGAACAGTTTTCCAAATTTATTGGCCAGCAAAAAATTGTCTGCCATAACGTCTCCTTCGACAGTGGATTTTTACAAGAAGCCTGTAAAAAATGTGGTCAACAAAATTTCAGCAATCTATTCATAGACACATTGGCATTGGCCCGTCGAAAGATACACCGAATAGAAAACTATAAGCTGGAAACCATAGCAGCTGCACTGGATATCAAAGTGGAACAAAGTCATCGGGCATTAGCTGACTGCAGAACAACAGCAAAAGTTTTTGAAAAGTTAAAGGCACTATGAAGCAAGAAGTTCGAAAAAACAGCTAAATGCTAACAATTCACGGGAGTATCCCATGGATTGTGTAAACCTTCATTGCAGTGTAGAATAAAAGCACA
>JAUNIY010000222.1 GCA_030523305.1 Eubacteriales bacterium
ACTTCGTGGATTTACCAGAGATGCTGTATACACGTCCCTGCCACTCTGCATGTGATGGACGTGCACCGGCATGAGCCGTGACTTCTACCAAATCACAACCAAGCTCTTCTGCCAGTTTCAACCGCATATCCGCTGTTGTCTGGTTTATACCTGTCATAACAGCTCTCCGGACAGCAACCTCAACAGTATCTTCATGCCCGGATACAGACCATTTGATCTTCAATCCCGGTTTCGCAACACTTTTTATCGCATTGGAAATCGCAGTCTCATAGGAAAATGCTCCACTCTGCACCTGCATCCAAGCCTGATCCAGCGCATTGATGAACTGCTTTTGCGCTGCATCTGCTGTTGTGCTGGTTAAATTCTGAAACAACTTGTTTGTGGTCCGGTACCCGGAGAATAACGCCTGTTGCAACGGCTCAGAAAGCTCGTCAGGAGCGAAAATCCCATGTTTACGGTAATATGCCCGATCAGAAGTCAAAGCCTCATTGGAAGCCGTCTTCATGAGCTTCAACAACTCGGCATTCGATTTGCCGGTTAATTCGGATAATCTCCGTATGATGTACTCCTGGGCCAGCCCCATCTCACGCAGCTTTTGTCGTTGATGCTCTGCTGACGAAATCCAGTAATCATACTCAGCTATACGCCGCGCAATATCTGCTATGATATCCTGCTCCAC
The DNA here is from genome assembly GCA_030523305.1 of Eubacteriales bacterium. Lineage (GTDB taxonomy): Bacteria > Bacillota > Clostridia > Oscillospirales > Butyricicoccaceae > Butyricicoccus_A. The sequence goes on from JAUNIY010000222.1 coordinate 680, forward strand.
CTGCGTCCATAACGGAATCATTTCATCATATGGTAGCAACTCTATGAACCGCGACCATTGTTTCCGTCTACTCATATGTCGTCAGCTCATTTCAAATTAAACGGAATATCGTCATCATCTTCTAATGTCTTCGGCAGAATATCCTCAAGAGCTTCATCATCACAGCCGAAATACCACTTATCAAAAGCTTCTTTGGATAACAAACCTTGTCCAACCATCTGGAAACGTCGAACAAACTCCTTGTCGGTGTCTTCCAGAACAGAATCGCCCCAGTTGCAGTTAACTTCCGTAACCCCATCAGGACACAGTTTATACAACTTGGCGAGAACGCTCATGGAATACGCAAGATGCCTCAGACCATCTTCCCATGCCTGTTGTATTCGGCTTACAGTGCGATATGATCTCTGCTGTGAGGCCTTGATCTCTGTTGCCGTCTTTTCCACAGAGGCAGGATCAGATAACGTACCGTAGGAAAATCCAACGGTCCATTCAATACGGCGTAAGTATTGATTAAATCCATTAAACAATGAAACATCTCTAATGTCCGGGCTATAAACCTTAATCTGTTCACCTGTCTGCGGCATATCTACATACTGCCGGAACAGTCTTGCGTAGATCGGGTCTTTTGCAGCATTGTGCTCGTCTGTATCGTCGAACAGGTCTGCACTTGCGTCAATCTTCGCTTCTTTCGCTATATATTCCCATGAAATATTGTCCCACTGCTGGTCAGCCATTTTGATGAGCTTTACAGCTTTGCTGAAAATAGAGACGCCCAACGGAGAGCTCGGCTCAATGTGATTCGATTTGGGGACGCGAATGTACACGAACAGCGGCTTATCAACATTGTTTATCTCTACCGGTTCCTCGGAAAGAAATGCCCATTCCTCAACCTCTGAAAGAGAAACTTCCTCGTTGAACAGCGAATCAGATACGGTACTTTCATCGTCTGAAATGATTTTCTTCGAACGGAACGCCTTATTGACGATTGTAACCTTTGTTCCGGAGAACTGATGATATTCAGCACGGGTGTATAGATAATCACCCATTCGCTTGTATTCTAGGAATATGCCGGCAGTGATCTCCTTTTTGCTGTTGTAAGCCGTTGGATAGAAATGATCGGCGCTTACAAATTCAACCTCAATTTGTCCCGGTTGTCCATCCACGCCCATAGAAACATACGGCTTTAACACGATGCCACCTTTCGCACAGTAGTCTTCAACATGCAAATCAATGTTAGTCAACTCGCGTTGCAGCTGCTCGTTCAGGTACGATCCAGCCGCGCCGCCAGTAACTTCAATGGAGAATTCGGTAAGCACCAATCGTGCCATTTCCTCAGCAATGGTGGCAGGAATATGCGTACAAATTGCATGTTTCCCTTTCCACGGCGGATGATTTTCGTACATATCCTTCCACAGCTCAATAGCTTTGTCCATCGTGCCGGATACAGCAACATCAACTTTCATTGCCTTTTTGACGCTCTGCGGAATCAATTTTTCCACCACCCTTCTAAGTAATTTTCTTATACTGAACAATCAATTCACCTGCCCTTCGGTTCGGTCAAATCGTTTAATGTATCGCTCAAACGTATACTCGAATCCGTCAAGCGTATCAATGTCGGATGTACCATCATCAAGCCGCACGAGCTTTACACTGTTCGGCTTCCATACGGCTGTGCTCAACGCATCTTCCAGCGTTTCGCAGTCTTCAGTATATCGGAAACGCTGCTGTGCAACGAGCTTAGAAAAGCAGAATATACGATCA
>JAUNIY010000051.1 GCA_030523305.1 Eubacteriales bacterium
CGGAGACGACATTACGTTCCTGCGCAAGATTGTGCCGGGCGGGGCAGATGACAGCTATGGCATTGCAGTTGCCAAGCTTGCGGGTATCCCAAAGCCGGTATTGCGCCGGGCCAAGCGGATTTTGAAAGATTTGGAAGCCTCCGCGCCCAAAATTGAAGTGCGGGAAGTGGAGGATGAACCGGAAGATACGCAGATTACCCTGATGGGGATGCAGTCGGACGAGGTTGAAGAAAAACTGCGCTCGGTTCATATTGATACCATGACGCCGCTGGAAGCGCTCAATTTGCTGTACGAACTGCAAAATATGGTAACGTAACAGAAGGGAGGTATGCCGCATGGCGGTCATTCATGAATTGGATTCCCATATGGCGGACTTGATTGCTGCGGGAGAGGTTGTAGAACGTCCGGCTTCCGTCTGCAAGGAATTGGTGGAAAATGCCATTGATGCCGGTGCAACACAGATCACGGTTGAGCTGGAACACGGCGGCATTTCCTATCTGCGCATGTGTGACAACGGGTGCGGTATGTCGCCGGAGGATGCGCCGATTGCGTTCCGGCGACATGCAACCAGCAAAATCCGCACAAAAGAGGATTTGAGTGCCATCGGGACGCTGGGCTTCCGTGGCGAGGCGCTTGCAGCGATTTCTGCCGTGGCGCATGTCGAACTGTTTACCAAGCAGAGCGGATGCGTGGAAGGGACGCATTTGGCGTTAAAAGGCGGAAAAATCATAGCGAACGAGCCGGCAGGATGCCCGGAGGGCACGACCTTTGTCATTCGTGATTTGTTTTATAACACGCCGGCGCGTATGAAATTTTTAAAGAAGGACTTTACCGAGGCTGGTTATATCACCTCGGTTGTGGAACATGCGGCGGAGAGCCATCCGGAAATTGCATTTCGCTGCATCCGGGATGGCAAGGATGTATTTCATTCTCCCGGAAACGGCAATCTGAAACATGCGGTATTTAGTGTTTTTGGCAAGGATCTGTCCCAAAATCTGATTGACGTACCGGAACATACGCTGCACGGCATCAAGGTTTGGGGATACATTTCCAAACCGCATGCACCGCGGTCAAACCGCACGTATCAGCACTTTTTCGTCAATGGCCGGTTTATCAAGTCCAAGCTGATACAGGCTGCGATGGAGGAAGCATATCGCAACAGTATTATCACCGGTAAGTTCCCATATGGCTGTATTTGTATAGAACTGCCGTTATCGGCGGTCGATGTCAACGTGCACCCGGCCAAGACAGAGGTCAAATTTTCGCAGGAAAAACAGGTGTTTTCCGCAGTTTATGCGGCCTGCAAAAATGCGCTGGCGGGAGATGACAACATTCCAGAGATTCAGGCGAAGGAAGACAAGAAGCAAGCGCCTGCGCTGGAACAGGAGGCGCCATCCCAGTATACGGTTTCACGTTCTGCGATTCGCATGACACCGCGGCAGGAAGAAGCTTCAGTGCGTGCGTCGCATGCTCCAGCTGTGCCAGTTGCGCCGTTGGAGACGTCTGTTTCAGAGAAAACAAGCGGTAGTTTGCATACTCCGTCCGCATATCGATCTGCTGTGGCAGGAGATATCGCGCCCAAGCGCAGGGGGTTCATGCCGTTTGTCGATGTAGATGACCAGGATGCGCAGGCTTTGCGGATGCCGCAGGATGATGGAACGGAGGAAACGCTGATACCATCTTTGGCGGATGCTCCTTTTGCAGCGAAAAAACCGGAGCCGCAGACGGATGCAGTGCCTGGTCTGCATGAGCAGCCGGAAGAACGTGCAGATGTTTCGGACACACTGGTGCCGGATATGCCGAAAGCGCGCGTGATAGGCAGTTGCTTCGACACATATATTTTGGCGGAAGATCCGGATGGGCTGATTCTCATTGACAAGCACGCGGCGCATGAGCGGATTTTGTTCAACCAGCTACGCAAGCAGGCTGATATTCCCACGCAGATGTTGCTGCAGCCGGTTGTTGTCGATTTGTCGGGAGAGGAATATGCTGCCGTCATGGACGGTATAGAGCAGATCCAGTCTTTGGGCTTTGCATTGGAGCCGTTTGGACAGCACAGCATCGCCGTGCGGGAGATTCCTGCCTATATTGATGCAGGTGACCTGTCCATGGTTCTCTCGGAAATGGCGGAGAAGCTGATGGATCGCCGCACACCGGAACCGGATTGCCTGGACGATCTGATTCACACGGTTTCATGCAAAGCGGCAATCAAGGGCGGGTGGAAGACGAGTATGCAGGAGCTGCAAAGCCTGTGCGACCGTGTGCTTGCCGATCCGGAGGTTACCTGCTGTCCGCATGGCAGGCCGGTTACCGTCCGGTTGACAAAGTATGAACTCGATAAGATGTTTAAGCGGGTGAATCAGTGATGAAACAAACGCTTATTTGTATTGCCGGGCCTACGGCTTCTGGCAAGACGGCATTGTCCATTGCACTGGCTAAGCTGCTGGATACAGAAATTATTTCCTCGGATTCTATGCAGCTGTATCGAGGTATGGATATCGGCACGGCAAAGCCTGACATGGCGGAACGCGATGGCGTTGTGCACCATATGTTTGATGTGGCGGATGCCGGGGAAAATTTTTCGGTGGCACGGTATCAGCAAATGGCGGATGCGTGCGCGCAGGATATCATATCACGCGGAAAAATCCCCATTGTTTGCGGCGGGACGGGGCTGTATCTCAATGCGCTGATTGATGGCAGCGCGTTTTCCGGCGATGAAACCAATCTGGAAGCCAGAGAGAAATACAACGCCATTGCGCGGGAGCAGGGGGCGCACGCACTGCATGAGATGCTGCGTGCCGTCGATCCGGAATCGGCTGACCGCATTCATGAGAACAACGTCAAACGCGTTGTCCGGGCGTTGGAAGTATATGACCAGACCAACATGACGATCGGAGAAATGAATGCAAAAAATAAGCGGCTGGAGCCGAAATATGATGCGATCCTGCTTGCACTGTGCCCAACGGAGCGCCAGATGTTATACGACCGGATTGACCGCCGCGTGGATCAGATGATGCAGCTCGGCCTAGTAGAGGAAGTGCGCCATTTGTGGGAGAGCGGACGGCTGACAGGCACGGCCGGACAGGCAATTGGTTATAAGGAGCTGGTTCCTTATTTGGAGGGGACGACGCCGCTTTCGACGTGCGTGGACACGTTGAAGCGTGCTTCGCGCAACTATGCCAAACGGCAGTTGACATGGCTGCGCCGTGATACACGCGTCCATTGGCTGTATTATAATTCTCCGGAAGAATTTCCCGCAATTCTGCAGCAAGCGACAGAAATTTTAACCGCCCGTGGTGTAACATATTGAAAGTATCTCTATACATCTCGGGAGGATTGTTTTATAATGAAAAATGAAATCAATTTACAGGATACCTTTTTAAATAAGGCACGGCAGGAAAAAGTTCCGCTGACTGTGTTCCTGACCAACGGTTTTCAGCTTCGCGGCATTGTGCGTGGCTTTGATGCGTTTATTGTACTGTTTGATTGTGATGGCAAACAGGAAATGATCTATAAGCACGCGATTTCCACAGTGATTCCGCAGCGCAGGCTGGATATGTCTGGCAGAAAGGATGCAGCATCCGGTTCATAACGCTGCCTGCCAATAGGAGTACTTTCTATGGCATTCAAATGGTCTCCGTTCCGGCGGAAAAAATCCAGAAAACGATCCAATGTGTGGAAAATCGGCAAATGGAAAGTCAACCGGACGCTCCGCGTACCGATTTTGGCCTTTGCCTTGATTCTGATATACAGTACATTTAGCTTTGCAGTCAATCATTACAATCCGGTCAAAACCACACCGGCAGCGCAGATATCGCTGGACGATTCCTTTTCGACAACTGGGTATTTTATCCGGGAGGAAGAAGTGATTGAAATTCCGGAAGGCGATACGGTGGAATATAATTATTCCAACGGTGACAAGGTTACACAGGGCGCCGCGTTGGTCACAGAGTATGCGAATGAAGAATCGTTGTCTGCCAGCCGCGAACTGAAAAACGTCGAGGAAACAATCGAGCAACTGAACACATTGCGTTCGGTTTCCGCTTCGACAACGAATTCCAGCCTGCTGAACCAGCAGATCATTGAAAAGATCAATGCAATTTGTGAAGAAGTAGAAAGCGGGTCACTCAATCAGTTGTCGTCGCTTTCTTCGGAGCTGCGTAAGCTGGCACTCAAAAGCGGTTCGCTTTCCGGTGACAGTGACGATATCGAAGGAGAAATTGCCAGTCTGGAAGAGCAGGCGGATGCGCTTCAGCAACGCCTGGACGGCAATACAACCGACGTTACATCGCCGCGTTCGGGTTATTTTTGCGAATCTGCGGATGGGCTGGAAGAGGTTTTCACACCAGATGTGATAGACGACCTGACGCTTTCCAGTCTGGATCAGCTGGCGCAGAGCGAAACGAGCGATTCTTCCGGAAAAGGGAAGATTGTGTACGGCTATGTATGGTATTTTGCCGCGAGGGTTTCCGATTCGGATGCAAAACGCCTGACGCAAGGAGACACGATACAGTTGCGCTTTTCGCAAGTGAGCCAGGATATCGAGGCAACCGTCACCTCCATCCGCGATGAGGAAGACAGTGACGACACATTGGTGATTTTTCAGTCGCAGGACATGACGGAAGAATTGATTTCCATGCGCAAGCAGGTGGCGACCGTTATCATTGATTCGTATTCCGGCCTGCGGGTTCCAAAATCCGCCGTCCGGATGGAGGGCGATGAGATGGGCGTATATGTCCTTTCCAATTCTGTAGCAAGCTATAAAACCATTGAGCCGCTGTATGAAGGCGATGACTTTTATATTGTAGAACAGAATGTTACGGGGAATGATTCGCTGGTTCTCAATGACGATATTATTGTGGAAGCAAAAGACGTGAATGACAAGAAGGTAATGAAATGACAGAGGAAGAACGCAGAGAAATTATACATAACGTGGAAGAAGCAAAGCGCAAAATTGCCGCGGCAGCCATTGCCGCGGGGCATCGGCCGGAGGATATCACACTGGTAGCTGCAACCAAAATGAACGGTGCGGAGCGTGTGCGTGCGGCTGTGGAAGCTGGTGTGGATGTATGTGGCGAAAACCGTGTACAGGAGCTTTTGGAGAAATATGAACAGCACGCATACGACGGAAAACCGCTCCATTTTATTGGGACGCTGCAGTCCAACAAGGTAAAATATTTGATGGGCAAGGTTTCTTTGATCGAATCGGTCAGTTCGATCAAGCTGGCGCGCGTGATTGATAAGGAGGCTGCAAAAGCGGGCATTTGCCAGGATATCCTACTAGAGGTCAACATCGGCCGGGAGGAAAGCAAGCTGGGCATTGACCCGGACGAGCTGTTTTCTGCAGCGGAGGAGATTGCGAAGCTGGAGCATGTGCATGTGCGCGGATTGATGGCAATTCCTCCCAAAACACAGCTGAATGAAGAAAAAACTCTATATTTCGATAGAATGTCTCAACTATTTATTGACATATCGGCAAAAAAATACGATAATATTGCCATGGACTATTTGTCGATGGGAATGAGCGCTGATTATTGTGAGGCGATTTCCTGTGGGGCAACCATTGTCCGGCTGGGTACGGCAATCTTTGGTGCCCGCCAGTATTGATAAATTTGATTTGTTCCGTTCAGGAGGAAGCAGAAAATGGGTTTAGTAAATGACTTCAAGCGTTGGGTTAGCGGCGAAGTGGACGACGATGACGATTTTGACATGGATGACGTTCCCGCAGAGGACGCAGAAGAAGAAGCGTCCTACTATAGCCGTCAGGACACGGAGAGAACGGCGGTAGACCCGCAGCCGATGTCCATGCAGCCACGCAGAAATAATAGAGTAGTAAATATCAATGCAACCACGAAGCTGGCAGTTGTGCTGGTGAAGGCTGACCAGTTCAACAACGTAGCTGATATTGCAGATCACCTGAAAAACAAAATGACGGTTGTTCTGAATTTGGAGACAACCGATAAGGAAACCTCCAAGCGTATGTTGGACTTTATGAGCGGCGTTACGTATGCAATCGAAGGAAAGATCAAGCGCGTTGCCAACAATACATACTTGATTACTCCGCTGGATGTTGAAATTGTAGGCGACGATTTGATTAGTGAACTGGAAAACAGCGGTATGCGGTTCTAATTCCGCTATTCCGCCGAGAGGGTAGCGTTTATGACTATTGTATATATTACAATTCGGCTGCTGAATTTACTACAGTGGCTGCTTGTTTTTCGAGCGCTCGCTTCCTGGTTCCCGCAGGTTCAGCAGTCCCGCATCGGTGAGCTGCTTTATACGATAACGGAGCCTATGATTGCGCCGTTTCGCAGTATCTTGGATCGGTTTCAGTCGTCTCGCACGATGATGCTGGACTTTTCGCCGCTGTTGGCGTTCCTTGTGTTGTTAATCTTGGAACAGCTTTTGCGCGCGATGCTGCTCGGATTGTATTGACGATGGTTTTGCGCGGGATATATCCGGCCGGGTGATAGTCCCGGCCATTTTCCAGTTATTTTCCAGCAGTACGTCTGCGGATTTCAGGAGGTTTACATGTTAGATTCAAAACAAGTACGGGAGTTTACTCCTGAAAAAGCGGTGTTTGGCGGTTATGATGTCAAAAGCGTTGATACGATACTGGATGAAGCAGCAGATGATATGGAAGCGCTGGAAAAGGAAAATGAAGAACTGCGCGCAAAATTGAAAGTCCTAGTTGATAAGCTAGAGGAATACCGCAGGATTGAAAGCGGGATCCGGCAGGCGTTGATGACTGCACAGAATATGGCGGAGCAGACGACGCAGAAGGCCAATGAAGAAGCTGCAGAAACACGCAAGCAGGCGAAGCTATATGCAGAGCAGCTCAAGGCGGATACAGCCAGTGAGTGTGAAACGATGATCCGGCAATATCAGATTCAGGCTTCGCAGGAGCAAGCGCGGATGCAGCTGGCGCAGCGGGAATGCGCGTCCTTCATTGAGAAAATGGCACGGGCGTTCCGAGAGCAGAGCGAGGCCATTGCGGCCATTGCAAAACAGGAAGGTCTGGAAATAACGACGAATGTGGAATCCAGTCATACCGTTGTGCACAGCGAAACGCTGGAAAGTAGGGTGGAAGGCCCCGCTGAGTTGGAGATTCCGATAAAAAAAGAAACGCCGGGGACAGGTATTCCGGACGATATCCTGAAAATTTTTGCGGATGCAAAGCATGCTTCACACAAAAATGGAATGGAAGAAACTGCGTTTACCGTTGAAGTCAGCGGTTCGCAGGAATAATATATATAGATCATATTTTGACGATAAACAGCCTGGCTGTTTGCGATATAGATCCGCCCGTTGGCGGTACGGCGCATGCCAAAAAGACGTGCGCTGAAGTTAGAAAGGATGGTACGGTTACATGCCGCAGGATTACAATAAGACAATCAATCTTCCAAAGACTGATTTTCCAATGCGTGCTGGACTTCCGAAGCGCGAGCCGGAATTTCTGGCCAAGTGGGAAGAAGAGCACGTATACGATACATTGATGAAGAAAAACGAGGGAAAGCCCTTGTTTATTCTGCACGATGGACCTCCGTATGCGAACGGAAATCTACATCTGGGACATGCACTCAATAAGATTTTGAAGGATTTTATTGTCCGTTATAAAAATATGGCTGGCTTTCAGGCGCCGTATGTACCGGGCTGGGATACCCATGGCCTGCCGATTGAGCGTCAGGCCATTGCGGCATTTGGACTGGACCGCCACAAGGTTAGCAACAAGGATTTCTGTGAAAAGTGCAAGGAATTTGCACTGGAGCATGTGGACACGCAGCGCACACAGTTCAAACGCCTCGGCGTTGTCGGCGATTGGGAGCATCCGTATCTGACCCTGACAAATGATTTTGTTGCAAAGCAAGTTGAAGTCTTCGGCGAAATGGCAAAGAAGGGTTATATCTACAAGGGCTTGAAACCGGTTTACTGGTGCCCACATGACGAAACTGCACTGGCCGAAGCTGAAATTGAGTATAAAGACGCAACATGCGAATCCATCTATGTCAAGTTTGCTGTAAAGGACGACAAGGGCAAGATCAGCTCTGTTCTCGGCACCACAGAAAATGTATACTTCGTCATTTGGACCACGACGACATGGACGCTGCCGGGCAACCTGGCAATTTCCTTGAATCCGTACTTTGAATATTCTTTTGTCAAAGTTCCGAACGGCGAAATTTATATTTTGGCAACCGATTTGATTTCCTCGGTTGCGGCAGCTGCCGGTATAGAATCCTATGAGATTGTCGGCACAATCCAAGGCTCTGAGCTGGAATATGTCACCACCCAGCATCCGCTGGTGGATCGTGAATCCTTGGTTATCGTCGGCGAGCATGTTACGTTGGATGCCGGTACAGGCTGTGTTCACACTGCGCCTGGTTTCGGTGCGGATGACTTTATTGTCTGCCAGAAGTATCCGGAAATTCCGATGATCGTACCGGTTGACAGCAAGGGTATCGCAACGGAGGATGCAGGCAAATATGCTGGCATGTACTATGAAGATACCAATGCAGTTATCCTGGAAGATCTGAAGCAGACAAATGCACTGTTGGCCGTTGAAACAATGGAGCATTCCTATCCGCATTGCTGGCGTTGTAAGAATCCGATCATTTTCCGTGCTACCGAGCAGTGGTTCTGCTCTGTCGATGCCATGAAGGATGACGCTGTCAAGGCATGCCATGACATCAAGTGGATCCCGGCATGGGGCGAAGACCGCATGACCTCTATGATTCAGGAGCGTTCGGACTGGTGCATTTCCCGTCAACGCACGTGGGGCGTTCCGATTCCGATTTTCTTCTGCAAGGATTGCGGCAAGCCGTTGGTCAATGAGAAAACCATTGCAGCGGTAGCCGATTTGTTCCGGGAGAAGGGGACAGGTGCATGGTTTGACATGGAGGCCGATGAAATTCTTCCATCGGATGTAACATGCACGTGCGGCTGCAGCTCGTTTACCAAGGAATCCGATACGATGGATGTATGGTTTGACTCCGGTTCCTCTCACGCCGCTGTCCTGGAAGAACGCGACGATCTGACTTATCCGGCTGATCTGTATCTGGAGGGCAACGACCAGTATCGTGGCTGGTTCCAGTCTTCGATGCTGACTGCCATTGCGACCAAGGGGACTGCGCCATATAAAACTGTCATTACGCACGGCATGATTGTCGATGAAGAACGGCAGAAGATGTCCAAATCCAAGGGCAATGGCATGAGCCCGCAGGAGATTACCAAGGAATATGGTGCGGATATCCTGCGTTTGTGGGTATCTTCGGCAGATTATCGTGCGGATATGAAGATCTCCAAGAAGATGTTCAAGCAGCTGTCCCAGAATTACCTCAAAATCCGCAATACGGCGCGGTATATCATGGGCAACCTGAATGGCTTTACACTGGATCAGATGGTACCGTATGATCAGATGCTGGAGCTGGATCGCTGGGCGCTGATGAAGTGCAATGATCTGGTAGGGCGCGTCCGTGCGGCATATGACAATTATGAATTCCATGTGGTCACCCATGCAATCCACAACTTCTGTGTGGTTGATATGTCCAATTTCTATCTGGATGTTATCAAGGATCGTCTGTATTGTGATGATGGCCTGAGCCGTTTGTCTGCGCAGACTGCAATCTATCGCATTCTGGATGCTTTGGTACGCATGCTGGCACCGATCCTTTGCTTCACGGCAGACGAAATTTGGCATGCAATGCCACATGCTGAAAGCGACGACGCGCGCAATATTTTATTCAATGACATGCCGTCTTATGACGAAGCGCTTGCATTTGATGAAGCCGCTGTCATCAAGTGGGACAAGCTGACTTCTGTACGTGAGGATGTCAACAAGGCACTGGAGCAGGCACGCGGTGCGAAGCTGATTGGTAAGCCGCTGGAAGCAAAGGTTGTCATTACGGCCTCTGAAGCCGGAAAGGACTTTTTGGAGAACTGCGGACAGGACTTGGCAAAGCTATGCATTGTATCTGCTGTCGAAGTACAGAGCGGGGATGTCGAAAGCGCCGATTATGAGGCGCTTGGCGGGATTCAGATTTCTGTCAGCCATATGGAAGGCGAGAAGTGTGCCCGTTGCTGGGTTTATGACCCAACCGTCGGTGAGAATGCAGAGCATCCATGCCTGTGTGCCCGCTGTGCTTCTGTATTGGCGAAGTAAGATTATTGTTTTTCAGAGGCAGAGGATCATCCTCTGCCTCATTTTTTGAAAGGAGGAATGTCCTGTGTCCGTTTTTATGTCTGTGCTTGCAGTTGTTATGATGGTATTGGTGGATCAAGCAGTGAAATACTGGGCTGTTACGATGCTGGCGCCAGTCGGGACCATTCCGCTGCTGCCTGGGATTTTACAGCTGACCTATGTGGAAAACCGCGGTGCTGCATTCAGCATTTTGGAAAACCAAATATGGTTTTTTGTGATCCTTGCATTTGCAATCCTGTGTGGCATTGTTTATGTACTGCGTACAGGGCGTATCCAGACGACTTTGGGAAAAGTCGCGTTGCTGATTATTGCTGCTGGCGCAATGGGCAATGCCATTGACCGCATGTTCCGGCACTATGTCGTGGATATGATTGAAACGGTGTTTATCACATTTCCGGTGTTTAATATCGCGGATATTTATGTTTGTGTCGGTGTGGCGTTATTTGCAGTGTATTACCTGTTTATTCACAAGGACGAAGAGGAAACAAAACAATGAAACACTTGGTTCATGTGACGCAGGAGGATACAGGTAAGCGGGTTGATAAGCTGCTCAGTGAACAGCTTCCAGACTTGACGCGTTCCGCTATTCAGCATCTGATGCAGGACGGCTGCGTCACGATTCGCCAGTTGCCTGTCAAAAAAAATGCAAAAGCATTGGCTGGGGATGAAATTATCATAGAACTGCCTGAGCCAAAGGAAATCGCGATTGAACCGGAACCCATCCCACTGGATATCGTTTATGAGGATGCAGATATTGTTGTGGTCAATAAACCCAAAGGTATGGTTGTTCATCCTGCGCCGGGGAATTGGCAGGGGACGCTGGTCAATGCACTGATGTACCATTGTGGAGACAGTTTGTCTGGCATTAACGGGGAAATCAGGCCCGGTATTGTGCATCGCATTGACAAGGACACCAGCGGACTGCTGGTGGTGGCCAAGAATGACCGGGCACACCAGTCGTTAGCAGAACAGATCAAACTACATTCTGCCGGGAGACAGTATTATGCCGTTGTCTATGGCACGCCGAAGGAATATCAAGGAACTATCTGTGCACCGATCGCGCGGCATCCGGTTGACCGAAAAAAAATGGCTGTCCTTGCAGGCGGCAGGGAAGCCATTACACATTATGAAGTTCTGGAACAGTATCGAGGTTATAGCTATATGACCTTTCGATTGGAAACCGGGCGCACACATCAGATCCGCGTCCACATGGCGCATATCGGACATCCGATTATCGGTGATCCACTGTATGGTCCGGCAAAGGATACATGGAAGTTGGCTGGACAATGTCTGCATGCCGGTGCGCTTTCGCTGACACATCCCGCAACAGGGGAGCGTATGACATTTGAGGCACCGCTTCCGGCATATTTTATCACGGTGCTACAAAAACTAAGGAGTCAATATGGGGAAATTTGAAGGTGTTTTCATTGCCTCCGATATGGATGGCACGTTGTTGGATGACAATCTCCGCATTGGAGCGGAAACGATAGAGGCATTACAGTATTTCACACAGCAGGGCGGATCTTTTTCGCTTGCTACAGGCCGTACCCGGCCGGGGACAGCGGCGTATCGCAAGCAGTTGCCGTGCAACAGCACAGGTGTATATCTGAATGGCGCGATTGTCTGTGATGAAGTCAAAGAATCCATCGTTTATATGGAAGGGTTGGATGACCAGGCGAAAGAGCTAGCACGCACGGTCATGCAAAAATTCCCTTACATAGGTATTGAAGTCTTTTTGCTGGATCATTCGTATGTTTGCAACATGTGCGAAACTACCAGGGAGCATTTTGTGAAACTGGATATCCCGTATACCGTTTGTGCGATAGACGATATTCCAGAGCCGACATCGGAATGGGGAAAAATCAATTTCACAGGCGAGCATGAGCAAGTGGAAGAAGTCCGACAGTTTGTAGATGAATGGAAGGATTTGTACCATCTTACCTTTTCTACACCGATCTATTATGAAATGACCTGCAAAGGCGGACATAAGGGCGATGGCGTGCGTAAGGCGGCAGAGTATCTCGGCATCAAGCCGGAAATGGTTTGTACGGTTGGAGACAGCCAAAACGATATATCGATGCTGCAAGGTGCGGGCATTTGTTTTGCACCACAGGATGCCCGGAAGGAAATTTTGAATATCGTTGATGTTGTCGTACCGGATCATAATCACAACGCATTGGCAGGGGTTGTAGCATACCTGGACAGTAAATTCTAATACAAGCATATTTTCGTGCTGGAATACATATGCTTACCACAAGGGAAATGGAGTGGTTATTGTATGGGAAAAAAGAGAGGTAAGCTGATCTTAGTCCTGACCGTGTTGGCTGCTGTGGCAGTTGCTGCTGTAAGCAGGATATATTGGACATCGACATTGCCGGAGCATGAGCCTGGCAGCGCACAGCTTAAAGAGCATGCGGATGAGACACAGAAAGAACAGAGGGAAACAAAAGAGATCACGATCGGAGAGGATACCTTGGTCGCGTCCCTACAAGAAGCGTTGGATCATCAGATTACAGTATCCGACTTATCTGTGGAAATCGATGGTTCTGAAGGAACGGCATTGCATGTAACTGGAACTGTCAGTAAAGAAGAAATGGCTGCGCTACTGGAGAAACAGTCTGATAGCATTTCCAAATCCTATCAGGCAATCTTGTCGATTTTCCCAAAGGAGTTACCGCTGGATTGCAAGATACAGCTTGCGGCATCCGGCAACGGGACGGTTGAGATCATACCACAAAGCTTGACCATTTCATCGATGGAAATAGCAGATTCGATGCTTCCAGATGGATTTTATGACACTGTAGAAAGCGGACTCAACCATGAGCTACAAAAACAATTTTCCTCTGTAGATGAAATTTCTGTACAGGATGGAACACTAGTGATCCGTGGAACATAACAAAAAGCCCGGCTGGAAAAAACCAGTCGGGCTGTCTTTCTATGTAATTAGTAACGTCCAGCACCAATATAATGCGAGGAGTAATATGAGCTATTCAGGCTCGTGGTGCAAACACCAGTCTTAGAGTTTGCCGCATGGATAATCATGCCGTTGCCCATATAGATAGCAACATGTCCAACCGAGCCGCCGGAAGAAGAATTGGAGAAGAATACCAGATCACCCGGCTGAAGCGAAGACTTGGAAATCTTCGATGCACTTGCGTACTGTGCAGAGGAGCTGCGCGGAAGAGACTTGCCGAAGTGTGCATATACATACTGCGTAAAGCCGGAGCAGTCAAACGAATTTGGGCCGGAAGCTCCATATACATATGGGCGACCGAGTAAGCTCTGTGCGAACGAAACGATAGAAGATCCGCTGCCAGAATCGTAGGATGGTGTATTGTTCGTAGAAGAATTATTCGTTGTATTAGAAGACGACGGCTTAGAAGAGGACAGATATTTGGAACCTACATAGCCTGTACCGCCGTTAAACTGAACCTTATACCAGTAGCTGGAAGTATCGATAACAGTTACAGCTTGTCCATAAGACAGAGTACCCTTGGAAGCATAGGATGTACCCGGGCCAGAACGAACATTCAGGCCAGCGGTCGTAGAGTAATATGTCTTGCCAGAAGTATTGGATACGTTGGTTACATTGGAAGTATTGGTGGTGGTAGAAGGAGCAGAAGATGTGTAACTGCTGCTGATATAACCATAACCTCCGCCATAGGAAATCTTGTACCACTTACCAGAAGAGCCAACGACGTTTGCAGAGGCACCGCCAGACAGGCCGCCAATGACACTATGCGATGTACTCGGACCAGAGCGGACGTTCAGAGCAGAGGTATTTACAACGTACACTACCTTAGAAACATTCGAGGTTGACGTTGTAGTCGTTGTTGAAGAAGAAGAACTGCCATCGGCATCCGTTAGGTATCTGTTGTATACATAACCGGTTTTGCCGTTTACAGTGACCTTAACCCAATTTCCAGAGGTTCCCAGACTTGCGGTCGTTGTTCCGGACTTCATAACTGTAACGACAGAATACGAGTTGCCAGGGCCGGAACGAACGTTTACAGAGGTAGTTGCAGTTACGTTTGCAGCAAACGCACCGGTACAAACAATCGCAGTAGCCGCTGCTGTAGTGACAGCAAACTTCATTTTCTTCGAGCTTATCATTGGTGGAAACCTCCTGGAAATGATGAAATGAAATACGTTACTTAGCAGATAATGCTCTGTTCAACCAAATCACGGCGATATCAAGAGCGGTATACAGACCATCCTTCTCTGTTTTTTTAACAATCCGGTCCTTCGGGCGGACACTGGGGGAAGTCTGCTGAAGCTGTACGGAAACCCGTGTTGCAACTTCAATATCTTTTACGGTCTTTGTTTCCAGAATCTGCATCATAATAATATAACGGTCGCTCATGCTTCCATAATAAATGATATTGTTATTCCGCATCAGCGGGTGCCCCTTATAAGTCAGGATGCTTTCATCTGTGCCTTTTTTGGTAGCTGACATATAGGATTCTCCTTTATATAAAAATTTGGTGCAAATACGCAATATATCCAGTATAACACGCCAGAGAAATCATGTCAAACAGAAGAGCAAGATTCTTTCATACCATTGTCAGGTTACAAAAGACCTTTAAAAACATTACAATTTGGTTACATTGGCTATAGTATAGCACATAACATGGTGCCTGTCAAACATTTTGAGGGGAATTGTGGGAAACTATTTCGCAGGAAGCGATGATATATTACAAATGAAAAGAAAAAACAATATTTTGCGATGCGCAATCATTATGCTTTTTGTAGTTTGATTGTGTAACACCTATATTTTACTACATAATTTCTCTTGCATTTGAGGACACCATATGATATTATATACAAGTAAATTCTTTCCGGGTGTAGCGCAGCCGGTAGCGCGCCTGACTGGGGGTCAGGAGGCCGTGGGTTCAAGTCCCGCCACTCGGACCATTTTAAACCGCTGTTTCGTTAAGAAATAGCGGTTTTTTCGTACTTTTTTCGATTTTAATTTTCCTTGACGACATCTTGACGACAAAATTTCAAATGTAACTCATCGTGGAATTTCTCAACGTCCGAATGCACATAGACGGGTGCTGTTACTTGAATGTCGTTATGGCCAAGAAGTTTGCTGATAGTGTAGATGCTGACGTCTCGGCGCATAAGCAACTCGCATAGCTGGGCGTAGTTCGTGGGCGGAACACCGGCATTCTTCTGGTAAATCGTCAAAAAAGGCGCGCAGACGCCGACTGAAATGGTTTAGCTCCTCTGGCCTTTTCAGCTTTGGTGGTCCTATGTCAAGATTTAGC
Organism: Eubacteriales bacterium; assembly: GCA_030523305.1. GTDB lineage: Bacteria > Bacillota > Clostridia > Oscillospirales > Butyricicoccaceae > Butyricicoccus_A. The sequence goes on from JAUNIY010000051.1 coordinate 15,466, forward strand.
GCAAGTAAAAATGAGAAATATTCCCTCATCTTAACTTACTAAAAGCAGTTGGTTTGTCTGAGTCTGCTCATATAGTTTTTCAAAGTCATTTGGAGACATAAAATCGCAATGACTATGAATCCGTTTGGTATTATAAAAGGCTTCAATATACTC
>JAUNIY010000223.1 GCA_030523305.1 Eubacteriales bacterium
CACGGAGCACCATCCGTGCTTTTGTGTTTTTCGATTTTGAATGAATGCCGGACAAGGCGGTCTGCGGGGAACCGCAGCGTCAGCTTGGAACAACAGAGGATGCAGGAACGAGAGTACGCTGAAAAATAACAAATAAAAGAGAAAAAATAACAAACTTTTTTCGGTGGGATGGGGGAAAACCATAATTTATTGAACGATTTGTAGAAGGAAATTCATGGTGTTCCTGACAGAAATTTGATACTATAATAAAATAATAACAGAGATTGCGAATATGAGAAGATATATGTATCATAACCTGTCCTCATGGGGAAGTATGGCTTAAAAGTGACCGTGAATAGGGTCTCCGGTTAATTTATACAGAAGCGGTTGCTTTTCTTGACATAAAAGGATATGCTATATGAAGCGGGAAAGGAGTTGCGAACGATGTACAGTGTATTTTTGGTTGAAGACGAGGTGTTGATTCGTGACGGCATCCGCGAAATTATCGATTGGGAACGATATGGATTTGTTTTTTCCGGCGAGGCTTCGGATGGGGAGTTGGCATGGCCACAGATTCAGAAGCTGAAGCCAGACATTGTTATGACAGATATCAAAATGCCGTTTATGGATGGCTTAATGCTCAGCCGGCTCATTAAAAAAGAGCTGCCGCAGACAATGGTCATTATCCTGAGTGGTTATGACGAGTTCAGTTATGCAAAGCAGGCATTGGAGATCGGTGTGAGCCAATATCTGCTTAAACCATTGAGCAAAGACCAATTGATTGAAGTTTTGATTGAAATTAAAAGCCGCAAGGATAAAGAGCGGGAGCAGGAACAGTATCTCGCGCGGTTCCACAACGAGGTGCAGGAATATCTGACAACCTCGAGACGAGGCTTTTTTGATGCGCTTGTCAGCGGGAAACAGAGTGTATCTATGCTGCTGGAGCGCGCGGATAAGCTGCACATCAATATTTCCGCAGAAGAATATAATGTTATATTTTTTCTGATGCAGGAGACTTCCATGCAGAGCGGTTATTCTGCCCGTTTAGCGGACTGGCAGGAGGAGCTGTGCGCGCAGTTTTCAGAGGATGAAAATCTTGTGATGTTCAGTATCGGCGTGGATGCGATTGTTTTTCTTGTTATGGCAGACAAGGGAGAAGCGGAATCTAAGACCGTGGATTATGTCCAACAGATCGAAAAACTGTGTGAGCCGCTCAAAGGATTGGTCAATTGGTCATATGAGGTGGGCACGCCAATAAGACGCTTGAGTTCGGTTGCAGACTGCTATCGGGAGACAAGGAAAAAGATGTTTGGGCGGAACATCGGCGGAAATATCACAACTGCGCCGTCGGCGCTTGATTTTGATCCGAATGATATGCGCGCCGGGCAGATGGATCAGCGCGCGATGGATAAATTTCTGACCAGCGGCCTATTGGAGGATATCCCTTGCTTTGTGCGGGATTACCTGTCGTCGGCGGGAGAAACTGCGGCAAAATCCCTGCTGTTCCGCCAGTATATTGCCCTAAATATTCAGATCAATGTAAATGCCTTTTTAGAACGTCAGGCGCAGCATGCAGCTAGGGCAGCGGAGATACGTACACAGTCTCCTTCTGTCAAGCAGCTTTCAACGTGGAACGGAACAGTAGATTACATTGAAAAGCTGTTGGCATATGCACTGACGCTGCGCGACCGGACGGCAAAAAATCGGTATGCGGCGATGCTGGAAAAGGCGGTTGCTTATATGGAAGAGCATTTTGCGGATGCAGATATCAGCCTGAACCAGGTGGCGCAGGTTGTCAACATACGTTCTACGCATTTCAGCGCGGTATTCAGCCAACAGATGGGAAAGACTTTTGTTGAATATCTCACTGAACTGCGCATGGAGCGGGCGCGCACCCTGCTGCGATGCACGGATAAAAGTTCCGGCGATATCGCGTTTGAAGTTGGCTATAATGATCCGCATTATTTCAGTTTTTTATTCAAAAAGGTGAATGGGTGTTCGCCGCGTGCTTATCGAGCAGGAAGGAATGGTTCATATGAAATTCGGTGAAATCAAACATCTTTTTTTACGTAAAACACGCACTACCTTGCGCAGGCAGCTGCGTGTTTTGCTTATTGGAGGGATAGGCCCTTTTGTGGTGATTGCCATTGTGGCACTGTTGATGCTAGGGTCACTGAACCGAGAATATGAGGTAACACTGCAAAATGCAACGACAGCGAGCGAATTTAACTTCGATTTCAAAGACAGCATGGATTTAGATATGTACCTATATGTCGTGCAGAGCAGAGATATGCCGAATCTGCCGCTGGAAGAAGTATACCAGGCGCAGCGTGTCTTACAGCGGTTAAAACGGACAACCACACAGGAGGAGAACTGTTGGCGCATTGAAAGCATGTTAAATTTGAGCGAACGTATGGAATCCTGTATGATTGAAAT
>JAUNIY010000052.1 GCA_030523305.1 Eubacteriales bacterium
TTTAAAAGTCATCTTCCAATTCATCTACCAACTGGAACGCCTTGTAGATAAACAGCGCAACCGATGCGATGAATGCAACGAAGATGATGCCACGGTGTTTTTTGAAGAAATCACAGAACATGGTACCGATCAAGATGCCAAAGGAGATTAACATCATTTTCAGTACGAAAACTTCGGATAAAACAAAACTGTTGAGCAGGGAAGAGATACGGCTATGCGCAGCGTCGTAGCCGACAGCAGCATATGCACGGGCGTCATCCAATTTGGATGCTGCCATATCGCGGTACTGGTTTGCTTTCTGATAAAACGAACAATGTCTCATGAGGGTTTGGCTCCTTTCTTTGGTACCGGCTTATCTGCCGCAGACAAATGACGGCTGGCAAAATACCTCCGGCGGCTTTCCTGTTTTTTCTTTTCTGATAATAGCTTTCTGCGTGTCTCTTCTGAAGTGGAGCAGGAGGAGCGTCCAGATGCGGAAACGTGGCCGGCCCGCATGGTGAGCGCATCCATAAGCTCACGGATCTCCGAACAGTGTTGGCTTTTCAAGGCTTCTGCAAAAATCAGTCCACATGCACGCGCATCAGACAACGCTTCGTGATGATTTAACCGTATGTGCAGATCGTTGCACACCGTATCAAGCTTATGGTTTTCCATCTCCGGCCAAATGAGCTGAGAAACCTTTACCGTGCAGACGTAATCAAATTCCGGTATCGGAATACCGTAATATTCTAGCAGCTTGCATAGAACAACTGTATCGAACGCAGCGTTGTGGCAAATAACAGTCTGATTTTCAATACTGCTGCGTATGCTGTCCCATACTTGATCGAATGTCGGGGCATGTTTCACCATGGATGCTTTGATGCCATGAATGCGAACATTGTACCAATTAAATTTGTTATATTCTTCCGGCGGACGGATCAGTGTAATGGTTTCACGAACCGGAACGTTGTTTTCAAATTCGACAACGCCGATGGAACAGGCGCTCAGCATGGATGCATTGGCTGTTTCAAAATCTATTGCAGTGAATTTCACAAACAAGCCTCCAAACTTATTGATGGCGAACCCGCTCTTCAGCAGTGCGAAGGAAATGATAAAACGGCGCAATTCGCTTCATATTTTTTATCATTATATCATAGAAACTGCCATCAAACAAGGAGGTATGATCCTCGCAAAAGAAACTTACGCCAATATTTTTTCGGTTGAGCCAAGTCTGGTCTTCCGCTGGGGCATCCGGAAAGGGAATCCGCTTGTAACAATCACCATATAAAGAAAAACAGGGCGTATCTTGCACTGCTTTGCGTGCTTCCAGATACCGGACATCATGCTTGAGAATCATTTGACGGTACTCTTCACGGACATCTGTGGGGATGTCATAATATCCCACTCCGTATCCCCAGCCTTCTTGCTCGATTTCAAAATAGTAGCAAAGGGAATCGCTGAGATGCCGCTTGGGATGACGGAAGGTCAGCCAAAGATGGTCACGATACAGGTCTTTGTTTTTGGTAAAGCGGTTATCCCGTCGGACACGGGACAGGACCCGATGTGGGATAACGACAAATTGCGGATCAATTTCGAGCATGGTTGGAGCCATTTGTTCTACCAGCTGATGAAACGGTTGGATGGCAAGCGAACGGCAGAGATCTTTGTGTTCCTCGTACCATTTTTTGCTGTTACGGATGTGATTTTCCGCTAGAAAATCCAGCATTTGCGGTGTGAATTTATCAAATATCATATGATAGTCTCCTTTTGAATCGTTGCATCCTATTGTACCGCAGATTCTGTCCGGTTTCAAATATTTTATGTGAACTGTTTGTTTTTTCCGAAATAAAGGCTTCCTTTTAAGCAGATTCTGTTGTATACTCATAAAAGGTTTACTTTTTCTCGTATGAGAGCAATCAAGCAGTGGTGTGGAAGCAAACGTTTTCCAAGCCAGGATCTGACAGGAGGTTATTGTATGCATAAAATTTTACAGCTGCTGGAGCAAGACGCCCGTATTACCCCCGCCCGCATCGCGAAAATGCTGGGCATGACAGAACAGCAGGTAAATGAGAGCATTCATAAATATGAGAAGGACAATGTCATTTTGGGTTACAAAGCGATTGTTGACTGGAATAAGATCAAGCGCGATAATGTAACAGCCTTAATTGAGGTGCGTGTCCGGCCGCAGACCGGCGCAGGCTTTGATGAGCTGGCGCAGCGTATCTACAACCACAAGCAGGTTGTGGATATGTATTTGATGAGCGGTTCCTTTGATTTTACCATCATTGTAAATGGACGTTCATTGCAGGAGGTTTCCCGCTTTGTAGCGGAAAATCTTGCCCCGATGGAAAATGTGGTTTCCACTTCGACCCATTTTGTGCTCAAGGCATACAAAAATGCGGGGATCGATTTTAATCCTGTAGATGAAAGAGAGGACTTCCGCGATGATTGATTATTCATCCCTGATTTCGGACAAAGCAAAGAACATCAAACCGTCTGGAATCCGGAAATTCTTTGATATTGTCAGCACCATGGAGGACGCGATTTCCCTCGGCGTTGGCGAACCGGATTTCCAGACACCATGGCAGATCCGGCGCGCCGGCATCGATTCGTTGCAGCAGGGCAAAACATTCTATACCTCAAACTGGGGATTGGTCGATTTGCGCAAAGAGATTGCAAAATATGTGTGGGAAAACTACCATCTGGAATATGATTATCACAAGGAAATTATTGTAACAGTTGGCGGTTCGGAAGCAATTGACAACGCGCTGCGTTCGTTTGTATCCGATGGGGACGAAGTCCTGATCCCGGAGCCGTCGTTTGTCTGTTATACGCCGTTGGCAATCATGGCGGGCGGCAAGGCAGTCCCGTTGAAAACCCGGATGGAAGACGGCTTCAAGTTGACGGCTGAAACGCTGAAACAGGCGATTACGCCCAAGACGAAGGTATTGATTATGCCGTTCCCAAACAACCCGACCGGTGCAATCATGACGCGTGAGGAATTGGAAAAAATTGCAGAAGTCCTGCGCGGTACCAACATTGTTGTCATTTCGGATGAAATTTATTGCGAGCTCACGTACGGCGGCAAAAAGCACGTCTGTTTTGCAGAGTTGCCGGGCATGCGGGAGCGCACCATTGTTATCAACGGTTTCTCGAAATCATATGCTATGACCGGCTGGCGTCTCGGCTGGGTGATGGCGCCGCGGGAGATGCTCAAGCCGCTGGTAAAAATTCATCAGTTTGGCATCATGTCTGCGCCAACCGTCAGCCAGTTTGCCGGCGTTGAAGCAATGCGTACCGGCAAGGATGACGTCGAATACATGCGTGAGCAGTATGACATGCGCCGCCGGTTTATGTACCAGCGGCTGCAGGAGATCGGCATGCCGTGTTTTGAGCCGGAGGGCGCGTTCTACATTTTCCCATCTATCAAGAATTATATGAAGGATGATGAAGCATTCTGTGACGAATTGCTGCGAAAGAAAAAGGTCGCAGTTGTCCCAGGCAGCGCGTTTGGTGAGAGCGGCCGCGGGCATGTACGTATTTCGTATTCCTACTCCATGATGCATCTGGAAACTGCAATGGAACGGATTGAAGAATTTATCCAGGAAATTTCCTAAGTGCGGTTTATAAAAAACATCCAGCAGCCGATGGTCATCGGCTGTCAATGACAGAAAACTGTGCCGAAAAAATAGCGCATAATTGTCCATTTCCAAGTGGTCAGTTGTGCGCTATAATACTATTACTCAAGAATAAAATACTATCATGAGGTGATCTTGTATGAAATCCAATTCCACTTCTGCACGGTTTCTGTGCCTGACAGGCGTAATGGCGGCGCTGGTATGTATCATGACGATGGTGATCCAGATCCCGATCCCGCTGGGCTATGCGCACTTGGGCGACGCTTTTATTTTGCTGACTGTATTATTTGTCGGAAAGCGGTCCGGCTTTTGGGCTGGCGGCATCGGGTCTGCGTTGGCTGATTTGCTGACCGGTTATGCATATTGGGCGATCCCAACTTTTATCATCAAATCCCTGATGGCATTGCTGGCAGGAAAAATTGCGTACGGGAAAGATGAAACGTGTACATTATTTTCCGTCCGCACGGGCATTGCATGCGTTTTATCCATGGTATGGATGGTGGCCGGTTACACGGTAGCAGGTATGTTTTTGTATGGCAGCGTGGCGGCAGGTCTGTCGTCTGCGCCAGGACTTGCAGTCAAGGCTGTTTTGAATCTGGTTGTGTGTTATGGTGTCGGCGCGCTGTTTGAAAAAGCAAAGATTCGTCCGCTGCTGACGGCAGATCGGAAGGGCAATGTATGATTGACCACAACAGGCAGAAAAAAATTGCCGTTATCAATGATATTTCCGGGTTTGGGCGCTGTTCCATTGCGGTTTCCATGCCGATTATTTCGGCCATGAAGGTGCAGTGCTGTCCTGTTCCCACCTCGATATTTTCCAATCACACAGGTTTCCCAGAATTTTTCTTCGATGATTATACAGAAAAAATGCAGCTGTATATTGACCAATGGAAGAAGCTTGGGCTGGAATTTAACGGTATCCAGACTGGTTTCCTCGGATCGGAAAAACAAATTACCATTGTACAGAAATTTATAGAAGATTTCTGTACGCCACATACCATCGTTATCATTGATCCCGTTATGGGCGACCACGGCAAGACTTACTCAACGTATACGCCAGAGCTATGCCAATCGATGAAACAGCTTGTAGCCTATGCGGATATCCTGACGCCAAACCTGACGGAAGCCTGTATTTTGACCGATACACCGTTTCACGAGGGGCATTGGACCATGAAGGAACTCGATCAGCTGGCACATCAGCTGGCGCAGCAAGGGCCAGAAAAGATTGTTATTACCGGCGTGCCACAGAAGAAATTTGTATCCAACCTGATCTTTGAACGGGGCGGGGAGACAAAACTACTGCGCACGCTGCGGATCGGCAGCGAACGCTCGGGCACTGGCGATGTCTTTTCTTCTATTGTGGCCGCAGATGCTGTCAATCATATCCCATTTGAGCAATCGGTTCGCAAAGCGTCCCGGTTTATCAAAAAGTGTATTTTGCGCTCGATCGAGCTTGGTTTGCCAAAGACAGACGGCGTATGTTTTGAAGAATTTCTGACTACGTTACAATAAAAGGACAGATTTGATATGAAGAAAGAAATGACGATTGCATATGATGTACACAACGGTTTGTATATCAATCTGACGAACCGCTGTCCATGCGCATGTACATTTTGCCTGCGGCAGACCATGGACAGTATGGCAGGCTCCGGCGGTTTGTGGCTGGAGCACGAGCCTTCCTATGATGAAGTGATTGCGGCGATACAGGAGCATGATCTGTCGCAGTATACGGAAGTTGTTTTCTGCGGATTCGGCGAACCGACAGAACGCTTGGATACGCTGTTACAGGTGGCAAAATATATCAAGAAGCAGTACCCGGGCAAGCCCATCCGCATCAATACGAATGGACTTGGCGATTTGGTTTATGGCGAGCCAATTGCGGAAAAATTGACGGGGCTGATTGATGTGGTGTCCATCAGTTTGAATACGCCGAACGCTGCGGAATACCTACGTTTGACCCGCAGTAAGTTTGGAGAAAAGTCTTTTGATGCCATGCTTTCGTTTGCAGAAGCGTGCGTCAAAGCCGTACCGGAGGTTGTCATGACCACGGTTGATACAACAATTTCGCATGAAGAGGAACAGCAATGCCGCGCAATCTGCGAACGGATCGGCGCGCGCTATCGTATCCGCCCATGGGAGGAATGAGTATGAACGAACAGAAACAATATGTCTGCCCGAAGTGCGGCTGCCAGCAGTATGAATACGATCAGTTCCAGGCGACTGGCGGCAATTTCTCGAAAATTTTCGATGTGCAGAACAAGAAATTTATCACAATTTCCTGTGCGCAGTGTGGCTATACTGAGCTATATAAAACACAAACGTCGACAGGTTGGAACGTGTTGGATTTTCTTATTGGCAGTTAACATTTTTTTGTATGGATTGCAGATTGTAAACAAAAAGTAAACGTGATAGTATAATCTGGTGCCGATGAATTTGGCATCAGATTTTTTTGCAAAGGAATATGTTTTTATGAAGGATATGACAACAGGCAATCCCAACCGGTTGCTTCTCCAGTTTGCAGTTCCGCTGTTGGCAGGACAGCTGCTGCAGATGGTATACAGTCTGACAGACACCCGCATTGTCGGCAGCTTTTTGGGGGAAAGCGCATTGGCGGCAGTTGGCGCAACCAATTCATTGAATTCCCTGATGATCGGCTTTTTGATGGGCATGACAAATGGCTTTGCTATTGTGACGGCGCGGTATTTTGGAGGCGGTGACCGCAGAGGAATGAAGAAATCCATTGCCGGTACTGTCCTTTTGAGCGCTGGTACAGTCCTTGCCTTGACAATCGTAGCCGTTGCTTTCTTGTATCCGCTGCTGCGGCTGCTACATACGCCGGAGGAGCTGCTGGGTCAGGCTTCCTCCTATTTTCGTGTTATCTTACTGGGCATGATGATTACTGTCTTCTACGATGCCTGTGCAGCTACGCTTCGCGCAGTAGGGGACAGCATCACGCCGCTGATTTTTCTAGCGCTATCCACGGTGTGCAATGTCGTACTCGATCTGCTGTTGATCTGCGTTTTTCATATGGGGGTTGCCAGCGCGGCTGTCGCCACAGTTTGTTCGCAGGGAATTTCAGTTGTCATGTGTCTGCTGTTTATCCGGTTGCGATACCCCGATTTGGTACCGGACCGGGACGATTTTATGCGATTCTATCATGACCACCATGTGATCCAGTGGATGTATAGCACAGGCTTATCCATGGGTTTTATGCTTTCGCTGGTTAATCTCGGATCTGTCGTATTGCAGAGCGCGATCAATACGTTTGGCGCAAACATTATTGTCGCGCATACAGCAGCGCGTAAGCTCACAGAGCTGTTTATGATGCCGTTTTCTGTGCTTGCGACGACGATGGCAACCTACTGTAGCCAAAATCTAGGGGCCGGAAAATTGCAGCGTATCAAGGCCGGTATTTGGCGTGCGTTGCTCTTATCGTGGATCTGGTGCGGTATTGTCATCGTCATTGTGTATACCATTGTTCCGATGCTGATCTATATGGTTACCGGTACGCATGTGGAGGAAATTATCGATACAGCGACGCTGTACTTGCGCATCAATGCAGTGCTATATTTTGTCACGGTTATGATTTCCGTGCTGCGCAATGCATTGCAGGGGATGGGAGACATGGTAACGCCGTTGATTTCCAGCAGTATTGAGCTGGTGGGTAAGGTACTGATTGTCATGCTGCTTGTGCCGCACCTGGGGTATATGGGCGTTATTGTCTCTGAGCCAATTATCTGGTGCATCATGGTTGTGCCGCTGATCATACAGCTGCGATTTGGAAAACGGTTTCAGGCAATTTGGAAGGAAGCGAAGCAAGTATCGACGGTGGAAATATAAAAATTCCGCAGGCTATTGTTGGGCCTGCGGAATTTTTATAAAAGAAAGGAATGAAAAAAATGAAAAGAAGAAAAAATTTATATAAAAGTCGCAACCGGTAAATACCGGATGGAAAGGATCGTTTGTCTGCCGCTTTTCAATCCATTGGATTGCGGCCGGGCAGCTGGCCGTGAGTTTCTTTTGTTTTAAGTCCTTGTTTTCTTAACTCTGGTATTATCATACACGATTTTTCCTGCTCTTGGGTGAAGAAACTACGAATGTTTTTTAAAGAGTTTGCGGACAAATTGTTGCAGAAAAATGAACAGATGCAATTGACAGAAAAACACCGCAGCTTTTCGACATGCTGCGGCATTTTTTCATAATGAAAGGAGTAAAAAAGAGAGGTAAAATGAAAGAAGAGATATGTGAATTCACAGTCGGTGCGCGTCACCGAAAGGAGAGGATTGTTTGTCTGCCACATTTGAGAATACGCTCCGGTCGGGCAGTTAACCTCGGTTTACTCATTTGTTTGTCTGATAATATCATACACCATATAAGGGAGAAAATGGTGACGAAATTTGAAAGATTTTTTAAATAAAAAATGACTCCGATGTTTCAAAATTATGAACATGGGAAATTGAAAATACCGCAGCTGAAAACAGCTGCGGTACCAAAGAAAGGAAAAATATGAAAAAATATAAGAGAAAGTCGAAGTGAAAGAAAAGAGAAACTTTCAGGTCGACAGATGCAGGCGATTCTGAAACGCTTGTTCTATCTGAACTGTTATTATCATACAGCATTTCATGTTGTTTTGGGTGAACAAATATGGAAAAGATTGTGACAAAAATGTAAACAAAAGGAGAAACAAGCGCTTTTTGTACCTGCATTAAATTGCGCGGAATACAGCTTCCATAATCTCAGAAATCCGCGTGCCACAGACTGAACGATCTGCACAGTGCAGATAGAGCGGTTTCCGTTGGTTATACAGCAATCGGGTTTGATTCTCTTTGTCGCCTTTGAGTAGGGGACGGGAAGTATCGCGGCTGAGATTTTGGACAATACGGTAAAATGGCGTATTGAGATGAATGAGCAAACCGTGTTTTTTATACAGTGCGACATTTTCCTCCCGCAATATGGCGCCGCCGCCCAATGCGATAACACAGTGGCGTTTTTCGGATACTTCATGCGCGCACTGCGTTTCGATGTCACGAAAGCCCGATTCTCCGACTTCTGCAAAGATGTCGGAGATTTTTTTCCCCTCGCGCGCTTCAAGGTAATCATCCATGTCAATAAAATCATACCGCAGCGTACGTGCTAGCTTACGGCCGATTGTCGTCTTGCCGCTTCCCATAAATCCACACAGGACGATATTGCTTTTGCCATAGACGTCGTGCAAGCGTTTTTTTGCCATGTCGCCGGACAGCATACGCAGGATACGTGTCAGGCTTGTGTGTTCAAACTGTGTGCCAAACCAGATCGTCTGTGCAAAAGCGGCCTGTAAAACCAGCATGAGCAGCCCGTTGCGCGTTTTTACATGATATGGCGCGAGCTTCATGGTGGACGTATTGGGTGGATTATAGATCGTATCAAATACATACCGAACACCGGACGGAAGCTTTTGCAGAGGACAGCCATCTTCGTGCGGATACATGCCAAGCGGGGTCCCGTTGACGACGATTGAAGTTGCGCGCGGAAGCTGGGTAGAAGGCATAATATCAATGTCTGCTTGGGGCAGATAGCCGCGTAGCTCGTTGCGCAATTCCTTTGCCTTTGCCAGATTGCGGCCAGTAATCAGTACCTTTGCACCAGCATTGGCAAGGTGATAGCAAATCACACGGGAAACGCCTCCGTATCCGCACACCACAGCAGTCTTTCCGCTGACTGAAACGTCGTCGAATTCCAATGATCCGGAAAAACCGAGGATATCCGTATTATATCCGATTGCTTTATCGTCTTGGAAATGTACGGTATTGACGCTGCCCAGATTGCGCGCTGTTTCATCAACAGCATCCAAATAGTCAAACACAGCCTTTTTGTGTGGGATAGTAAGATTTAGCCCACCGCAGGTTCGGCTCGCGATCTCCATCGCTTCGCCCAGGTCTTCCGGCGGAACATCGACGGCAAAGTAGTCGCAATCTCGTTTGGACTCGGAAAACAACATACCGTGAAGCTCCGGGGACATGGTATGCGCGATTGGATGGCCGAACAAAGCAAATGTCGTTTTTTTCGGCTGGAATTTCCGAAATTCCTCCAATGTCATAATCATAGATTTGTCCTCCGTAAGCTATCTAGCGTTTCAAAAAATGTCGGGTAGGATATCGCAACGCAGGCAGGATCGTCGATCGATGAATTTCCTTCGCACGCCAACGCGCAGATTGCCATGCTCATGGCAACGCGGTGATCTGCATAGCTGGTAAAATCCGCGCCATGCAGCTGCTTCCCTCCACAAATGACCATGCCATCGTCGGTTTCCTGTACATCGGCCCCGGTGCGGGACAACTCTGCTGTCATGGCCGCAATGCGGTTGGATTCCTTTACTTTCAGCTCCTGCGCGTCGCGGATCGTGGTTGTGCCTTCTGCAACAGCAGCTGCGACGGCGAGTACCGGCAATTCATCAATCAGGCGTGGGATCAAATCGCCGCCAATCTCCGTGCCGTGTAAACGAGAGGAGCGGACGCGCAGGTCACATACTGGCTCTACGTCTCCTCTTTCATTTAGCCGCTCGATATCAGCACCCATCGCTTCCAGTGCGTCCAGAATGCCCGTGCGGGTAGGATTGACGCCAACATTCCGGATCGTGATATCACTGTCCGGCAAAATCAGGCCTGCTACAAGAAAATATGCGGCAGATGAAATGTCACCAGGGACGATCACGTCCATTGCCCGCAATGTAAGCGGCGGCACCAGGGTGATTTCTGTCCCGTTGGATTGGATATCCGCGCCCAAGCCGCGGAGCATACGCTCGGTGTGGTCGCGGGAAGCAGCAGGTTCGATTACCGTCGTTTTTCCATCGGCAAATAGACCTGCAAGCAGGATCGAAGACTTAAGCTGTGCGGATGCAACTGGCATTTCATAGCGCACCCCTTTGAGACTAGCAGGTTTGATGGTCAGTGGACAAAGGTTTCCCTCCCGACCCTCAATATCAGCGCCCATCTGTCGCAGCGGTTGGATAATCCGCCCCATTGGACGTTTTTGAATGGATGCATCTCCATTCAGTGTAGAGGTGAACGGTTGTCCGGCCAAGATACCGCAAAGCAACCGGGTTGTTGTGCCCGAATTGCCGGTATATAACAGCTCTGCTGGGGCTTTCAACCCGTGCAAGCCGACGCCGTGGACAATGACTTCCTGATCGGAAACTGTAATGTCAACCCCCATCTTGCGGAAACAGGAAATGGTGGACAGACAATCTTCTCCCATCAGAAAGCCTGTGATGTGCGTATCACCTTCGGCGATCGCACCAAACATGACAGCGCGATGGGAAATGGATTTGTCTCCAGGAACCGTGATTGCGCCGCGCAGGGAAGACGCGGGTGTTACTATATGGCTCATTTCGTATCCTCCTCCTGGCTGACCGGATAGGAACCCAGAACTCGTACAAAGGAGCATTCCTGCGACAGCTGATAGATTAGTGTGCGTACAGATTGATCCAGCAGATTGCCGTCAAAGTCAATGTAAAAGCAATAGTTCCATGGCATATCGCGCAGCGGACGGGAATGGATCTCTGTCATGTTTACCCCGTAATCCGCAAATACAGCCAGCGATCCATACAGGCTGCCGACGACATGCGGCAAAGTCAGAACAAGGCTGACGCGGTTGTCTTCTGCCTGTGCGGACAACGAACGGGTCACAGCGATGAAGCGTGTCTGATTGTAATCCGCGTCATTGACGTGTGATTCCAGAATTTCCAGGCCATACAGCTCGGCTGCCGCTTCAGAGCAGATAGCCGCTTTGGTCGGATCATGCTGCTGCGCGATATCATGCGCAGCGACGGCGGTGTTGCTTTCTTCATATACTATGTAGCCGTGTTTTTTGATATACTGCTGACACTGACGAAGAGCCTGCGGATGGGAATGCACTTCCCGGACGGTTTCCAGCGTTGCGCCTTTGCAGGCAGCAATACAATGCTTGATGATCTTGATATGGGAGCGCGAAACATACAGGCCATATTGCTGTAACAGGTCATAAACCTCGTTGACAGTGCCTGCCGTGGAATTTTCAACCGGGACAACACCGACATCGACATCACCATCGACGACAGCCTGGAAAACGGCTTCCCACGATTGTGCGGGGACGCGTTTGGCATTTGGATAGAGCTCCGCTGCTGCCATATCGGCATAAGAAGCAGGTAACCCGCCATAGTATACAACTTCCGGGGCATCCAGCCGCGGTTGGATATCCAATTGCAGCCGACTGGGTTCGGCCGAAAGCATACGCGTATACTGATGCTTGCGGCTGACTCGGGTGGTCGTGCGAAGTAGGGAAGCATATTCCAGCTTCAATTCATCCGGGATGCTCTGTAGCATGGTGTCCAGCATTTCCGTCTCGCGGGATGGTACCAAAACCTGCCCGCCATGCTCCATTTTATAGTCGGAAACCTCTTCCGCGCATTTCATACGTTTGAGGAATAGGTTTAGGATTTCATGGTCAATCGCGTTGATATCGCGCCGCACCTCTTTAAGATCTCGCATATCCGTAGGCCTCCAAATATAGATCAGTCATGGCAATTGCTACTGCGGCTTCAATCACCGGTGCGGCACGGGTTACAATACACGGATCATGCCGACCCTTGATCACCAAAGGTTCTACTTGGCCGTTTGTGACGTTGAGGGTCATCTGCTCCCTGGAAATGGAAGCTGTTGGTTTGATAGCGGCGCGCACAATAATCGGCATACCGCATGTGATGCCGCCGAGAATACCACCATTGTTGTTGGTTTCGGTTTTTACGGTATCGCCATCCAGATACATGCGGTCATTTGCTTCAGAACCGCGCATCGTGGCAATTGAAAAGCCTGCGCCAAATTCTACACCCTTGACCGCCGGAACGGAGAACAGGATGGAAGAAATGCGTCCTTCCGCCGGGCACAGCATTGGGGAGCCAAGGCCGGCTGGAACGCCGGTTACAGCGCATTCAATCACACCGCCGATCGAATCCAGAGAATCTCTCGCTTGGTCGATCTGCGCCAGCATGGCTTCTTGCGCGCGCGGATTGATGACAGGATATGGCTGCGCACGCAGCTCGGCCAGCTGTTCCTGCGGGATATCAACATCGTGAAATGGCGTATCCATAATCTGGCCGATCGAGGCGATATGGGAACCGACTTCCATCCCTTTGGAGCGCAAAAACAGCTTGCACATGGCGCCGGCAAACACCATCGGTGCTGTCAGGCGTCCAGAAAAATGCCCGCCGCCGCGGTAATCATTGTAGCCATTGTAGCGCACGCGTCCGGTGTAATCTGCATGGCCTGGACGCGGATGCTCGACCAAATTGCGATAATCGCCGGAACGGGTATCGGTATTTTCAATCACGCAGGAAATGGGCGCGCCGGTTGTTTTGCCTTCAAAGATGCCAGACAAAATTTTGGGAAGATCCTTTTCCCGGCGCGCTGTGGACTGGCGGTTTTTTCCCGGCGCACGACGATCCATTTCAGAAAGGACAAATGCCTCGTCGTATGCGACGCCGGCAGGGAAGCCGTCGAGGACGCAGCCAATGCCCCCGCCATGCGATTCGCCAAAAATAGTCAGCTTGAAATGATTTCCCCACACAGAACCCATGATTTCTTCTCCTCATTCAGCAGTCATCAACTGGTGCAGTTGCTCCAGTTCAATGGTATGAATATTTGCCTTGCCCAACGGATGAACAAGAATAAAATTGATGCTGTCAGCCGTGCGCTTTTTATCGTGCAGCAGCGCGTTGTATACGTCTTCCATCGGATAGGGAAGCACAGTCGGCAGATTATGTGCCTGACAAATGGAAGTGATCTGCTCTACCAGATCGGCTTCGCCCAGCTTGACGGCCAGCTTTGCCGCTTGCACCATGCCGATGGCAACAGCTTGGCCGTGGGATAGTTCAGTAAAATGCCCGACTTTTTCTGCACCGTGTCCAATGGTATGGCCAAAATTCAAGATCATGCGCAGACCAGTATCATGTTCATCGGCCTGTACGACGTCGCGTTTGATTCGGACGCATTCATATACAATGCGTTCCATGTTGCTCTTGAAATCCGGAGCAGAAATCATATCGATGATTTCCGGATTGGAAATGAAGCCGTATTTGATGACCTCTGCCATGCCGTCGTTGAAGATACGCTCCGGCAGAGTCTGTAAAATATCGGTATCAATCATAACGAGCTCCGGCTGATAGAATGCGCCGACCAAGTTTTTGCCCTGCGGCAAATCGACAGCCGTTTTGCCGCCAACCGAGGAATCTACCTGCGCCAGCAGCGTCGTCGGAATCTGGCACAGATGGATGCCGCGCAGGTAGGTTGCCGCGGCAAAGCCGGTTATGTCGCCGACAACGCCACCGCCCAGCGCAATGACGAGATCGGAACGGGTCAACTCTGCTTCGCTCAGGTCGGCGTAGATACCTGCAACCGTATCGAGGTTTTTATGGTCTTCACCAGCCGGAATGACTGTAGTGGTAATATCCAACGGGAACTCTGCGCACAGCTTTTTGAGATACAGCGGCGCGACATTGGAGTCGGTGACAACATGGATGCGGGTCGGCTTGAACGTTTCTGCAACACGTTTTGCCGTTTGGGAGAAAACGCCGGAACCAATGTAAATTTCAGATTTTGTCGCAGAACCCTGTAGGGAAAGATGATACATCATTGCGCCTCCTACTTAAATCTCACGGCCGATCGCATCGGCAATGGCGCGCAGCTTACCCATGGTGCGGCTGAAGTGCTTGTAGGTCAGAGATTGCGCGCCGTCGGACAGGGCGTGCGCCGGATCGTTGTGCACTTCGATAATCAGACCGTCGGCGCCGGCAGCGATGGCGGACATAGCCAGCGGTTCCACCATCCAGTAAATGCCTGCTGCATGGGACGGATCGACGACAACCGGGAGATGGCTCAGACGCTTCAAAGCCGGAACCGCGCTGATGTCCAGCGTATTGCGGGTATAGGTCTCATAGGTACGGATACCGCGTTCGCACAGGATGACCTGCTCGTTGCCGCCCGCCATGATATATTCCGCAGACATCAGGAATTCTTCAAGTGTGTTGGCAAAGCCGCGCTTGAGCAGTACCGGCGTATCGGTTTTTCCAAGCTCCTTGAGCAGCTCGAAGTTCTGCATGTTGCGCGCACCAACCTGATAGCAATCGACACGGCCCTCGAACAGCTCAATATGTGCCGGATTGGTGATTTCTGTGACAATTGGCATACCGGTTTTTGCCTTTGCCTTGCACAGCAGCTCCAGCCCTTCTGCTTTCATACCCTGGAAGGAGTATGGGGAAGAGCGGGGCTTCCATGCGCCGCCGCGCAGGACAGCGGCGCCCTGCCGCTGGACTTCTTCTGCAATTTCACAAATCTGCGGTTCACTTTCCACCGAGCAAGGCCCTGCCATGACAACCAGCTTGTTGCCGCCGATTTCCACACCGCTGATATCAACCACAGTATTGTCTGGATGCATCTGGCGGTTGGCAAGCTTGAACGGCTCCTGTACCTTCATGACGCGTTCCACCCAGTGGTTCAGCATCAGCGTATCCTTTTCTACTGCAGAGGTATCACCGACCAGGCCAAGAATGGTCGTTTCTTCACCGACAATCGGATTGACGGATACATTGTAATGTTCAATCCAATGGGTCAGACGTTCAACTTCGTCCTTCGGGCAACCTTTTTTTAATACAACGATCATGATTTTGCACTCCTTGTAAAAGAATTGTTTCCCGGCTGGATTTAGGCGCTATCTGAAAAACCAAATTTTCGACTTTTCAGATACGACCTAGAAAGTAAGCATAAAAAAAGCCTTTCCTCCCGCAAAAAGGGACGAAA
>JAUNIY010000053.1 GCA_030523305.1 Eubacteriales bacterium
AAGGCGCACTGAAAAGTCCTTCAATTGCATCTTTATGCACTGCTGCCATTAAAATGGCAAATTCTCTCGAAAAGCGAATCATCCTATAACACTTTTGTTGCTGTTACTATTAAAGATAGAGAAAAATATTTTCTCTTTCCTTTCAAAATTTAATTTGTCATTGCCATTTCAGTGCGCAAAGCGCACTGCTTGAAGCTAAAGCTTTTTCATTCCCCCAGTCCAACTGGGGGATTTTTACGCTAAAGCAACATGAAAATTTCCCATAATAATTTCAGGTGGCATGATTGTAAGATTAAAAGGGAGAATGCTAAAATCTATGTAAACTACGTATAACAGTGCAGAAAAAGATATTATAGCAAGTGGACGGCATATGCGCCGTACACTATAACGGCAACATCGTTCTGATGTTAAGGGCAACGGAGAAAACTGCTGTTCATCTACCCTTGATGCCGAGGTGATTTTCTGTTAATCGGGCATTTGATCCTCAAAATAGATCGCCAGATTAGAGTAGATTTTGCCCCAATCCTGACGTCGGCCAGTCTATTTTTTCGTGATATCTATCATTGCTAGATACAGCATCTTAAACAGACTGTCATCCGTAGGAAAAATAGTTTTTGATTTGGTAACCTTGCGAAGCTTTCTCTCGCATTGGTCGTATAAATTAGATTTCTCTTAAAAGCTACGACAGATAAGACGGTACTGATTGTTACACATAGATCCGCGGTTAAAACTATTTGCAAAAAGCAGATTGTATTTTCATCTGATGGAATTGACGTGAAACAAAGTTCTTTTTCATACAGCGAAACCTTCAATTTACAATTGCACCAGGCCGATATGATATGATGTAAAATATCTGGCAGCCATGGAGATATAAACCATTGCTTGTCAGGTAACTTCCATATTATTTCAAAAAGGGTGAGGGATTATGTTAAAGAAAATGGTCCATGTGCAATTGTATTTGGCCGAAGAGCTGAAAACTTTCCGGAAAGAGCAGAAATTGTCACAAGAGAAAATGGCAGAATATTTAAATATTGTGCCGCGTTCCTACAGTGATTTGGAGAGCGGCAAGTATTTGCTTTCCACCATTACGTTCATTTTTTTTTATGTTGCTATTATCGGATAACCGGCTCATCTATTTGTGCGACGGATTGCGGGTTGTCATACGAAAAGATTTGGCGGATGAAAAACCATAAATATATTTGAAAAAGGACTCTGCTGACAACATTGCTTGTGTCAGCAGAGTCCTTTTGGGTATCCATCTGATTGGCATACTCAACCGTGCAATCGGCGGATGATGCGGAAAGCAGTAGTCTGTTCATTGATGAGTGGCGATGCATGTGAAAAAAATACAATGCCGTCACATGGAGCATAGATATGATCGATGATATGACCTTCCAAAGGATGGATGATTCGTGCCAATTCATCTCCATAGGATACTTCATCGCCCGGATGTTTGAGGCGTTTGAAAATGCCAGAGGTGGTAGATTGCACAGAGCGCAAGTCATCTTCTTGTATGATAGATGCGATATAGCCGCTGTGGCAATGATATTTGATAATTCCCATACGGGACAGAAACCGTAGAACGGATACAATTGCTATGTGCGCAGATTCTTCATCAATCCGATCCGTTTCTTTGGTATAAATAGAGAAGGCGTGCGTATCCCAAATCTGCCAGTTGTAATTTAACGTGCCGGTGTCGTATGGCCGTGGTTTGCGAACCAATACATATGGCAAACCGAACAGGTTGGCAAGTGAAGTGGATTGGTATCCGGTGTCCATCATACGGACATGGGGAATAAAGTCTCCTGGCACATAGAAGGATGCGAATTGAATGCCGTAACGATATCCTTGTACTTTTTCAAAAACTCCTGCTGCAATACGTTGCGTGGTTTCACCGCGGCCATAGCCGGGATACATTCGATTGATATCGGAGTTATCCATTGCCCAGAACCGTTTACCGATATTCATAGAATAATGGTTCACAGAGGGGACAATTAAAATTTCATTTCCCTTGACCAAAAATCCCTTCTTTTCAAATTTTTCCAGCGTATGAACCAGCTGGGAACAAATATAAAGCTGTTGCACTTCATTGCCACGCATTGCGCCAGTAATACAAACAGATTTTTCTCCGCGGCCAAAGCGATAACCGGTGATATTTAAGGTATCGCGGTAAGGGGATGGTAATTCAAATAATGTTTCTTTTAGCATTTTAGATGTCCTCCCCACATTCATCTTCCAGAATACGTGCAATCAATGAACCGGCATATACAACAGGGTATTCACGTAGGGTGAATACCAAGCCACTGACCTCGGAACAACATGTATCTAAAATTTCACCTGTAGCAGGAGAAACAATATTGCCAATCTGAGCACCTTGTTCCACGTGCGTCCAATGCTCGATAGAAGGGATAAAGATACCAGAGGCTTCTGCATTGACAAAGCTGACATGCCGGTCGCGTGAAACAATTGGGGTACGAACCTCTGGCGCTTCGCCGGCCCAGATTCCCATTTCACACATGACGCGGACGATAACATCCACCAGCTGCATACCATATTCTCGGGTGATACGCATACCAACGCCCATTTCTACAACCAGACACGGCACACCGGTACTGTTCAGGCTGTGCGCGAGTGTAGATTCCAATACCGTAGCGGATGCATGTACCCATATAAAATCGGTATTCAAAAGCTTGGCATAGGGAACAAGTGTATCCGCCGTGTTTTCGTTGATGCGAACCTGTGGCGTTTCGCGAAGGAAAATATTAGAAGCATGGATATCGATTGCCATGTCTGCACCGCTCATATCCTGCATAATTTGTGCTGCAATATATTCGGTTGTCGCGCTGCTGTTCGAGCCGGGGAAAATACGGTTCATATCCAGATCAAATTTGGGAACTGAGCGCATGATACAATCGATACCGAGTGGGTTGAGCGCTGGATAGATATCCACAATGCCATGCAACAGTTCTTTATGCTCGCTGATACGACGGGCCAATTCGTAGCAAACATATTGCCCTTCTAACTCATCGCCGTGCGTACCAGTTACAATACAAATACGTTTCATACCGGAAGATATGCCGTTTTCCGGTTCGATCCGGTTTTTGATGATTTTCCAGCGTTCATCTACTGCAAGGCCGACAGAAACAACCTCCCGAATCATATAAAATCCCTCCTTAGCTCCGCAATAACCGATAAGCAACTTGCCTATCGGTTATCGCAGAAATGTATTATCATATCATCATTTAGATATCTTTTACTATGACGCTGACCTGTTGCGTCTGTTTGACTGTCCGAATTTCATAGCCCGGAGTGCGGAAAAATCCTTTATCTAAAATACAATCATTGTAATCACGTCCGTTGGTCAAGCTGATATAGCCGCTATCAACCAGGCAATGATTGGTAGGATCTAAGCCAAACCAGCGATTGCTATCGAATATTTCAACCCAAGCGTGCGTTTCCCCTTCACCATATAGATAACCAGCGACATAACGTGCAGGAATCCCATCGCGGCGACAAAGTGCAATCATGAGGTGAGCAAAATCTTGACATACCCCTTTACCGAGTGCAGCCGTTTCCTCAGCTGTCGTAGTTACATTGGTGACACCCTTTTCATAGGACATTTTTTCACAAATCAGGTGCATCCAGGCTTGTGCACGTTCCACCGGTTCTGTAGCTGGAATATCTGCTTGTTGATATAGCTGTTCGATGCATGCCCCAGGACGGGTCAATTCAGACGGATAACGATAGATTGGATGTAATGGACCTTCAATATATGGTGTATCCTTTACCCATGCAATACCGGATACGGAATAAGAAAATGTATCATGCTCATAATAACAATCACCGATGCACATGGTGGTTCCCCATTCGTCGGTGACATCGGACAGATGCTCAGCAGGAGAAACGACTTTTTCTAGGTCACAAATAATTTGGCGGCTATCTGTATGTGGTACAAGCCGCAAAGAAAAGCTATGGGAAATCACCGGCGTATCAAATTGCAGCTTTTTGTAATGTGTAAAGTGCAGTTTTCTCATGATGCCATCGACTCCTTCTATTCGGTAATCAATGTCATCAGCAGACGGGCGCATTCATGGCGCCAGCCCGGTGTATGCAGAAGCTTTTCCCGTACACGCGCATACAGAATATCCAAAACCTCTTGGTCATATGCAATGCCGCACTGCTTCAAACGGGGCGTCATCTTACATAACGTGCGTTCAATGGCAGCGGTTGGAAAACTTAGGCGGAAATACAAATCCAAACGTTCCACATAACGGCCACATTTGATGATGTTACGGGCACGTTGATCCCATATATTGTCATCAATACTTGCCCAAAAGGCCAGTAGATAATCTTGAACTGGGAGAAGGGCCATGGTAGGCACATCAGAATGGGAAGAAGCAGCATAGATATCAAGCGACATCTGAATATATGCCAACGAATCGCTGGTAATTTCGTCACGCAGCAAGATACCGTTATCATAGGAACGATTTAGGGAAGTAAAGATCGAATTGGGATCGTTGCTGTCGAATAGGAATCGATGGATGAAATCTGCTTCGCTTTTGTAGATATTTGGAATGTCGAGACGCTCGCAGAGGCTTTTATATGCATCTGCTTGCCTATCGATCATTTGGTCATAGTAATCATAAAATGCTTTTAATGTTGTATATACGCGTTCTGTGTAACGCCCCAGCCAGTATAGGCTGTCTCTTTTTTCTAACGAGATAGTACCCATGTATCTTTAAATCCTCCTCCTTGCGATGAGTTGACAATGAACGAATCCGGATTGCGAGAAAAACGGGTAAGACCACTTGCCCATACTTTTGTTTCTGCACCGCTTAGAACAAATGCACGAAGATCTGCCTTTCGCATCACACGCTTGCCTTCATCTATAATTTCCAAATCACGGAAATCGATCACTTCTTGAGCAATAAATCGGCGTGGTTCGCGTTGAATCCGCGCCTTCCAGTCAGATAACTCCTGCGCTGACATTTTATTGCCAAATACGACGCCATATCCGCCTGCTTCTGCGACATCCTTTAACACCAGCCGTTCCAAATTTTCCAGGACGAATGTTTTATCTTGTTCATACATTGGCAAATATGTCGGTGCATTGTGTAAAATTGGCTCTTCGTGCAGATAATATTGAATCATTTTGGGAACAAAGTAATAGATCCCCTTGTCATCTGCGGCACCATTGCCTGGCGCGTTGAGGATTGCAACATTGCCTGCACGATATGCTGCCATCAAGTTCGGGACACCGATTAAGGAATCGGAGCGGAATGTACATGGATCGAGAAATTCATCCGATTGACGGCGATAAACAGCGCCGACACGCTGCTTTTTGCCATGATCGCCGCGGTAATACAGTTTACAATCCTGAACAAACAGGTCATTGGGCATTGCAAGGACGCTTTCTGTTTTTTCCGCCAGATAGGAATGCTCAAAGAAGGCTGCGTTGTAACGGCCAGGGGTAAGAATAACATTGATGCCGCCGAGATTCACATTGTCCATGGTTTCTTTCAGGATATCTGCATAATCGCGGTTATCACGCACGGGATGTTCGCGAAATACCTGCGGGCTTGCTTTGCGTTCCAGTGCACGTGCAATCAGGGGGTAGGAAGCGCCGGAAGGAATCCGGAGATTATCCTCCAACACATACCAGGTGCCATCCTTCGCTTGCACAAGATCGATACCGGAAATATGACTATAAATGCCAGCCGGAGGTGTGATGCCTTCGCATTCCGGAAGATAGCCGGAAGAAGAGAAGACAAAAGCTTCTGGAACAATGCCATCCCGAATAATATTTTTTTGATTGTAGATATCTGCAAGAAACAGGTTTAAAGCATCGACACGTTGTTTTAATCCGCGTTCCAGATAATCAAAATCATCTGCGGAAATGACACGTGGAATCGGGTCGAACGGAAATAGCTGTTCGTGAAATACGCCGTTTTTGTAGATACCGAATTTGACTCCATAGCGTGCCAACAATATATTGATGTTGTCACCATGGGCAATAATGTCGTTCATATAGCATCTCTCTTTCTATTATGTGATTCGCTTTTTGAGGGTAAAAGAAAAAGGCGCCCCAACATTGGAGCGCCTTTGCTATGTTCTTATTGTACATCAAATGCTATATGATTGTCAAGTATTTGAAATTGCAACAATACAGGATAAAAATTATGGTATGGTTCATATGTTTTTTACAAAAGCAACACCGATTTGAAGGAGTAGCACAAAAAATTGCAAAAACAGATTGCATCGAGAGGTCATCTAGCTCTATCCAGTCATATGTTGCTTGCCAATCGCATATACTAACCGAGCATTTCAATCCGTGAATGGGAGGGTTTTGTTTATGTGTGGAATCGCGGGGATGGTGGGAGAAATTCCCTCTAAGCTTACACTGGAACGGATCCAAAGCACAATGCGCCGACGGGGACCGGATCAAGAAGGAATCTGGATCGGGGATGACGTCGCAATGTTGCATGACCGATTGGCTGTTATCGATATGGAAGGTGGACGACAACCAATGCACCGGCGTGCCGGTTCCAACGAATATATCATTGTATATAATGGAGAACTATATAATACACAAGAAGTGCGCAATCGTCTGTTGCAGCTTGGATATGGCTTTTCAACATATTCTGACACGGAAGTCGTTTTGACGGCATACTTGGAGTGGGGTGAAGCTTGTCTTGGTTTGCTAAATGGAATATATGCGTTTGGAATATGGGATATGCAGAAAAAAATGCTGTTTTTTGCGCGAGATAGAATTGGTGTAAAGCCATTATTCTTTACACATAAAAAAGCGTTTTTCATGTTCGCATCTGAAATCAAAACATTGCTGAAACATCCAGATAATACAGCGCAAATTGATATCTATGGCATTGCGGAACTGATGTTGATCGGACCAGGAAGGACACCGGGATATGGTGTGCTTTGCGATATCCAAGAGGTTCCGGCTGGATGGTGCGGCACATATTCAGAGACTGAAGGAGTCGAATTGCATCCATATTGGACGCTGCAAGACCGAGAGCACACAGACAACACAGAGGAAACCATTCAAACAGTACGCGAACTGGTACGGGATGCGGTGGAACGACAGTTGGTTTCCGATGTACCGTTGTGTACATTTTTGTCCGGCGGATTGGATTCCAGTATTATATCTGCGATTGCCGCACAACATTACAGGGAACAGGGGAAACAATTACACACGGTCTCCGTCACGTATCGGGATAATGACAAATATTTTAAAAAATCACACTTCCAACCCAACAGCGATGATAGCTTTATCCAACAGATGAATGATGCCATTGGTGCGGAAAATCATTTGATCGTCATTGATACGCCACAGCTTGTACAGGCATTATTCGAAGCGGTGGAAGCACGTGATTTACCAGGAATGGCAGATGTGGATGCATCGTTATTGCTATTCTGCCGTGAGATAAAAAAAATCAGCACGGTTGCGCTGTCAGGGGAATGTGCAGATGAAATTTTTGGCGGGTATCCTTGGTATCGTGACGCAGATATCCGTCGGAAAGCAGGATTTCCGTGGGCACAGTCTACCGTCTACCGTGCTTCGTTCTTGCAGGAAGAATTGCGGAGACAGATCGATGCAGAAGCTTATGTGGATGAAAAGTATCGAAGTACCATCGCGGAGGTCATGCCGGAGGGCATCCAGAACGCAGATGATCGAAGGATACGCGAAATGACACGGTTGAATTTCGGATGGTTCATGCAAACGTTACTGGATGAAAGAGTAATAGAAACTTTAATCATCCTATAAAAAAGAAATCATTTCCAAATGATTCCAGGTTGTTCGCCTCCGACGATGACACGATCAATCAGTGTGCGGGCAACATCTCGTTTACCGTCGTAATCCAGGTTGGTAAACTGGACAAGCGTCAAGCCGGTGGGAATGCAGTGACTGGGCTGAGATTCTGAAATTTCGGAGGTGATTTTTTCATGTTCGGATTCCAGCTTTTGCAATTCGGATTGAATGGCACGCATGGTGGAGGCACCGCCGATCTTGATTGCTTCGATCAGGTTTGCGGTTTGCCGCTCATTCTCCAGAAGCTGAATTTTTAATGCATTGACATGGGCGTTTGATTCTGGGACCGATGGACCGCCATCGGAAAGATTGTCAATTCTGTTTTGTATTTGCTTTGCTACATATGATTCGTATCCGTCTGCATTTCCGTGTATCACTGCGGAGCAGCTTCCGACAGAATGAAAGCGACGATAGCATTGGAAGTATGTTTTTCCTTTGTTCTGGAACGTATTGACGCGGCCGTCGCATTCTGCGCATTTCAGCAAACCGGCAAGCCATGTGAACTGGCTGCGGACACCATTTTTTATCTGCTTGTTTTGAGAGAGCGATTTTTGTACCGAGATAAAGATATCAGATGGAATCATTCCTTCGTGATAGGCGAGGGACAAGGTTTTGACACCGCCCGAAGATTTTCCACCTTTGACGGTAAGATAAGCTGCATGGGAACCGTCAAATTCATGGACATCGTTTACGATAGTCGCATTGGCATAATAGTAGGAATAAATATCCACATCGGCACACACATAAACCGGGTTGCGGAGGATACGCCGGACTGTGACTGCATTCCAATGATCTGCTCGGCCCTCTGGGGCAATGCCACGTAGATTAAGGTCTTTCGCAAGGGAGTGCAATGAACAAGTACCGTTGGCATAGTCAGAAAACATGCTTGAAACAATTTCGAGCTTCGCTGGAATCGGTGCAAGCACGGATTGTTTTTTTCCATTGATGAACTTTTTCTCTATCTGGAATCCAAAAGGAGCCTTCCCGCCGGCCCATATACCGGAATTTGATCGGGCATATCGATTTATCGTATAACGGCTTACGATGGTTTCGCGTTCCAGCTGGGCGAATGCCATGATAATGATAACCATTGCGCGCCCCATCGGTGTATTCGTATCGAATGATTCAGTAATGCTGGTGAATTCTACATCATTCGCATCAAATTCTTTCCACAGCAGGCTGAAATCGAGCACAGAGCGGGAAATCCGGTCAAGCCTATAACAGAATACCCGTTTAATTTTGCCCGCTCTCACATCGTCCATCAGGCGGGAAAAAGCAGGACGCTGTGTGTCCTTGCCAGAATATCCGGAATCCTGATAGACATCTGCATCCGGATCGGCCATACGCCGGCACAGTTCGATTTGAGATTCAATCGAAATGGAATCCTTCTTTTCAACGGACTGCCGGGCATAAATTGCGTCGATTCGGTTCACAAATACACTCCTTTATTTCTTTCAATCCACACACCCAACAGAGGCAACAATACCGGGGTAGGACTGGTTTATTGAACAGATAATTAACCGTATGAAATGAAGAAATCTTGTTAAAACACCTTATAAGTTCGTCGTGATAGTACTCAATATCATAGATTGTATGCAGTACATATTTCGCAATATTCTTTTGAGAGCCAGATATCATCAGATTTGTTGGTCGGCATTCGTTCACTTCCGAATCATAATATTATAATACAGCGGTTGTCTTATCAAAATAAACATGAAACCGGTGTACTGTTTCATACGGTATAGATATACGTTAAGCAATCAGGGAATGGAGGAGGTCATATGAACGTATACGCGAAGATCATTGAAATCGCACGCCGCAGCAATCCAGATGCAATCAGACATGTGTATTTGAGCAAGAATGGAAAATCATATATGTTTGACGATTACGGAAAGATTATTGGAGAATATCATGGAGATATTCCGTGCCTTGCAACAATGCCTCCAGAATTTGAAGAACAAGTATCAACAGTAATCATCTAATGAAAAAATAGCCCGCAGTATCACGCGGGCGTAAGGCAGAAAAGGACAAGCTGATGATTGAAAACGATATCGTTGCATCAAGGGTGGTAGTATGCTGGCATTTCCCGGCAATATGTGACAAAACCAGAGAAGTTATTGTCTTTCCTGACGCGCAAACTGCCTAGGGGTCATGCCAAACGCACGCTTGAATACGCGGTCAAAATAACCAACGTTGTCAAACCCGACGGACATAGCTACCTCGGAAATCGTCCCATGTGTAGAAAACAACAGATCTTTTGCGCGATTGAGCCGATAATCGTTCAAATAACCAACTGGGGACATCTGCATTCCGGCGCGAAAGCAACGCAGAGCTGCGCTTTTGCTGATGTTCGCTGCGCCTGCAATGTCTTCGAGGGAAATCCGCTCCGTATAATGATCCCAAATAAACTGCATCATAATACGCAGCCTAGCCTGTGTTAAGACATTTTTGCTATTTGTGCGCTCTGGATCCTGGTTTCCAACATACCTAGCCAGCTGAAGCCAAAGATCGGATATATCTTTCTGTATCCGAAGCTCGGGCATATCCAGGTCTGAGCGGCAGATTTCAACAATGCGCCGGTAACACGCGATAATCTCCTGTTCCCAACGTGTTTCCTGTTTCAATAGCAAAAAAGGTTTTCCATTTGTAATCGCAGGCTGGACATATTTTCGATAAATTGCAGAATGCCTGTTTCCGATCAGCTCCGGGGAAAATAAGATATCGGAAAAATCACAATGCAATTGTTTCCGATTTTCCGGTGGCTGATACCGGTGAATAACGCCACTGTTGATAAAAAGAGCATCACCTTCCTGCAAATGAATTTTTTGTTCTCCGATATGGCATTCGATGCCGCCGCTCCAAACTTCGACAAATTCCATCTCCGTATGCCAATGCCATTCGATAGATTCCAAACGATGCCAATCGAAATGTTCGCTATAATACTGAAACGGGAATGCGGCGGTACCATGCGCTTTCATTTCACGCAATGTCTCATCCGTAATGATTTCAACCGTATCCTCCGTTACAATTTTAATAAAATCTGTCTGCATGGCGCGCTTCCCCTTGTCTGTATGGTTCTCTCATGCGTGTCGCTTGCGTTGTTCCTATGTAAGCGACAAGACATTTTTATACAAAATCTTTTCCTAAGATGTTCGATACATTGCGCATGATGCCACTTGCCACGTCCGGCTTGTTCATAGAATATACATGGACATTTGTAATACCATTGGCATACAAATCAATAATTTGATCGGTAGCATAGGCAATCCCTGCCTGTTTCATTGCTGCAGGATCTGAGCCAAATTTATCCACCAAAGCCTTGAAACGCTGCGGCATAAACGAACCGGACAGCTTAATAGCCCGCTCAACCTGATTCGCGTTGGTAATTGGCATAATGCCAGGCAAAACAGGCACAGTTACACCTGCTTCCCGCAATTTATACATAAAATTAAAAAAGAGATTATTGTCAAATACCATCTGCGTAGTCAGAAAATCAACGCCTGCGTCTACTTTTTCCTTTAGGTGCAGGATATCCTCCCTTTGGTTATTGCTTTCCGGATGCACTTCTGGATAGCAAGCGCCGCCGATGCAAAAGGAAGGATCCGCTTCCTTCAACTGCCGTACAAGCTCTACCGCGTAATGATAATCCCAGGCGCTTCGATCCGATTCCATCAGCTCGGGAGTCAAATCGCCGCGCAGCGCCATCACATTTTCTATCCCGACCGCTTTCATATCCTGAATTTTTTTCGCTACCATATCTCTGCTGGAAGAGACACAGGTCAGATGCGCCAACATCGGGACTTGATATTTGTCCATCAAATTCCTAGCAATATCGATGGTATAGTTGCTGACACCACCACCTGCACCATATGTAACGCTCATAAATGCGGGGCGCAAAGCACCAATTTCTTCGGTCGCATTTCTCACGCTTTCATACGACGTTTCCTTTTTGGGCGGGAAGACCTCAAAAGAAAGCGACATTTTCTGCTTGTTTAAAATATCAATGATTTTCATGGATTTCCTCCGTGTCATATATTTGAATCCGCCTTTTCAGCAAAATTGTCTGCGATGTCAGCGAAAAGAATGTTTCATTTAGTATATCACTTTTTTGGATAATTGGAAAGATGACAAACCAATTTCCCGTGCAATTCTTTAGAAAATTGTTTGCAGCAGTTAATATCGGTTGTCCATTTGAAATACGTACCAATGTATTCTTTTCATGCGAATGATACTGCGAACAAGGCCAATGTAGCAAAAGCATTAAAAATATGCACCTCCAAAAGTGTCTAACTTTTGGGGTGCATATCAAAGCGGAGGCTGCAACAATCCTGATAAAATTGTTATAAACGATTTACGATATCTTTGAAACGGTTGCCGCGCTCCATAAAATTCTGAAAAATATCAAATGATGCGCTTGCCGGAGACAACAACACAATATCTCCATCTACAGCGGCATCCGCAGCGCCACGGACAGCTTTTTCAAAATCATCATACGTATCTATTACCAGCGCGTCCGGATCGTAATTCGATGCCGACAATACAGCATCCCGAATGGCAGGCGCTGTGCTGTCGTCCGGATTTGCATCAATCAATATCAGGCGCTTCACATGGTCGCAAACAACCGGCCCAAACGAATCATATGGGATCTTTTTGTCATGCCCACCGGCCAGCAAAATAACCTTCTGTTGAAAGGCGCGCAGCCCTGCCGCTGTCCTAGTCGGGCTGGACGCAATGGAATCATTATAATAACGTACACCGTTTAACGTACGTACTAATTCCAAACGATGTTCTACGCCGCCAAATTCATGTGCAACTTCACAAACATCCTGGAACGTGACTTTTCCATGGGTCAAGCAGATAGCCGCCATATAATTCGCAATATTGTGCGCGCCCGGAATCCGGATTTCACAGGCATCCATGATTTTACGGCGGTTGCCATCTTCTGCATACCAGATAACACCGTCTTGTAGGTAAACGCCGTTTTGTACTGGCTTTGTCATGGAGAACTGCATCAGTTCAACACCTTCTGCCGGTTGGAATCCCTTAGAAACCTGGTCATCCGCATTGAGCACCAACTTTGCCCCCGGCTTCTGATGAACAAAGATATTGGTTTTCGCCTGTATATATTCCGTCATATCCTTGTGTACATCCAGATGGTTTGGGGTGACATTGGTAACCAACGCAGCTGCTGGCGCACATTGCATATCCATCAGCTGGAAAGAAGAAAGCTCTACCACGGCCATGTCTGTTTCATTGATGAATGGGACATCTGCCAACAATGGATGGCCAATATTACCACCAAGATGACATGTATATCCGGCTTTTTTTAAGATTTCACAAGTCAGTGTTGTCGTTGTAGTTTTGCCATCTGAACCTGTAATAGCAAAAATTGGACACGGGCAAACCTGCATAAAGACTTCCATTTCGCTGGTAATGACACTTCCTTGTTCTCTTGCACGTACCAACGCCGGCTGATTGGGATGCATACCCGGAGTACGGAAAATGTAATCACCGGAAAGGTTTTTTAAATAATTGCTGCCTACGCAAAATTCCACGCCGATATCATGAAGACCTTCATAGATTTCTCCCAGTTCCTCCACAGACTTGCGGTCATGTACCGTTACATGTGCGCCTGCTTCTAACAGCAAGCTGATAAGCGGCGTATTGCTGACGCCGATACCAATTACGGTAACGTTCTTACCGCTCATTGTTTCCAAAAAACGATCAAATGCACTCATTTTACTAGCCTCCGGATGATTTCCATACACACATTTTATTACTCTCTCCAGCGTTTTGAAATCATCTTTTTTATTCATATCAGTCAGGAAAGCCGCCATACCGGCGGCCGATATCCTGCATAAACCTGCAAAAGGAGAGTGAGTAAAGAATAAGCCGGGTTCTGTCATTGGAACAGCCATCTATCTAGGACGTATGTTACCATACGCCTCAAGCCACCTCCATGGGACAAATCGGGCCGATCTTTCTATGTCCCTCCACGGTGTTGCTGCGGATAGAGTTTACAGAATCTCACAGTTACCTGCAAGATTGGTGAGCTCTTACCTCGCCTTTCCACCCTTACCGTGGGTATTCCACGGCGGTATCTTTCTGTTGCACTTTTCCTGGAGTCGCCTCCGGCGGACGTTATCCGTTATCCTGCCCTGCGCAGCCCGGACTTTCCTCACACAAAAGCCTTTCGGCATAATCTGCGCGGCTGTTAACTTTACTCACTTTGTTTATTATACTAAATTCAGCCATTTTGTCAATCTCCTTACGCGCAAACTCCGGAAAAGCCTTTCTCAGATAAGGCAAAACCATGGACGCGAACTCACCATCATGACAGCACCATGCTTTGCGGCAAACAGTATATATGTTTCCATTTTGTGCTTTTATCTGGATTGTCTTTGCATTTTGTACTTCCATGCGGTAAAAATCTTCAGCTGATACACAGATCATACGCTCCACTTCTGCTCCGGGCTGAAATATAGGATGATCGCACCGCAGCACAAAAACATTTGAAATGGCACGGTCATAATAGCCATCTATTTTGAAATCTGGCGCACGATATTTCCCCAATGCAATTAACTTTCCTGGCTCGATCTGCAAACCGGTTTCTTCACGTAGCTCGCGTATCGCAGCGGCTTCCGGCTGTTCTCCTGCATCCATATGCCCGCCACATGCAAGATCATAGTATCCGGGGAAATCCTGTTTGGTATATGCCCGCTGCTGGAAGTACAGCACAGGCTCTGTCTGTGCCATAATCCAACAGTGAACAACTTGGTGTAGCAGGCCTTTTGTATGCACTTCGCTGCGTGGCGCCGTACCAATGCAATGCCAACTCTCATCATATACATCCAATCGTTCTTCCATGTTCTCCCTCCTTTTGTTAGCATACCGCAGGAGGGGAGGAAATGCAATGATTTATCGAATAGACACGTGATATAGTTTCATCCAATGATGCAACTGCAAAAAATAGGCAATGGTTTGTGGTGTCTGCATCAGTTGCCCATACCACGGCTGGGTACGGCTTTCTGTCAACAGCTGTTCCAATGCTTCCTTTTTGACAATATCGAACATTGGTGATGTTCCTTCATCGATAATCTGTCGTAGCAAATTTGCAACGGCACGCATATATGCCGGGTTGTGTGTTTTGGGATAAGGGCTTTTTTTTCGCAGACGAATTTTTTCCGGCAA
Source organism: Eubacteriales bacterium (assembly GCA_030523305.1). GTDB lineage: Bacteria > Bacillota > Clostridia > Oscillospirales > Butyricicoccaceae > Butyricicoccus_A. The sequence continues at coordinate 15,020 of JAUNIY010000053.1, forward strand.
AATCCCCTTGACAGCCTCGCGCAGCAACCCTTTTTCCATTCCATTCAAATCTTTCATTTGCCATGGAACACAATATAAATATTCTGCAATACGATGGTCGCAGAACGGTACACGTACCTCGAGACCGCTGTACATACTCATTCTGTCTTTTCTATCTAATAAAGTAATAGAAAATATAAATAAAAAAGCGCAAAAGCCTCGGCAACCTTATGGTGATATGCTCCCTCTATGAGAGACAGTGAAAAAACACTATCAAGCATGGAGGGAGCATATCAATATGGCAGCCGAGGTTTTCCCGTTTACTTTCTCGTCTTCATCTCATCCTCGAACTCTTCCGTCCAGACCTCCGTCTTCAATCCGTGTACAAAATCCAGGG
>JAUNIY010000224.1 GCA_030523305.1 Eubacteriales bacterium
TGGCTGATTCTTTACCTCACAATATTCTTACAGAGTATTGTCATCACAGTTGCCACTTGTGCGCGGGTTGCATTGTCCTTTGGAGACAGCATATCCTCTGCAGTGCCAACGATGATACCGGTTGCGTTTACCCACGACATGGCATCAACCGCATATGTGCTGATTGCATCCTTGTCGATGTATTGGGACATTTCTGCACGTGCGGATACATCGTAGCCCTTGTATACCGCATACCGTTGCAGTATGCATGCCATATCCTGGCGGGTTACAGAATCATTTGGGCCGAACGTCCCGTCACCGTAACCATAAATGACTCCCTCTTCGGTCGCCCACGCGATGGCATCTGTATACCATGCATCTGAAACATCGGAAAACGTTTGGTTGCCAGATGCGTCCGGCTGACCTTCCATGTTGTAGATGATCTGTGTCAGCATCGCGCGGGAAAGCACGCCGTTTGGCTCAAAATTGCTATCGCTGGTGCCTTGCATCAGGTCGTGTGTAATCACATAATCCGTATACTCATGATACCACTTAAAGGTATTCAGATCAACGAATGCACGGGACGGGCAATTGTCGCCACCATCACACGGCTTGTTTGGATCATCCGGTGTTTTCTTTTCCTCCGCAATGAAGATCACCGTTGCAGTGGCTTCTTCGTAATCGGTATCCGCTTGCTTGGTTGCTTTGATCTGGATTTCGCCTGCGCCAGTTACCGTTACAACGCCGTTTTCATCAATCATTGCGTTACCACTGACAACCGTCCAAACGATTGCGCCGGTACCGGAACCACCTTCGATTTGCAGCGCGAAGCTGTCGTCTTCGGTCACGCTCTCCGGTACACCAGTGATGGATAGCTTTGCCTGCGCGCCCTGTCCAACTGTCAGATTGTCCGTGGTGCAGCTCTTGCCGCCATAGGTGATAATGACTGGTTTGCCATCATGTTCGGAAACCGTGAGCATTGTTCCGTTGGCCGGTTCCAGCGTGAATGAGGTTAGATCGTCGATCATTTCACTGGTATTGTCATTGTAGGAAACTTGAATGGCCAAGCCACTCAGATCAAGCACGTCTCCGGTAACATAGTTCAATCGATCTGGCTGGGAAGCCACTTCGATTCCGCTGACTGTTTTCTCTGGTGTCGTGATGCAATATCCCTCACTGACAGCTTCCGCATAATTGCCGTCCGCTGCAACCTTTGCGAAGCAATAATAGGTTGTGTTTTCCTTCAGGTCGGTAAATACTGTACTTTCCTGCCAACCGTCTTCCGGCGCTGTGTTTTCTGTATAAACTGCATATGTGACCGCACCGCTGGTATCCGCCAGATCAATGACAGCTTGCTCCAACGTTATCTGGGTTGGGCTGTCCGCCTTGCCGCTGACAGAAATCGTACGTGCAATCGGGGTCGCTGTTACAACACAGGTTGCAGTCTGATCACCCGCCTGCGCGGTAATGGTTGCCGTACCTACGCCGACAGCCGTGATATTGCCGTTGTCATCGACAGTTGCCACATCTTCGTCGTTAGAAGACCATGTAACGGTCGGATTGGTTGCATTCTCCGGCTGTACCGTCGCGGTTAGCTGTGCGCTTTCGCCTGCGGTTAACGTCAGCTCTGCCTGATCCAGTGTGATGCCAGTTACCGGTATTTCGGCTTTTGCCAAGACAATTTTATTGTCTTCTTCCTGCCAATCGACACGGTATGCGGTATTGTCGCTATAGAACTTGGACGCGTCCGCTTCGGTGATGGTGTACGTATCTGTACCAGTCACCACAGTTACGCCCAATTTCGCCAAACAAGAAATTCCGATGGACGCATTGTTTGATAGAGCATTGATAACGTGAATTTGGCCCGACGTATAAGTAGAATTATAGCTAAATCCGTACAACCACAAGTTTTCCTCTGCCCCATCCTCTTTGGTATTTTGGGTAATTTGAATATCCCCACGCAGATTTGCGGTCCCTTTGTAAACGGCAACGCCAGCTCCATTGCTATCTGTTGTATTGCCAGCAATAGATCCTCCACTCAAATGCATCGTTCCAGTGCCATAGATACCGCCGCCATAGGATACGCTGTGGTTTTCAGAAATTTCTCCTGCAGTCATGTTTATAACAGAATTGCTGTGTACCCCGTGAACGGCTCCGCCGAAACCAGCCGATTGATTTCCGATGATTGTTCCGCCATTCATCGTGAAAACGCCGCCATCCAAATTGATAAGAACTGCGCCGCCTCCATAGGAAACGCCACTCTGCGTCGCCGTATTATTTCGCAGTGTTCCACCGTTCATGGTAAAAGACGCCGTTGCAGTAGTATTGCTGCTGGAATTGTACATCGCGACCGCACCGCCTGCCAGCGCGCTGCAATTCTGAATCACAGAGCCGTCGTTCATAATGACGGAACCGTTG
>JAUNIY010000225.1 GCA_030523305.1 Eubacteriales bacterium
CGCAGTTATGCTTATATTTTTCTTGGTTATTGTCATTGTCATTGAAAACTGATAAAATGAAAAGAGGTATGCAATATGAAAAAATTATCGAAGCGTTTACCGGATATGAAAAACTCCGTGAATGCCTTTAGTGTTTGCACCTGTATATGCATTCAAGCATGTGACCCGATCTATAGCACTGAATTGTATAAAAAGATGTTTACAAGGATTAGCAATTCACAGGATGCCGCAAATAAAAGTTAAACAACAATTCAAAAAGAATAGCGCATAGCACTGTTCTATAAATAATACAAGCTTTTTTGCAGTGTAACACAACCCTTTCAATGACATGATAATAATATTGTGGGAAGGGTCAGCCGGGGCTACTAATATGGTATCCCGGCGGCTCTGCTCACCCTCATACAGGAGGAAAAGAATATGAAATTGCGCAAACGTGCCTTTCTCGCCATTATCCGAAGAAAAAAGATCTCGGCGGCGCTGCTGTTGCTTTTCTTTCTGCTGTCACTGACGCTGTTGCTGGGATTGAGCATTTTTCGCAGTGTACAGCAGGCTATTGTTGACGTACGGCAGACATTTGCCACGAGTTTTTCGGTTGAGCTTTCAGAAGCGGTTCAGGGGCACGTTGAAAACCGTGACCCTTCTGACCCGTATTATACGTGGTCTCCGCAAGTTTATAGGGGTGAGCGCGTTACTCCGGATGTCGTGGAAAACATTGCGTCGACAGAAGGCGTAAAAGACTATGATGCTGTAAATATAGCGTATCAGGTACGTTCTGATGACATTACATTATTTCCCGGCCTGTATTCCAGTACAGATTGGTGGGAGGATCTAGATGTCGAAAAGCAAAAAAGTACCCTTGTTCTATTGCATACACTCGAGTATGAGTCGCATTGCTATTCTGAGCTGGCATCAGAGTTTCGCACAAACGCTTTTGAACTGGTGGAAGGGAGGCATCTCACACCGGAGGACTTCCATTCCGTGGTTATCTCAGATGAGCTCGCGGAAAAAAACGGGTTGGAGATTGGAAACACATTCCATGTTTATTATGATGGTGACATAAACAAAGGATATTTTGATGGATATGATGGGGTAGAGCTTGACGGATATGAGTGTGATTTGACTGTTGTTGGTATCTTTCATATCAATGCAACACAAATCATAACAAATTATACTGTTGAACAGGATATTGCAGCCAATCAAGCTTTTCTCGATATAAATACAGCATATGAATATCATGAATATGGAAGAAAAAACGGAGTAACCGACCCATTTTATTTTGAGAATGCCACCTTTTTTGTAGAAGACCCCGCTGAGCTGGATACGGTAATGGAACGCGTTTTGGAGCGCGACGATGTGGATTGGGATTGTCTTGATATAGACTATGATGAAACCACCTATGAATCTGCTATCAAACCACTGCAAAAAATGCAAAAGATTGTTGGTGGAAGCATAGCGGCGATTATTTGCGTGATGGTAGCGTTACTGTATCTTGTCTTACAAATGTCAATCCAAGGAAGGGAAAAAGAACTGAAGGTTTACCACGCGCTCGGTATCAGGAAGCGTACGGTTTTTGGCCAATTTGTGCTGGAATGCATCCTGTTGGCTTTGCTTGCGTTTCTACCTGCTTCTGTGATTACGGCGACTTGTGCAAATTCTCTTGGTAATGCCACGTTATCACTCAGCCAGGGAGCGCAGAAAACAGCCGTAGAGCTGTCGGATGCTGAGATACGTGAGGCCTTACAAAATGGTACGTTTTCTGAGCTGACTGATATACAGATGGACGCTTCCCCACAGGAAATTGCGGTTTCTCTGTCGCCCGCAGTCATAGCTTTGGTATTGCTGTTACTGTTGCTGGCTATCGTAATATTTGTGTTGTGGCAGCTGCGCGATGATATCGAAGCAACCCTGCCCACCAGGAAACGGATTACCGCTTCCCATGCTTCGCTTGTCTGGGCAAAGCCGTCTCAGCTGATCGATCGTGCCATGCTGTATATCCTGCGCGAACGCAAAAAAAGCCTGCATCTAGGAGCTATTTTACTGGTTTTTGCTGTTTTTCTGACCGTTTGCAGCTCTGTATATGGCGGCACGGAACGTTCATTGGAGGAGGTTAGAAAAACGATCGACGTCTCCTTCCGATTGAACAGCACTGCAGATGATAATCTTGTGGTGGATGACACATGGATTGAAAAGGTTATGTCGCTCGGCGGCTGTAAAGCCTACGACGGCGAAAATGTGATGACCCTCTATGCGGAGGAATTCCAACTTGTACCCGGATATTTCACGGGTAATTCCAATTATGACGAATATCTCCAGCATGTGATGCGCATTACAGCACACCATAACAGTGAATTGGCACAGGATTTCGTTTATGGCAATCTGGAACTGGCGGAAGG
>JAUNIY010000054.1 GCA_030523305.1 Eubacteriales bacterium
ACAAAGTTTTCATGGTACTTGGTGCCGCATGCCTCGTCGATTTCGTAGGTGGAGGAATAAACGGCGTTCATTGCGTCCATGCCTACGCAGCGCTGGAAGCATGCTGCGGTCTTCTGGCCCAGCATACGCTGCATCTTAACCTTCTTGATCAGGTCGTCGGTGGACTGATGCATGTGGGTAAAGCGGTTGATCTTGTTACCCGTCAGGTGGGATGTAGCAACCATCAGGTCTTCATTTTCCGGATCTTCTGCAGCTTCATATGTAGCGGCAAAGGAATTCAAGGACGGACGGATAATCGGGTCGTCAACCGGGTTATCGATTTTCTTGCCGAACATCCACAGGTTGAGATTGAGCTTACGCAGGGACTCAATATACTGTTCTTTCGTCATCATAATGAATCGAAATCCTTTCTTCAGTCATCTCTCTTTAAAAGTTTATGGCGGTTTCTGTGTAGTAAAAGCGCAGCGAGTACCGCGGACGATACCCGCTGCGTTTATAAGCTAACGGTAAACGTAAGAATTGCGTTCAGAAATTAGAAGCACTCTCTGTAAACGCGCTTAGACAGCTCCTGGGTCCACGGCTGGATATAGGAGTTGGTGATCAGACGCTGCTGGTTTGCTTCAACCGATGCTGCAAATGCATCGATGTCCTCTTCCTTGAAGCCATACTCATGCAGCGGCTTCAGGTGCAGAACCTTCTCCAGCAGCTCGTTCAGGTACGGGATAGCATTCTCTACCTCGCAGCCAGTAATGCGTGCAACCAGTTCCTTGAAGCGCATGATTTCGCCGGTCGGATTCATTTCGTCGTAGATTTCCAGAATCTTGCCGAACAGCGCATAGTTGGATTCGCCGTGCGGTACATGGTAGGTGCCGCCGAGCGGGAAGGACATGCCGTGTACGGTAGCGCAGCCAGCCTTCAGGAATGCGATGCCAGCGTAAGTAGAAGCGGTGGAGAACTCGTCGAGGTAGGTCAGGCGAGCTTCTGGGCCGTCTTCGCCGATGCGGCGGAAGCCTTCCAGAATCATTTCCATAGCCTTTACAGAGAACAGCTCGGAAGTGGTGGTCTTACGGGACGGGGACAGGAAGGACTCGGTTGCATGGATCAGCGCGTCGATTGCGGAAGAAGCAAACGGCTTGTACGGCAGGGTCTTGAGCATATCCGGAACCAGGCATACCTTGTTCGGGATCATGTCGTCGGAAACCAGGCCGAGCTTGGTCTCGCCGCCAGTCAGGACGCCGTCCTTCTCATCCTTTACAATAGCAACAGAAATGTTGGTTACTTCGGAGCCGGTGCCACAGGTGGTCGGGATCGCGATGACTTCCTTCTCGTGGATGAACGGCTCGCGCTTGAAGTACATTTCATGAACGGACTTCGGGCGCTTGCAGCCCAACAGCTTGCACAGGTCCATGATAGCGCCGCCGCCGATGGCAATAACGCGATCATAGGAATCGTACGGGATGGTCTCGTACATGATTTCGATCATCTTTTCAGACGGTTCGCCAGGGCCAACGAACTTCTCCTGGAATACGAAGTTGCATGGCAGGTTGTACTGCTCCATGAACGGCTTGTAGATGAATTCATTCGTCAGAACGCAGTCGCGCTCGTTGAGCTTGAATTCTTCAGCGAACATACCGAAGTCAGCACACTTGTAAATGGTAGGCGCGATAATGATTTCTCTCTTATCGGCCTGCAGAGCCTTGCTAAAAGCATCCATATTAAACATCTCCTATAAAAATTTTTCTTGCATAAAAAGCCTTTTCGGGCTTATTATCCAAAGCCGGGTGAATACTTTTTGTTCCCTCGCTTTCAATTGTACCAAAAGTTGAGCGAAACTTCAATAAGAAGTGACAAAGTTACAAGAAAAATCTCTCAACTTTTTACAAGAAAAGCCGAGATGGGAACAATGCGTCTAAATGTAACTTCATTTTATACTAATGTAACAAGTTTGTAAATCGTTTTTTCAAATTTTTTTGTGGAAAATGTGGATGAATTTCTCTGCGGGACGTACATTCTGGTTTATTCTGTCCGACAATTCGAATATATGATGGTAAAATATGCCCTGTGCGCCGCGTTTCCCGCATAGCCGGAAGCGTTTTCGGGCGTGCGGCGTGCGGAAAGGCGCCGCTGGTTTGCAGGCAGTACACAAAGAAATGCGGAAACTGTCGTTTTCAAATGGTTGTCTTACAGGAATTATATGATATAATAGCTGTGGGCAGTTATTTTGATTGCAAACAAACAGTTTTTGAACTGAATAGGGAGACGAAAATGAAAATTTTGACTGCACAGGGGCATTTTGGCGTCCTGGACGGCCGGGAGATCCGGTTTGAGGATGGGCTGAACGTGCTGTACCTGCCCAACGAGGGCGGTAAATCGACATTGTGCAATTTTCTGCGGGTCATGCTGTATGGACTGAATACGAGCCGCCGGGATAGCCGGAAGCAGTTATCGGATAAGACGCGGTACCGTCCCATCGACGGAAACCCGATGAGCGGGCGTCTGGAGCTGGAATGGAAAGGCCGGCGCGTGGTCATCAGCCGGCAGACCGGCAAGGGCAACGCACCGATGCAGGAATTTTCCGCATACTATGCGGATACCGGTGAGCCGTGCACGGAGCTGACGGCGAAGGACTGCGGCAAAACGTTGACCGGTGTCAGTGAGGAAGGGTTCCAGTCCTCTGCGCTGCTGGACGGGCAGGAGCAGTCGCTTTCCGCCGGAGAATTGGGCGATCGCATGCTGGCGCTTTCCACGACTGGGGACAGCGCCATGATGTATTCCAATGCGGCGGCCCAGCTGGATCATTGGAAGAATGCGCTGCGCGGCACGGGCAAACGCGGGCGGTATGCACAGGTGGAGGCCGATATCGAACAGCTGGATCAGTCGATTGCGCGGCTGGACGATTTGACCGAACAGATCAAACAGTATGAAGCACAGATTCCGGAAGCGGAGAATCGGATTGCCCAGGCTGAACAGGGGCAGCAGCAGGCGACGGAGGAATTCACCTTATTGTTTGTTGCCAAGCGTGAGGCTGCGGAGCGGGAGGAACGCCGTTCACGCGAAGAACTCACGGCAATGCGCGATGCTTTGCCGCCATTCGATATACTGGCAGAGGCAGAGCGCGTTACGAGCGCTTATCTGGAAGCCAAGCAGAAAGCGCAGGCCGCGCGGGAAGAGCTGGAAACGGTCACAGCCAATTATCAGAAATGGAAGGACGATATCGACCATACCGAAGATGATTACAGCAACAGTGCGCGCAGCACGTCGGATATCCGCATCCGTGGCTGGTCTATGGTGTTGGCGGTGCTGTTCGGTATTATGGCGGTTGTCAGCTTGTTGCAGCTGATCCCATTCGGCCCGCTGACGTCGTATATGCCGTATCTGTTTTCGGTTTTCGCCATCATTGCGTTGATTGTTACCTTTGTGGGGAGCACGCGTTCGCTGGAAGCGCCGCCGATGGATTTTGACGAAGAGCGCGTCAAGCTGGAACGACGCAAGCAATCCGCTATTGTGCGCAATACCCAGACGACGGAGCAGGAGAAAACAGCGCGCGGCAAATTCTGGGAGCAGATGCATCGCATCGCTCCGGGTATCCCGGAGGAACAGGAGCAGCGCGCCCTGCAATGGATGCAGGAAACCATTACAAGAAAAGGCCGGTATTTGGAATGCAAGCGGGAGCACGAAGCGTTGGCAGCGCAGTATCTGGAGATCCTGGATACAACTGGGCCGCAGGGAGATGCGCGCATGCGCATGAACGAGGCCAAAGAGGCCGTCGATCAGGCACGGCAAAGCTGCAATGCGCTGCATGAGGCCATTGCGGTGTGCCGCGGTAAGTGTGAGGAAATCGGCGTGCGCAAGGAGCTGTGCGCGCAGCGCGACCGGCTGGAAGAGGAAAAGGAAAGCATCTTGTGGCAGTTGGATGCCATCCGCCTGGCAAAGGAATCGCTGGTACAGGCCAATGCAGAGCTGACCGGGCGCGTTTCGCCGCAGATCAACCAGCTGGCGCAGGAGTATTTGAAGACGCTGACCGCGGATCGCTATACGGCAATGCAGCTGTATACTGATTTTGAAGCGACCTGCCGCCGGGATAACAGCGCAGTAGAAATGGATCGGCTGCGGCTATCCACCGGAACACGTGACCAGCTGTATCTGGCGCTGCGCCTGGCGGTGTGCAAGGTGCTGCTGGATGAGGCGGACGAAAGTGTGCCGATCATTCTGGATGACCCGTTCGTCAATTATGACGACGAGCGAACCGCGTGCGGCATGAAGCTGCTGCGTGAGATCGCGCATGACAGGCAGGTTATTTTGCTCACTTGCCGCAGGCCATAAGAAAAAAACGACGTTTTTCTGCGGAAGGCTGATATGTACCCTCTTTACTGGACATGCAGTAAGGAGGGTACATATCAGGCAGGGAAACGTCGTTTTTCTTGAGATAGAAAAAGGGTACGCCGGTTTGTCCGGCATACCCTTTGTGTTTACTTTGCATATTCGACCGCGCGGGTCTCTCGGATCATATTGATTTTGATCTGTCCTGGGTACTCCAGTTCGGTTTCGATCTTCTTGGCAATGTCGCGGGAGAGCAGGATCATATTGGCATCGGAAACCTGTTCCGGATTGACAATGATGCGGATCTCGCGGCCTGCCTGAATGGCATACGAGCTGGCAACGCCCGGCGTAGTATTTGCGATCTCTTCCAGTTTTTCCAGACGTTTGATGTAAGCTTCCAGATTTTCGCGGCGCGCGCCCGGACGGGCCGCGGAAATGGCATCTGCTGCTTGGACAAGGCAAGCCACGAGGGTCTTGGCCTCGATGTCGCCATGATGTGCTTGGACGGCATGGATGATGTCGGCATGCTCGCGGTAACGCTTACACAAGTCGACGCCGATGTCCACATGGGAGCCTTCCAATTCGCGGTCAACCGCCTTGCCGATGTCATGCAGCAGGCCGGCGCGCTTCGCCTGCGTCGCATTGACGCCCAGCTCTCCGGCGAGGATGCCGGCGATGTGTGAAACCTCGATGGAATGCTGCAATACGTTCTGGCCATAGCTGGTGCGGTAGCGCATGCGGCCGAGTAGCTTGATCAGCTCAGGATGCAGGCCGTGCACGCCGGTTTCCAATACGGCGCGTTCGCCTTCCCGCTTGATTTCCTGTTCGACCTCGCGGCGGCTCTTTTCTACCATTTCTTCGATGCGTGCCGGATGGATCCGTCCGTCGATAATCAGCTTTTCAAGGGTCAGGCGCGCAATTTCGCGGCGGACCGGGTCAAAGCACGAAAGCGTAATGGCTTCCGGTGTGTCGTCGATAATCAGATCGACGCCGGTCAGCGTTTCCAGCGTGCGGATGTTGCGCCCTTCACGGCCAATGATGCGGCCCTTCATCTCATCGTTTGGCAGCGGGACAACCGATACGGTAGCCTCTGCAACGTGATCTGCTGCGCAGCGCTGGATGGCGGAAGAAATGATCTCACGTGCATATTTTTCCGCCTCGTCCTTGGTCTGCTGCTGGATCTCACGTAGCTTGATGGCCGCGTCGTGCTGCGCTTCCTGTTCGATGGAATTGACGAGGAACTCTTTGGCTTCCTCGCGGGTCAGCCCGGAAATGCTTTCCAGACGTTCCAGCTGTTGCTGCTTGTACTGCTCTGCTTCGTCGCGGCTTTTCTGAATATTCGCCAGCTTACGGTTCAGCTCTTCACTTTTCTTTTCCGCTGCATCAGTTTTCCGGTCCAGCGTTTCTTCTTTCTGTGTCAGACGACGTTCGGTTTTTTGCATCTCATTGCGGCGTTCCTTGATCTCACGTTCCAGGTCCGCGCGGTTTTTGTGGATTTCTTCCTTGGCTTCGAGCAAGGCTTCCCGCTTTTTCTGAGCTGCGGCTTCCTCGGCCTCGTTTTTCATTATATCTGCTTCGCGTTTCGCGTCACTCAATGTCTGCTTAGAAACGCTGCAATAAATAAACATTACAACAACGCCAATTATAATGCCAACCACTGCGGCAATAATATAACCAATCATTCCTCTGATACACACCTCCTGTTTTTGTGATTTTTTTCAAAATATCTTCATTTTTCGCGTAACACCTGTGCAATCAAACAATAGATCGCATACGTTCGCGCACAAAGGTATCGTAACCTATTGTAATCGGAAATCAAAATATTGTCAACAGGCGGGGATTCACAGCGCCGTGCAAATTTTGGAAAATCGTTGTATTTTCTTGCGTAAAATCCTGCAAAAAATGCAATGTTTCGTGGTATATCCTGATTTAATATTACCACTATATTTTTTTAACAAACCATAGTATAATAAAAACAGTATCTGTTGCAGGGAGGATTCGGCATGCATCAAACGATACAAAAGATGTGGGAAGGCGATTTGATTTATTATATTTGTCAGGCGGTCACAACGCCGCATATGTTTACGACAAAGTTTGGCGGCGTGAGCGAGGGGCACCTGTTTTCCCTCAATCTGGGCTTTAACCGGGGGGATCAACGGGAAAATGTCCTGCGCAATTATCAGATTTTGGCGGACCATTTCGGTGTGGCGCGCGAGCGCATGACGATGACCAAACAAATCCACAGCGATATTGTGCGTGTTGTGGATGAAACGACGATGGGCATGGGGCTGGGACAACCAATGTGCTGGCAGGCCGATGCGATTGTCACAAACCTGCCCCGTGTGCCGTTGTGCGGTTACTATGCAGATTGTGTCGTGACGCTGCTGCATGACCCAGTCAGCCGCAGCATCGGCGTATGCCATTCCGGCTGGCGCGGCACAGCGCAGGGCATTTTGAAGAAAACGGTGCGTACCATGCAGGACAACTATGGCGCGGACCCGTGTCATATCCAGGCGGTCATTGGACCATCTATCCGGCAGTGCTGCTTCGAGACCGACGCGGATGTACCCGACGCCATGCGGGAGACAATGGGGGATATGGTGGAGCCATTTATCCAGTGGCGTGAACCGAAATATTGGATTGATTTGCAGGGGATCAACCGGCTGCAGCTGGAACAGGCGGGGGTAGGAACGATCGTTGACAGCGGCCTTTGCACCAAGTGTATGCAGGACGAATTTTGGTCACACCGTGCGACGCACGGCAGGCGCGGCGTCCAGGCAGGGGTCATCATGCTGGAGGAGAAAGAAAAATGAATCGAAAACGTGGGATAACGGTATGGATGGCAGGCGTGATGCTGTTGGCTGCGCTGACAGGTTGCGGCACGCAGCCAGCGGCGGAGACCGGCAGCGGCTCGGCTGAGGAGCAGGAGGCGATACAGGCGGATGTAACGGCAGTGGATTCTTTTTCGCTTGCGTACCGGGAGAACGACAGCCTCAATCCACAGCTATGCACGTCGGCAGAAAACAAGCTGATGCTACAGCTTTGCTTTGAGAGCTTATTTCAGTTGGATGACAGCTTTACGCCACAGGCCGGGCTTTGTGCAGACATCGAGCAAAATAGCTCCAAATCGTATACATTGACGGTGCGGTCTGGGGTCAAGTTCCATTCCGGAGAGGAGCTGACGGCAGAAGATGTCGCATATTCGCTTAACCACGCGCGTGAGCGGGAAAATTCAACCTATCAGGAGCAGCTAGCCTGCATTTCTTCGGTCAAATACCAAGAGGATACCGTCCATATCCGTCTCAGCAGCGCAAAATCGTTGCGCGAGCTGGAAGCGTTGCTGGATGTGCCGATTTTCCGCAAAGGTTCGGATGAGGAGGATATCCCGGATGGAACCGGACCGTACCAGATGGTATCGTCGGATACCGGCATGAAGCTGAATCCGTTCGATCAATGGAACGGCGGGGCAGTCGGCTTTTGTGGTTCCATCACGCTGGTGTCGGTATCAGATAGCAACAGTGCGGCCAACTTGCTGAGCAGCGGGGATATATCCTTGCTCCTGCAACCGGACGCGGAGAACGCTGCGGCGACTGGATCGGAATACACATCGAGCGTGCCCACGACGCGCCTGCATTATCTCGGCATCAACTGCGAATGGGAACCGTTGGACGATCCCGATGTGCGCACGGCGCTGTCTATGCTGATGGATCGCGATACGATTGTCCAAACCTGTTTTTCCGGGCGGGCAGATGCCGCTGCATTGCCGGTAGCATCCGTGCCGGACGATGTGGATGCGCCGGAATATGATAAAGAAGAAGCATTGGAATTGCTGGAGGATGCCGGCATCTATGACCGCGATGACGACGGCTATCTGGATATCAGCAAAAACAAACCATTCGCAGTGGAAATCATTTACAATGTATCGTACGGTACAAAAGGCGCCGTGTTGGAGCAATATGCCAACACGTTGGACGAAGTCGGCATCCAGGTTACAGTCACGCCGCTGGAATTTGCAGAGTGCCAGACAAAGCTGCGCCGTGAGACCTTCCAGATGTATTATGGTGAATACGAGATGACAGCGGATTTTGACTTTTCGTCCATCGTTTCACGCAATGGCGAGCGCAATTTTGGAACCTATTCCAGCTCACAAATGGAAAAGGCGCTCACCGCTCTGCATGCGGCGGAGGAAGACGAATGGGAGGATGCGCAAGCGGATTATCTAAAATGCTTTATGGAGGAGACACCGGTGATACCCATTGCGTTTGAGCGTTCGGTGATTGCATCGTCAGCACCGCTGCCGGAGGGCTTTGGGCCGTGGCCGCATAATATTTTCCATGGCATAGAAAGCTGGTCCGCATCATAAACAAGGCAGGTGAATGGAATGGAGAACAAGCGACCGATGGTGTTGCTGTACAACATGCAGCCGACGGACCTGCGGCGTTTGACGCCGTTGCTGCAACGCAATGGCATCGTCGTGCGGACAATTCCGAAAGAACAGTATGCGATACCGCTAAACGTATTGCTCGGATACAAGGCACCGGGAAAGCTGTTGCCGAGCCTTGGCGTGGAATTGGCTGAGCCGATGCTGGTGATGCATGGATTTTCCTCCGAGCAGGTGGATACCGTGCTGGCGTTGCTGCGCGAGAGCAGCATCCGTGTGGATTTGAAGGCAGTGACGACGCCGACCAACCTCGCGTGGACATCCTTGCAGGTCTATGCCGAGCTGCGGCGGGAACGGGAATCGTTTTTGAAGCGGAACGGCTGAAAAATGCGATTTTACCCGCTTTTTGCGGGTAAAATTGCCATAGGATAACCTTGGGCAAATCGGTTGACGTACTGCAAGAAGGCTGTTATAATCATAAAAACCTTGCATACAATACAATTGCAGAATCATCTGAGCAGGCATGACGGCAGTCAAGAGCCGGGCCATGGAAAATGGCAGTGGATTTCGTCCGCGGGACAGTGTAATGACTCGTTTCGCGGACTTTTTGTATCTTCCGCGAACAGGCGTATGCGTTCGGTTCATGAATGTATCAGGAGGAAACTGTTATTATGATGAAGAAACGAAGACACGATTTGGAACATAAGATATCTGCGGGTGTCCGGCCGGTTTCAACCGAAGCGACAGCGTATCGGGTATCCATGGTGAGTATCATTGGGAATATTGTACTGTCCGCCTTTAAGCTGTTTGCAGGATTGGCAGCGCATTCGGGCGCAATGGTCAGCGATGCTGTTCATTCTGCATCCGATGTGTTCAGCAGCATCATTGTCATCATCGGAGTTAAGCTGTCGGCCCGCGATTCCGACCGCGATCACCCATATGGGCACGAACGCATGGAATGTGTGGCGGCTGTGGTGCTGTCCGGTGTTCTGCTGGTGACTGGTTTGCTGATCGGCGTGCAGGCCGTGCAGGATATCCTGTCGGGGGAGGATGGCGCGCTGGATGTGCCCGGCATACTGGCTGGGGTTGCGGCTGTGGTCTCGATTGCAGCCAAAGAGGCGATGTTCCACTATACGAAGTGGAATGCAAAGAAAATCGATTCATCCGCACTGCTTGCCGACGCGTGGCATCACCGTTCGGATGCGCTGTCATCGATTGGCGCGCTGATCGGCATCCTAGGCGCGCGCATGGGATATCCGGTGCTCGACCCGATTGCAAGCATTCTGATCTGCGTGTGCATCGTCAAGGCCGCGGTAGATATCTTCCGCGACGCTGTGGATAAAATGGTGGATCATGCGTGCGACCCGCCGACGGAGCAGGCGATGTGCGACTGTGTGATGCAGGAGGAAGGCGTTTTGCATATTGATGTGCTGCGTACCCGTGTGTTTGGCAACAAAATTTATGTCGATTTGGAGATCGGCGTCGAGGGGCAGAAGACGTTGGAGGAGGCCCACGAGGTTGCCCGGCGCGTGCACAACTCGATTGAGTGCCAGTTCCCCAAGGTTAAGCACATCATGGTGCATGTCAATCCTGTGATGCTCCCGGAGCGGCCGAGAGAAGCGGATTGAAAAACGGAACACAAGTTGCGAAACGATTTGCGAGGCGCTTTGGCGTCACGCGAAATACCCCCGGAAGCGATGTGCTCCGGGGGTATGTTCTATCATGGGGTATGGTTCCGTTACTTGACAAAATATTGTGTCAGCATAGTAGCGGCTTCCGCTCTTGTTGCAACCGATTTTGGCGACAGATAGTTGACATCGCCCTGCTTCACGCCATTGATGGCGCCGGTGTTGACAGCCCATGCCATGCCGTTCTTCGCCCAATCCGAAACGCTTGCCCAATCCGGGTACTGGGACGCTGCGGCCTGGTCGACCGCTTTCGCGGGATCTTCCACATAGTTGTACAGAAGATTTGCCATCTGCTGTCTGGTGACGCTTTCCTTCGGGCCGAATCTGCCGTCTCCAACACCGGAGGTGACGCTGTTTTCCTCAGCCCAGGAAACAGAATCGTAATACCAGGAACCTGCGTTCACGTCGGAGAACGTCGTACCCTTCTGGACTGCCGGGCGGCCTGCCGCGTTGTACAGGATTTCCACGAACATTGCGCGGGTCATTTCGATTTTCGGGCCGAAAGTCGTGTTGCTGGTGCCGTTTACCAGGCAGTTTTCATATGCGGACTTGATGTAAGGCGCATACCACGCACTGGCGGATACGTCGGTGAATACCTTGTCGATTTGGATTGGGTTCTGCGCTTTCCATTCGTTGGTCAGCTGATAAGAATACACGATCTTAGCAGTACCGTCTTCATCGGCAAAGCTTTCGCTGGTGCAATTGTTGTTTTCGTCGTAGGTGTAGGATGTAATAGAACCGTCCTCATTCTTCTGCAGGAGGTTGCCGTTATCGTCATACGTATACGTCGTCTGCGTAACAATTTCAGAGCTGCCCTTTGCGGAAACTGCCATTTGGATCAGACGATCCTGATCATCATAGGAGTATGTTGCCACTGCCTGCACGCCGCCGGTGAAGGTGAGGTCGGCTGTTGCGATCATACCGTTGGTGCCGTATGTATAGACAGCCGTATAATTTTGTTGTACGTCGGCCACATTTACATAGGTTTCGGTTGCAACATTTCCGTCCGCATGATAGGTCAAGGTTAGCGTTTCATTGCTGTTTTCCGCTTTGGTCATCAGGCCGTTGCTGTTGTATGTGAAATACGAGGTTAGGGAGTCTACCAACAGTTCATTGCCGCTGTCGGTCACACCGTATAGCGTCTGTGTCTGCTGGCGGACCTTGTTGTCCTTGTCATAAACATAGTCGAATTCATATTTGCCGATGTAGGAATCGTTCAGATACAGCTCCGCCTTGGTCTGTGTAAACAACGCTTCGCCGGCCATTTGCTTTTCACCGATTGCCGAAAGCGTTGATTCTGCAAATTCTGGCAGAGACGGCGTATCCACTGCCATTGCTGCCGGTGCGAGGATACCCACCGCCAAGCAGCCTGTGAGCGCAAAGCTCAAAACGCGATTTTTCCAATTCATTCTGTGTACCTCCTCTGTTATGCGCGCGGGCGCATATTGGTTTTGTCATCACGGCAAAAGTCGTAGTGTTATTCTACATGAATTTGTGTAAATTGTAAAGGAGTTTTGCAGATTTTTCGAAAAAATTCAGCATAATGATGGTGAATTTTGCAAATAAGTTATCCAAATGCTTGTTTCTGCTGTGTTTAATTGAGGCCGCCATCGCCGCATTGGTCAAACAGCTTTTGCACTTTTGCCCGGAGCAGCGGCGCGTTGCTGCAGTCCGGATCGTCCGCCAGCAGCACGTTTGCGGCCTGTTGGGCCTGCTCCAACAGCCGGGTGTCCCCGGCAAGATCGGCCATCTTCATGGGCGGAAGGCCGTGCTGGCGTGTGCCGAAGAAATCGCCTGCACCGCGCATTTCCAGATCCTTTTGTGCGATTGCAAAGCCGTCGCTCGTCTGCACCAGCGTGCGCAGGCGTTCCCGTGCCTCCTCTCCCTTGTCTGCACCATAAAAAATACAAAAGGACTGCCGTTTGCCGCGTCCGACGCGCCCGCGCAGCTGATGGAGCTGAGATAAGCCGAAGCAATCCCCGTTTTCGACCACCATCAGCGTGGCATTCGGCACATTGACGCCGACTTCGATGACGGTGGTGGATACCAGGATATCGATGTTCCCTGCGGCAAAATCCGCCATGATGCGCTCCCGTTCCGCCGCTTTGGTGCGGCCATGTACCAGACCGACTGTGCGATGCGGCAATATCCGAGATAGGCGCTCCGCCGTGCTTTCCGCACTGTTGCGCGCGGTATCCGTCAGTTCGCTGTCTTCCACCAGTGGGCAGACGACGTATACCTGTCCGCCTTCTGCGCACTGGTTGTCGATAAACCGGTCGATGCGCGGGCGGGTTTTCTCGCCCACGGCATAGGTTTTGATTTTTTGCCGTCCCGGTGGCAGTTCGTCGATGATGGAGACGTCCAGGTCGCCATAAATCAGCAAGGCGAGTGTGCGCGGAATCGGCGTTGCCGACATGACCAGCAGGTGGACATTTTCGCCTTTGGCCGTCAGGCTGGCGCGCTGGCTGACGCCGAAGCGGTGCTGTTCGTCCACAACGGCGACCGCGAGATCATGAAAGCTGACGTTGTCGCTGAGCACCGCGTGGGTGGCGATGACAATGGCAATCTCGCCGCTTTCCATTGCCTGTAAGGTTTCCCGCTTTTGCCGCGCGCCCATCGAACCAGTCAGCAGGCCGCACGAGATACCGAGCTTCTCAAAAAGCGGCTGCATGGTCTGTATGTGCTGCTGCGCCAGTAATTCGGTCGGCGCCATGATAACGGCCTGCCGCCCGTTGCGCGCCGCCAGGTAGCACAGCGCCGCTGCGACCATGGTCTTGCCCGAACCGACGTCGCCCTGGATAAGCCGGCTGAGCGGTTTGCCGGCGGCGATGTCCATTGTACATGCTTCGATGGCGCGCTGCTGTGCCGCGGTCAGGGAAAACGGCAGCGCGCGGTAAAAGGCATGAAGGCTCAAATCGCGCAGCTGGACGCCGCTTTGGCCCGCCCGGCGGGAGCGCAGCAGCCGCATCCCGCAGGACAGCAGGAACAATTCTTCAAATACCATGCGGTGGCGCGCCTGCTGCGCCTGTTCCATATTTTGCGGGCGGTGGATATGCGCAAGAGCCTCAGCCAGCGGCGGAAGGCCTTGTGGCTTCCGTATTTTTTCTGGCAGAAAGTCCGGGTAA
Organism: Eubacteriales bacterium; assembly: GCA_030523305.1. Lineage (GTDB taxonomy): Bacteria > Bacillota > Clostridia > Oscillospirales > Butyricicoccaceae > Butyricicoccus_A. Next base: position 13,515 of record JAUNIY010000054.1, read on the forward strand.
TCCGCCGGGACGGCTTGCAATGCCGCTTCTGTCACGCGGTACAAATCCTTTTGATGCAATCCGGCGGTCAGCGGATAAATGGGAACGATCCGGCCGGTCTTGTTGTCCGCGCCTACCGGTTCAAATTCCGGCGCAAGCATGACAAAGGCGCGGCCCTCCGCCTGCACCTTGCCGTAGAAGGCATATTCCTTGCCGACCTCCAGCGCGGCGGCTGCATATCGGTTGTTGAAAAAGCGCAGCGGTATGCTGCCGCTTGTGTCATATACCGTGCAGCGCGTGACGTCCATCCCCTTGCGGATGTGGGCGGTTTTCGGCTGCGCGCCGACGACCGCATGGATACATTGCTTTTCGCCGTCAGCCAGATGTGCGATCGGTACGATGTGCGTGCGGTCCTCATACCCACGGGGATAGCACTGGATGGCATCTTCCAGTGTCACAATGCCGAGCTTTTGCAGCAGCTCCGCCTTTTTCGGCCCGATCCCGCGCACGAAGCGGACTTGTTCTTCCAGCTTCATACCGGATAATCGCGGATGACCTTGACCACCACGCCGATGATATGGGCATAGTCGCCGGGGATTGGGTCATAATTGGGGTTTTCCGGCATCAGCCAGACATGCCCGTCTTCATCCTGCTCCAGCCGCTTGCAGGTGGCTTCATCCTCCAGCATGGCGACCACGATCTGCCCTTCCTGCGCATGGTTCTGGCTGCGGACAATGATAAAATCCCCGTCCAAAATGCCGGCTTCAACCATGGAATCCCCGCGGATGCGCAGCGCAAAATGGTTTTTGCCGTCGCCATCCAGATCGACGTGCAGCAGCCGCTCAGCTTGCTCCACAGCCAGGATTGGCATGCCCGCTGCAACCCGGCCGAGCAGCGGGACCTCGGCCCCGCCCGTATGCCCGGCGACCTTGATGGTGCGGGTCTTGCCCTCCTCCTGTTCCAGATAGCCCAGATCGCGCAGGCGTTTGAGGTGCGCATGGACGGAAGACGGCGAACGCAGGCCGACCGCCGCCGCAATCTCGCGGACAGACGGCGGATAGCCCTGCTCTGCGGTACATTCGCGGATAAAATGCAGGATCTGTTTTTGTTTTTCCGTAATTGGACGCATAGCGGTACTCCCTTTATCATAAAAGCCGACGGCGGCGCAACCCCCTTTGGTGGAAGCGGGGAACGATATGCCCGTCCGGCGGTGTGGCGGTATTGATATCATTTATTGTACAAAATCTATTGCAAAAAAGCAAACGTTTGTTTGTTTTTTCGGTTGCTGATCGTTCTTTTTGCCGGAATCCTGTGGCGTCGTCGCTAAAATGATATAATATTATGGAGAACAATGAGAAAATACTCTTGTCGGAGCGGGAAAAATATTATAAAATAAGATTGGTTTACTTTGAACGCAAACAGCAAGCATATAGAGGAGGAATTTGTGATGACGATCAAAGCCGATCTCGGATTTATCAACATCGCGCCGGAAGTGCTGGCAGATATCGCAGGCTATGCGGCCATGAGCTGCTTCGGCGTAAAGGGAATGACCATCCGTTCCGTTTCCGACGGGATTGCCCACCTGCTCCGTCGGGAAAATATGTCCCGCGGCGTGCGCATTACGGAGGCTGAGGATGGCGGCGTCAACATTGACCTGCATCTGGCTGTTGAGCACGGTGTCAATATTGCAACGATCTGTCGTTCGATCATCAATGAGGTCCGTTATAATGTGGAAAAAATGACCGGTATCGATGTAAAGAATGTCGATATTTA
>JAUNIY010000226.1 GCA_030523305.1 Eubacteriales bacterium
AGATATCATTTGGATCGCCGTTTCAGGCGGTGTCATTGGTGGCATTGGCGGATATTTCGTCGGGCGGCTGCATCAACTGGTGCAAAGCGAAAGAACCATAAGAAGGTTACAGGCGCGTATCAAGGCACTGACGCCGAAGAAAAAGCGTATCATTCGACAGCGCAAGCCCTACGATTGCACGCACGACGAAACAATGAAATTTCCGTGCGTAGAGGATAAGACATGACACGACATGATCTGCTGCGAGCAGAGGCAATCCGCGGTGCACGAGAATACAATGCCCGGAACGCAGATTACTGGGGCTGGCGCGCACCGAATCATCACATTGAGATTGAACAAGCGGTAACACAAGGCATTCCGCGTGCGTTGGCGGTCAAGCATTACGCAGAGATTGACCGGCGTAACCGCGAGGAATACATAAAGAAGCAAAAGAAAAAGACCCTTCATCACAGCACCGACCAAAGCACTGATGAAGAGTCCGAGATAATATATTCTTCCAGCTAACGGGGGCATTTCTGCATCCGTCAAAGGAATTTACTTATCTCAGGATAACAGACAAGGAGAGAAATGTCAAACGAAAAATTAAAAGAACTGCGAGAGGGATGTACTCCGCAGGACAATGCAGAAATGATTCTGTTGGTCAAGAAGCAGTATCCCGGCTTTGATAAATCGTTATTGTCGAAGTGTACAAATAGTCAGAAGTACGGTGTACAGCTAGTTCCTGAGGCAATGAAGATTCTGCTGAAACGGTTCGGCCAGGAACAAACGCCTGAGAAGCCGCAAAACAAGCGGACAAGTAGCGGGCATAGATTTTCCTGCCGGATTAGTGCACGATTGCCTGACGCTGATTATGCGGCGTTGCAACAGCGATTAAAGGCCGACGGTTACAAGACAATGCAGGCATGGCTTGCTGAGATGGTCAGACAGTATTTGCAGAAAGGCGGTGAATAAATTGGGAGATCACCCGATTATCCACAACATGGAGACAACGGGATATCCAGACGGGAAAGCGGCGGATTATCCGAAGTGCCCCGTATGCGGGGCAGAAGCAGAGGAATTTTATAAGTTTGATGGTATAACCATTGTTGGGTGCGACAACTGCATTGATAGGGTTAATGCATGGGAAGAACAAGAAAGGTTGGATACATATGAAGACTAATGGTGTTACGCATTATACCAAGGCGCGGATTGTGTTCGACATATGGTTTCCGAACGACTTAACAAGCTGTTTCTACTGCCCTTTATGCATCAAAGACGCTGTTGGTAGAGATAAATGCAGTCTTACCAGGGAAATCGTTCCATTCAGTCATACGGAAAGAGGGCGCAATTGTCCCATTGAGAAATTTGAAATGGAGGAAAATACATGAGTGGACGAATGTTTCGGCTTTTAAGAGCAGACGAGATTGAATGCCGTGTCCAACGAGTTACGGACAAAGGATTTTCGGTCTTGCTATACAAAGATGCGCGTTGTGATATGAATATTCTTGATGAAACAGTGGGAGCAATGGGATGGCAGCGCAGTCATTCCAGAGAAAATGCTAACTGTACTGTGTCTATTTGGGATCAGGAAAAGAGCCAATGGATTTCTAAAGAAGATACAGGGACAGAGAGCAATACAGAAGCTCAAAAAGGGCTTGCTTCTGATAGCTTTAAACGTGCCTGTGTAAACTGGGGAATAGGAAGAGAATTATACTCTGCTCCGTTTATCTGGATTTCACCTTTTCAAGGTGAACTACTACAGTCAGGGCAGAAGTACAAAGTCAGTCCAAGGCTGAAATTGAGCGTATCTGAAATTGAATATGGAGAAAACAACGCTATATGCAAGTTGACAATTGTTGACAATACTGGTGCTGTTAGATTTCAGAAGGGAGCTTCAAATTTGAAGCAATCAAAAAGTAGTCCGGAAACAGGCATAAAATTAGTAACGCCCGAACAGGCAAAAGAAATTGCTGAAATGTGTGTTGTCTTATTTGGAATGGATAAGTGGCAGCGGATGCTCTGGAAATCTACAGGATATCAGTCACCACAGGAGATTCGGGCAGAGAATTATCAGGAGATCAAAGAACGTTTGCAAAAGCGACTGAACGAACAATCGACGTGAAAAAAACACTGGTTAAAGTATCAAGAGCAAGAGTCGGGTATGACAGTGAAGGACGCTTCTGGCTGCAACTGGAAATTCCGATAGAGGACAGGCATAAGGCACGGGCAATCGCCCGTGTTATGTCTGAGACAGATAAAACGTTTGGTGCGGAGATCGGACCATACAAGAAGAAGCGGTCATTGGAAGCTAACGCCTATTACTGGGTTCTGTGCGGAAAACTGTCGGAGGTCATGAATTTACCACCAAAAGAGATTTACCGTCAGCATATTCGGGACAT
>JAUNIY010000055.1 GCA_030523305.1 Eubacteriales bacterium
GGTATACATGAGTGTCGCCGCTGTATGACGAAGCTTATGAGCTGAATATTTGGATGCATCCAATCCAGCCTGTGCAATATATTTTTTTACGAGATGCTCCACTGTCGTCTTGCGGATACGGTTTCTTTGCCGGCTAACAAATAATGCTCCCACCGCATTCGACGTTTTATGTGGTTCAATACGATGCGGAAGATACGCTTGTATAGCATCCATGCAAGCATCGTTGAGGTATAGCATGCGTTCCTTATTCCCTTTTCCGAGCACGCGGATTTGATTTTCCTTGATATCGGAAATATTCAAATTACACAATTCCGAAACACGCAGCCCGCAGTTTAAAAACAGCATAAGAATGCAATAATCCCGCTCTTTATATGCGCCGTCAACCGCTTCCAACAGGGCAATGCTTTCATCCACCGTCAGGTATTTGGGCAGAGAACGGCGGACGGTTGGATATTCCAGGTTCTGCAAAGGGTTGTGGTCGATCAAGTGCGCCTTATCCGTCAGGTATTTAAAAAAGGAGCGCAATGCAGAAACCTTGCGTGCACGTGCGGGTGCCGATATACCAATTTCGCTGTGATCCGAATTACCATGTTTGGGGCGTTCCTGTACGGTATACATTAGAAAATCATATGCATCTGACAGCGTGATGGTTTTGATAAAATCAATATCAACATCCAGAATAGATATGTCATCAAACGGGATATCCTGCTCCAAACCGCGTGCCTGTTTAATGAATCGGAAAAACATCCGTAGATCCAAATAATATTCCTGAACAGTTTTGGGTGACTTTCCCCTGACCGTGTGCATATAGGCCAGAAAATCGTTTAAAATTTGTGGAGCTTCATGCGTTGTAGGCATATATGTGATTCACCTTCCATTCTCACGTGTCACAATGCCGTTTTCTTTCTGATTCATCCAGTTGATCCACTGCCTGCTTGACCTGCTCATAATCTGCAACGGCATTGATAAATTCGAGCAGTGCGTTCGTTGTCATGTGAGATGGCAGATCGAGTGCTTTGAGCAGCTTTTTTCGCCTTTCATTGCTTCCCGGCACGCCAGTCAACCCCCACGTAAAAAAATCTGCTTTGGTGACCCTGGCCTTGCGGTATTCTTCCGGTAGGCACGCGATACCGGCCTTTTCCAGCGCTTTGATAAGCACTGCGTCAGGAATGCCTTCTACTCCCAACGTGCCTTCCTTCGAACCTTTTGTTTTCCGTTTTTCCTTTCCGGCAATCTGTGGGATATAGGCGTGACGAACCTGATCCTTCGGTATCGCACCGCGCAGGTAATTGCGAATGACAAATCCTGCGCCATCGCTGTCGGTCAGCACCAAAATGCCGCGTTCCGCAGCGATGCGCCGGATCAACGCCAATTTTTCCTTGTCGTGGAAAATAGCAAATCCACCTGTTTCGATCACAACCGTATCCACCAGTTGCTTGATTTTGTTGACATCATATCGCCCTTCTACGATGATTGCCTCTTTGATATGGATCATTGTTTGCCTTCTCCTAAGTCGGTTGCCATTTGCAGCAATAGCAGCTCCAGCACTTTCTGCCGATCAGAACCTGAAGATTTCATTGAAACATCACTCTGACCGCATAGCAGCAACGTTTTTCGCAGCCATTTCGTTTGCAGCTGAACAGCGGAATCGCGCATTTTACGCGCATAATATGGCGATTTACTACCCAAAAGCTCCATCAGTTCTTTCTCACTAACATGCGCTTCCATCGCAAGCTTTGCAGCATATAGACGTTGCACATGTCTTGCAATCGCAGCCAGCAGGACAATCGGTTCATTTTTCTGTGCAATCAGATCATTGACCAGCCTCAAAGCGCGATCAAACCGCTGCGCCGTAATTGCATCGGTCAAATCAAAGGTCACCGCATCCAGTACCTTGGTACACACTGCGTCGATATCACTGCGTTGGACAGAATCGGTCGCACTGTGTGCGCAAGCCTTTTCGATTTCTGGTATTAAATTGGTCATCGATGTGCCGCAGATAAACAACAGATAATCACACGTATCGTTGTCAATATGCTTTCCGGCATCTCGAACGCGCCGTTTTACCCATGGAATCAAATCATGTCGCTCTAACTGCGAAAAATCCGCAATACAGCCCATTTTATTGATGGATGCGTACAGTTTTGTGCGCTTATCTGGCTTCAAACTGATGGTATCGTAATAGAAGATCAGGCAGACGTAATCAGGCAGATCGTTTAATATACCCGGCAGTTCTTCCTTCAAGGCGGTTGTTGGCTTGAAGACGTCCAGATCTTTTACGACGATCATACGTCGTTCCGCCATAGCGGGATAGCTGTCGATTGCAGTTGTCAGCTGCTCGACCGTCAACGACACCCCTTCAAATACTTCATAATTGAAATCACGGAACATGTCGTCTACAACCGCTTTTTCCAGTTCATTCAAATAATGCTGCTTCAGATAGCTCTCTTCCCCGCCGATCAAGTATAGAGAACCAATGGTATTGTTTTTCAAATCTTGTTTTAGACGCTGCGCGCCGTCTGATTTGCTTGATTTTTTTGGCGGCATATGGTTCGTCCTCCCTAATCACGTGTCAAGTTTATGGTGACCTCTCCAGTTTCCTGCGGATTGATAACCGGAATATCACGGCAATCCTCCGGCGTATACCAGCCATTTTCCAAAATGAGCTGTTCGGGTTGGATACGGTCCAGCAATTCCTCCATTTTAACAGAATCCTCCAGAAAGCTGCCTGCGACAACAAGGGTATCGCTGCGCAGCGGTGTGGTTTCCGTCAGCTCCAACAGCATATTCTGCGTCAATGCGTGAACAATCGTCACATCCTCGTCATCTGCTTGCACACGCACAACTAACTTGCGTTCGACAGCACCCAAAACCGATAAACCGAGCGATGCATCCCCAACCGGCGCCGCTGCTTTAGGCGCCAGCTTTTCATAGGGAATGTTTTCCGTTTCCAACGACTGCATCAACGCCGGGTAGACCTCGTTGCTTTCCCGATTGGTTTCAGGTAAAATGACTTGCTTTACTGGGATCGTTTCCAATAGGTCACAGGCATATCGCGCGTGTGTTACATCAACCGATGTCAGGATGAGCAAATCCAATGACTCCACACCGCGCCAATCCATGTATTGCGCTACGTCTTGTACGGTATCATGATAACTGGATGCGCTGCAATCGATTAACGCCGTATGGTTGTCGCAGGAAATAAGAATGGCTTGTCCACTGCCCTCTGGCAATACAGTAACCTTCAAATCACGGTGCGCCGCGGTACCGCGACAAACGCTGAGTCCAATCACCACAGCCAACATCGCGGGAAGAAAAATCTGCAAAACGCTTTTGTTTGCTTTCCACAACAGCCCTGCCAGCACAACACTCAAAAGCACGGCTGCTGCAAAATCCAAGCTATTCTCGCAGTATAACACACCATAGCGAATGTTGGCAATGGCATCACTGATAAAATAGATGTAGTCAGTCAAATATCCCGCTATTGTGAGTAGGAATCCAGAAATTCCCGAAAAGGCAAAGCCAAGGATACCACCTAATATCAGAATTGGAAATACAATCGAAACAGCCCACAGCGTCAATAGATTGGACACGACGGAAAAGACCGAAAGATATCCAAAATGATATAGCAGAAATGGTGTCGTCAGCACCGAAGAACAAATCGTACAGATCACACTGCCTAACAATACCGCATACAGCTTTTTCAGCATCCACGGTGTTTCCTTTCGGAGTCGGAACAGATTTTGAAGTCGCCCGGCAAAGCAGAGAATTCCAAGTGTAGAGACGAAGGACAGCTGTAAGCTGACAGATTCCAGCGAATCCGGCAGAATAACCAAAATAATCAGCAATGCAGCGGCAAGTGCATTGAGACTGTCGTTTTGTCGGCGCACCCAAAACGCAAGCATAATCATACCGTACATGACGCAGGCTCGCACGACCGATGGCGACCAGCCAACCATGAGATAAAACATCATCAGCATGGGGATACCAAGCAATGTTCCCCATCTTTTCCCAAGCAGAAACAACAACATAGAAACCAAGAATCCAACATGCAGGCCGGACAAGGCAATTACATGTGATAGTCCGGCACGACGCAGATGGTCGATGTCTGTTGTCGTCAATCCAGAGCGGTCCCCTGTTGTTAAGGCTTTCCAAAACGCCGTTTGCCGTTCCGTACCATGTTGGGAAAGTACCTGCTGCAACGCATGTGCAAACGATTTCGGATAATACGAAATGGGACGATGTGCCGGGCTGTTTACAGAAACCGGAAGCCCCTCCGCCGCAGACGCCAAAATATAATATCCCTCAGAGCGGTAATAGCTGGCGCGGTCAAACCCTTCTGACGCTTGGGGAAGATAAAATTCGATGGATGCTGTGATCGTATCTCCGGGTATAATTTCCTGCTCTGTAGTAGGCAAATATACCAGTGTGCGAAAATTTCTCGGGCATCCAACATCATTGCCCGAAACCCGTACTTCCACGCGCTGTTGTTCATCATATTGTACCGCATAATCTAAAGCTTTGACCGTAATGGTCGCTGGCGTCCCATCAACCTCCAAAACCGGCGCGATCCGATACGTATGATATGCCTGTGTATAGCTCAAGCCACAAAGCAATCCTGCTATTAGGACGCACAACGGACGGATCTGTACAAAATGCCATCCGATGACAACAGACAACGCAAGGATTGCAGCTATAGCAAGCAGAGGAAACGAAACAGAAAACAACGCGAGCGCTGTCCCGGCAGCGAACGCCCCAGAAAACCAAATCAACGGACGATTCATTTTCTCTCCCCTTTCTTCTGCAAAAACCGAGGTGGCGCAACATCGCGCCACCTCAGCCCCATTGGAATCACTTTATACCCATCAGCCTGGCGGCCAAGTCATATCACGACCGGACAGCACATGAAAATGCAGATGAAATACACTCTGCTGTGCTTGCTCGCCAATGTTAGAAACCACGCGGAAGCTTTCCATACCGCGTTCCTTTGCGATTTTGGCGATTGCTTCCATGCACTTGGCAACGATCATACTATTTTCCGGTGTGACAGCAGCAACTGATTTGATATGCTGCTTTGGGATAACCAGAAAATGTGTCGGCGCCTGTGGGTCAATATCGTGAAATGCATAGCAATATTCGTCTTCATATACTTTGTTAGACGGAACATCGCCGGAAATGATATTACAAAACAGACAATCGGACATCGTATCAACCTCCTTTCCAACCATCATTGTGAATATTTTATGCTTCCAACATGTTTGCTACAATGTTGTTGACAGCCTCCAGCGCTTCTTCCAGCTTTTCTGGCTTTTTGCCACCGGCAGATGCGGAATCCGGGCGTCCACCGCCGCCGCCGCCGCAGAGCTTGGCAACTTCTTTGACAATTTTACCGGCATGTGCACCAGCCTTGACAGCTTCACTGCCAGCAACGCACAACAGCTGAACCTTGCTTTCGCCAGTTACAGTAGCCAGCACGGCAACGGCCTTCGGATAACGCTCCTTCATCATATCGCCAAGGCTGCGCATAACCTCCGGTGTATCATTCAGCTTAGCAGAAATGACATTGACGCCTGCTACCTCACGGGACAGGTTAAACAGCTCTACCAGCTCCATACCGGCAATTTTGCTGTTCAGGCTGTCAATGTTACGGTTCAGGTTGCGCATATCCTCCACCATCTGGTCAGCGCGCTGCACCAGTTCATTCGGCGAAGTTTTCAGCGCAGCTGCAACTGCACCGAGCATCTTCTGCCGTTCTGCAAACATTTGCATAAACGCCTTGCCAGTCAAGGCTTCAATACGGCGAACACCAGCCGCTACGGAAGCTTCGCTGACAATCTTGAACATACCGGCCTTTGCCGTGTTGTCCAGATGCGTACCGCCGCAGAACTCAATGGAATAATCGCCTGCGCGTACAACGCGGACGATATCGCCGTACTTTTCTCCAAACAATGCCATAGCACCCAACTTTTTTGCTTCTTCAATCGGCATTTCATCGGTGCGAACTTCCATGCCTTCCAAAATGACATTGTTCACGATATTTTCTACTCGTTCGATTTCCTCCGCAGTCATCGCGGCAAAGTGGGTGAAGTCAAACCGTACATGATCGGCATCGGTGTAAGAGCCTGCCTGCTCAACATGGCTGCCCAGAACCTCGCGCAGCGCCTCCTGAAGAAGATGCGTTGCAGTATGGGAACGGCAGATTGCCTGCCGACGTTCCGCATCTACCTTCGCGGTAACGGTATCTCCGCGGCTGATGACACCGCTCTTTACCACACCGGAGTGCAGATAAATGCGTCCGTCGCCGTTTTTCTGCACATTGTCGATTGCGATCTCGCAATCTCCGTGCGAAATGGTACCATGATCCGGTACCTGGCCGCCCATTTCGGCATAGAACGGCGTTTTATCCAATACAACGGTAACCTTTGAGCCAGCGCGCACTGCATCGGTGCTCTCGCCTTCGGTAATCAGCGCCATGACCTGGCTTTCTGCTTCCAGCGTGGTATAGCCGCAGAATTCCGTCTTCAAGGACTTGTCCAGTCCAAGATCCTCAGAAGCCCAGCCAACATCACCCATGCGCTTGCGATCCTCGCGTGAACGCTCCTTCTGTTCCTGAATCAGTGCATCAAAGCCGTCGCGATCTGTGGACATGCCCTGCTCCTCCAAGATCTCGATGGTCAAATCAATCGGGAAGCCATAGGTATCATGCAGCTTAAAGGCGTCCTCTGCCGGAAGAATATTGTTTCCATCCTGCTTTGCCTTTGCAATCATATCGTTCAGGATAGCCAGGCCAGCGTCAACGGTTGCGTCAAAACGCTCTTCTTCCACCTGAATTACCTTGCGGATATACTCTTGCTTTTCCAGCAGCGCTGGATATGCTCCGCCGCTCTCCTGGATGACGGTATCACATACCTGATACAGGAACGGTTTGTCGATGCCAAGCAGCTTACCATGACGTGCCGCACGGCGCAGCAGACGGCGCAGAACATAGCCTCTTCCTTCATTGGAAGGAATGACACCGTCGCAAATCATCATAACAGTGGAACGTATATGGTCTGTGATAACGCGCAGGGAAACATCTGTCTTGTAGGATTCGCCGTAGGACTTGCCCGAGATTTTTGAAATATGGTTGGTGATATTCTTTACGGTATCTACATCAAACAGGGAATCGACATCCTGCATGACAACTGCCAAACGTTCCAATCCCATGCCGGTATCGATGTTTTTTTGTTCCAGCTCGGTGTAATTGCCGTGTCCGTCGTTGTTGAACTGGGAAAATACGTTGTTCCATACTTCCATATAGCGGTCACAATCGCAGCCTACCGTACAACCCGGCTTGCCGCAGCCATATTTTTCCCCGCGGTCATAATAAATTTCAGAACACGGGCCGCACGGGCCAGAGCCATGCTCCCAGAAGTTGTCGCCCTTGCCGAAACGGAAAATACGCTCCGGCGCAATGCCGATATCCTTATTCCAGATTTCAAACGCCTCGTCGTCATCTTCGTAAATAGATGGATACAGACGATTGGGATCCAGCTCCATGACCTCTGTTAAGAATTCCCAGCTCCAGGCAATCGCTTCCTTTTTAAAATAATCGCCAAATGAGAAATTGCCCAGCATTTCAAAGAATGTGCCATGGCGCGCCGTTTTGCCTACATTGTCGATATCGCCTGTACGAATACATTTCTGACAAGTTGTCACACGGCGGCGCGGCGGTTCCTGCTCGCCGGTAAAATACGGCTTGAGCGGAGCCATACCAGAGTTAATCAGCAGCAGCGATTTGTCGCCCTGCGGAATCAGGGAAAAGCTCGGCAGCCTCAGGTGATCTTTGGATTCAAAGAACACGAGAAACTTTTCACGGATTTCATTTAAACCCATGTAATGCATAGTAATTGCCTCCATATACGTATAAATAAAATATAAACAAAATCAAAAAAAGCCTTCACCCCAAGATAGGGGCGAAGGCTTTTGCCACGCGGTACCACCCTAATTTGCCATCTCTGGCATCTCAGTGTGCCATTAACGCAGGCATACGGTCCGGTTCATCCCGGACAGCTCCAAAGTAGCCGACAGGATGCTGCACTACAGGGCTTCCACCATCCCCTGCTCTCTGACAGGCGCGCAATCCTATCTCATTTTATCATCGCCATAATATCTGTATAACACTTTTATTATACATATTTAAGCTTTGTTGTCAACCTTTTTGACAGGATTTGCCGCTTTTTCCTTTCGAAGAATGGAAAACGGTGATACCTGGAACGGGAATTTCATATGGATACGCATCATTGCGGATCGCGCGGCATCCAACACTTCCCCATCGTCATTGCGCATTTCATCCACTTGGAATACATAAACGGGCTTATCCGGCTGCATCAGCTCCAGAGTATCGCCCGCAAAGAAACGGTTTTTTAAGAGGAAAACCGCATTGCCATCCACATCGCAACTATCAAACAATGCTGCAATTTCCCAATCTCGGATATACATGACATCCGGATAATACTGACCTTTGGGATCGCGTCCAAAATAGAAGCCGGTAAAATACTCCCGGTGGCTAATTTTACTGATCTCCTCACGGATGTCTTCTGCCACCTTATAATCAGGAACTGGATTTGCACAATACGCATCCAATGCGCGGCGATAGGCCGCTGTAATTCCAGCTGTATAATATGCGGTTTTCGCGCGCCCCTCGATCTTAAAAGAAGTAACCCCTGCTTGAATGAGTTCCGGAATATGATCGATCATGCACATATCCTTGGAATTGTACAAGTAGGTCCCACGCTCGTCCTCATCAACCGGGAAATATTGGCCAGGCCGCTTTTCCTCCATCAACGCATATTTCCAGCGACAGGACTGCGCGCAAGCGCCATGGTTGGCATCACGCCCGGTTGTGTAATTGGAAATCAGGCAGCGGCCGGAATACGAGATGCACATGGCGCCATGCACAAAGCATTCGATTTCTACTTCCGGTGGAATGGCATCCCGAATTGCCCGGATCTCCTGCAATGAAAGTTCACGTGCCAGTACAATGCGTTCTGCGCCCAAATCCACCCAGAACCTGGCTGCTTCGCAATTGAGAATACTCGTCTGCGTACTGATATGCAGTGGCAGATCGGGCACAACGCGCTTTGCCATACGGACAACGCCGAGGTCAGAAACAATGGCGGCATCCGCACCGTAGGTATACAGGCGTTTCAGATATTGTTCCAGTTCTGGAAATTCATTTGACCGTGGAGCAATATTGACGGTGATATATACTTTTACACCGCGCGCATGCGCATAGGCAATGCCGTCGCGCAGCTCTTCTTCTGTAAAGTTATCCGAAGCAGCCCGCATACCAAACTGCTTTCCAGCCAAATATACTGCGTCTGCACCATATGCAATGGCATATTTCAGGCGTTCCATATCGCCTGCTGGCGATAGAATTTCAGGCTTGTTCATACGATCCCCTTAATTTTCGTCATCGTTTTCTGCATCTCTCTGGTTTTGTACCGCTTCAATATTGGCCGTCTGCTCTTCCTGCGTCTTCGCATAAATATGCGCCGTATGGTCAGCATTGGCAACATAATAGTAATAATCATGTACAGTAGGCTGTACAGCGGCGCGCAACGCGTCATATCCTGGATTACAAATCGGGCCAGGCGGCAGCCCTTTGGACGTATACGTGTTGTACGGACTGTCATATTTCATATCTTCATCTGTCAGCTCCGTATGTCCAACGACGTATTGAATCGTCGCATCAATGTTGAGATATGGATATTCGGAAGCATGGTTCAAGCGGTTGGAAATGACGCCGGATACCATTAACATATCGTCGGAATCCACGGCTTCTTTCTCCACCATCGAAGCGATGATGACCATATCGGACACAGACATATCCGTTTCTTCGCACAATTCCATCAAGCTTTTTCCATTGGAAGTGTCATTTAACTTGTTTTCAAAATTACCCAACATTTTGGAAATGATGGTTTCCGCACTGTCGCTGAGATAGAATTCGTAGGTATCCGGGAACAGATATCCTTCCAAGCTGTTGGTTTCATTTCCAATCTCCTCCGGCAGGAAATCATAGGTAAAATCGCTGTTCTGCAAAACCGTTTTTAGCTCGTCTTCTGAGCTGAGCCCGTTTTCAACAAGTGTATCGATGATATCCTCAACCGTATAGCCTTCTGGAATTGTAACGGTAACGGTGCTCTTGCTGTTTAGCCGGATAGCATTCACAATCGCCCGGTAATCCATATCAGAATTTAACGTCCACATGCCCGAACGGAATTCAACATCTCCGTAAACAATGCTGGTAAACAGATGGAAAAACGAACCATAATTGACGACGCCGCTTTTATCGAGTAGTTTGGAAACCTCGCCAACCGAAGCATCCTCGGGAATGGTGACTGTGATATCACGATCCGGCTTTGCCAGCGCAAACAGGTCGTTGCTGAGCAAAATCCCCGTTGTGGCCAGCACAGCGGAAATGACCAATATACAGATCAAATATAAAACTGTTCTGCTGACCGCAGGGCGTTTTCTCCCCTTTGGGCGTTTTCCCATCTGTTCAGAATCCGACGTTTGTGTTTTCTTGGCTCTCATATCAGTATCCTTTCTCTTTTGCCAGCGGGCAAAAGGCGTGCGTTTTCTCTCTATTTCAGCGCGATGCTGACGACAAAGCTGGAAATAAAAATAAAGAATCCCGGATTTACGACGCAGTCCCGGACGGCAAGCAAACCGGAACCATGGTTGGGCCTGAGCGGACGCAGCTGATGTTGTTGAATCAAAGATTCCAGCGAACGGAGCGTCAAATACAGGAACAACAAAAACAAAATAACATTGATGTACGTAAAATATTTCCAGATTCCAAATGAACTGTACAGATTCACCAGATAGTTGATAACATAATAGTAACAGTTATTGATGACATGCGCAAGAATAGCGGGCCAAATGGAATCAAACATATATACCAAAAATGCATACGCACAACCTGCAATCAACGGCCCTGCAAAATTGAACAGGGAGCCGTGCAGCATAGCGAAGCATACAGCACTCAGAACAATGCTCAAAGCGGTACCGGCTTCTCGCTCAAAGGCGGAAAACAATGCCCCTCGCACAAAGATCTCTTCTGCAATCGGCGAGACAATCGCAATGCCCAGAAAGCTCAGCCAACCGTACCGGTTGCCGATGCCACTGGTCGTAATCATACTGCTGATATCAATGTCCGTCGCTCCACAGATAACATATATAATCATATTAGCCAAAAACGACAGAAAGGAAACTGCCAAAGCAAACTTTACCGTAAAACCAAACTGGATGGCAAATCGTTCCGACGCCCTTCGCTTGCAACGGAAATTGATTTGAAAGGAATCATCCTGCGCATGATACATACAATACGCCGGAGGTACAAAGGCCAGCAGCTCTACAACCATAATCCCAATAGAAGGAAAACGGGAAAATACAAAGTCAAAGCCTATGCTGCACACAGTCAATATAATAAAACAATAAAACAGCGTGAGCCCCGGCAAAAAGGTTGATTTATCTTTCATGAATCAGCATCACCTCTTGTTCTGTGATAATACAATCACATCGAATGTCATGCTCCTGTATCGGAACGCGTTGTAACATACGCGCCTGCGCACACAGAGCTATGCGATATGCCGGTGTCTGTGGCAAAAAGCGGTCATAAAATCCACCGCCATAACCCAAACGATATCCAAGCGCATCGCAGGCAAGCGCAGGTACAACACACAGCTGTATTTCCTCCGGTAAGATCTGCTGACAGTGCGCGCCTGGTTCCGGAATTCCAAAGCATTCTCCTGTCAGATCATCTGCAGATGCAATCTGTCTTGGCTCCATGCGATGTCCGGGCAGGCACTTGGGAACGCAAACACATTTCCCCTGCTTCCACGCATCAGCAACAATCGCATGGGTATCTATTTCATCCGCTGTTGACCAATAAACAAAAATCGTGTGCGCACGCTGATATTGCGCACTCGCAAGCACGCTACGCGTAATTTCCTGGTTGATCGTCTTGCGCTGTTGCTGTGGAATAGCACGCCGCTGCGCAAGCAGCGCGCGACGCAACGATTCCTTATTCACAGATGCCGATGCCATGACGGACCTGATCCGCAGCCTCTTTTCCACGCAGCAATTCAACCATGGTCAGTCCCAGCTCAATGGAAGCAGCTGCACCGCAACCAGTCACGACATTGTCATCTACACATACAAGGCCTTTTTGCAGCTGCGCATTGCCCATTTGATCCTCAACGCTGAAATGACAAACTGCCTTTTTGCCATCCAGCGCCCCCTTTGCAGCCAAAACGGAAGGCGCAGCACAGATTGCAGCCATATAGCAATGATGTTCCATGCAATACGCAATCGCTTTGTCGATAACCGGCTTGTCAAAATAATTGTGTGTGCCTGGTCCTCCAGGCAGGAAAATCATTTCGCAATCGGAGAGATCGAGCTCTTCCGGCAGAATGTCAGCTTCGATGGTAAATCCCATTTTTCCGGTGATGGTTTTGCCTGTCACACCGACGCGTGTCATTGGAATGTTTGCGCGGGACAGCATGTCCAATGGTGCGATCATCTCTGTATCTTCATAGCCGTCTACATGGAAAACATATACCATAATCATTTCCTCCTCAATTGAATAACAAATTAAAATATCCCGGTTGTACCGGTGTATCATCATAATAACGAATGCAGCCCAGCTTTTGGCTACGTCCTGGGCGTGTCATACGGATTTCATCCGCCTGGCACTGTTGCAAAATGCTTTGTGCCAACATATCTGCAGCTGCTCCGCAGCATTCCTGCGCCCATAGCTTTCCATCCCCGTCATCCCACACAAACGCATACGCTTCCAGCACACCATTCTGCACCAACCCATAAGCGCCCAGCCCCAGCCGGTCAAACATGGCAAGCTGATTGCTCCAATCGCGCGTGGAACGCAGCAAACACACCTGGGAACTGGATTCATACAGCGCGCGCATTGCCGGGATATCAGCCTCCCGGAGCGTGTGGATTGTGCCGGAAACCGGCTGATTATCTCGCGTCCGGGTAACGGTATCCAAATAAAACGCCGTTTGATAGCCAAACAGATCATAAAAACCGAACAGCCATTCCTCCTGCGGAATCAAAATAGATGCGGCTCTTCCCTCTGTTTGATCCAGTGCAAACGAATGCTGTAGCAGACGATCCATCCGGTGCTGCCTGCGATATGCCGGCGCTGTACATGCGCCGTAAATATATGTGACAGGACGTACACCGCGTGCATCCCGCAGCTGGTACGGAAGCATTTGCAGCATCGCGCAAATTGTACCCTCTTCTTCATCTAACAACGTAATAGCTGGATCATATACCGTTTGAAAGAACCAGTTCCGGAAAGCATCGTCCCCGGGAAAACATTGTTTCCAAAGGGCAATCACATGCTCCAAATCTGTTTGCCTTGCAAAACGTATCATGCCTTCACCGCCATAAATTTTTTCCCCATCATGACCGGATGATAGGATAACTTTGCTTTGCGCAGGCCTTCCAGGCCCAAATCATCCTCCCGATTGACATAGGTATAGCCTGCAAAATTGTGTTGTGCAAACTGCTGGTTAATCATCGGATATGCTCCTGCAATCGAAGCCTCCGCCTTTTCCAGCTGAACAACATAGGTATCTGCGCTGACCGGACATCCCATCGTAAACGCGATGACTGCACCATCCAAACGAAGGATGCCGCCCTTCATGCCCAAGGCTTCGCTGTTATTGAGCGCAAGCGATACCGCGCAGGTCTCACCGGAATACATCGTGCCATTCGGGCAGTTGTCTCCAGTCTCGCACCAATGCAGATGGAAATCAAATGCTTCCTGTTTGTTTGCATCTGTAAGTTCTTCATAGGACCAGCGGCCTGCATACGTTTTTTGAAAGCGATTGACAAAGTTCCGTTTGGATTGAAGCTTTTTGCCAGAAAGCGTCATCAGCTTTTCCGCAGAATAAATATAGTCCGCACCATCCGGATAATCCTGAATGATGAAATAGCCCGGCATAGCTGCCTCTATTTGCGCAATCATCGGTTCTGGGATACAGCAGAGCGCAAAGTCAACGCCACGCTCATGTGCGTCTTGTTCCATAGCAAGTAGGGCTTTTTTGATATCACCGCTGCCTATCGGAGCAAGATACAGTGTGCGCTGTTCCGGAAAGGTTTTCATTTTTATAAATAGAAAATCTTCCCAAAAGCAAATCTGTGTATCATAATGATCTTTCCAAATGAACAGATCAGTAAAACAATGCTCGCAAATACGGTAATTTTGTTGAGTCAGACAAACATCTACCTTTTGTTTGTCTTCTAATGCAACTGGTTGAAATGGTAACATAAAACTCCTTTACGAAATTGTGTCAAAAACCGCTGCCGCAAGCTCATTGGCGATATCATCAATCGTACGAATGATACGCCCTTCTGTGCAGCGAATGCGGCGCCAATTCAGGCGTTCAGCCAAATCGGACGCCGTCCGGTAGCATTTTTTCAGATAATCCAGATCCTTTTCATGGATATCCTGCGTCTTGCCCTGCCGGTGCTCCAATAGATTTTGTACAGCATCTGTGGGCATATCTAAAAAATAGACCTGATCCGGTTCCGGTATACCCATAATTCGATATTCAAAATCAAAAAGCCAATCGAGAAAGGCCTGCCGCTCCTCTCCATTCAGTTTGGAAGCCTGATGGACAGCATTGGATGTTGTATATCGGTCAGCCAGCACCAAGCCACCGTTTTCATAATAGTCTTTCCATTCCGTCTGATAGGATGCATATCGGTCAACAGCAAAAAATGTAGAGGCTGTATATGCGTTGACATCATCCGGATGAGAACCAAACTGTCCGTTCAGATACATCCGGATCAACGCTGAGGATTCTTCCTGATAACGTGGGAAAACAAGGCGGCGGTATGTAATATTTTGTTCGTCGAGCGTCTGACAAAGCCGTGCAAACTGCGTCGATTTTCCTGAAGCGTCGGTCCCCTCCAACACAAGCAGCTTTCCGCTCATGCTTCACACTCCCTGCGAATTTGCTCATATTTGGCGCGAACTGCTTCTGCTTGTCC
>JAUNIY010000227.1 GCA_030523305.1 Eubacteriales bacterium
ATACCATATATTTTTATGGCATAATAAAATGATAAACAATAATTTGAACATGCTGTTTCACAAAAGCAAAGGAGTAGCTTGTATGCAAAACCAACAGATTGTTCTGATTCTCGATTTCGGCGGCCAATATAATCAGCTGATTGCCCGCCGGGTACGTGAATGCAACGTATACTGCGAAATCAAGCCGTATACAACACCATTGGATGAGATCAAAGCGATGCATCCAAGCGGTATCATCTTTACCGGCGGCCCCAATTCTGTTTTTGACATGAGCTCGCCACATTATACAAAGGAGATTCTAGAGATCGGCGTACCGATCTTAGGAATCTGCTATGGCTGCCAGCTCATTGCATGGATGGATCAAGGCGACGTAAAAACCGCCCCGGTTTCCGAATATGGCAAGATTGCGCTTCAGGTAACCGATCCAAATTCCAAGCTGTTCCGGGATGTTCCGGAAGCATCTACCGTTTGGATGAGCCATACGGATTATATCGCTGCGCCACCAGCAGGATATGAGATCATCGGTAAAACCAAGGATTGCCCTTGTGCTGCTATGCAGAATACCGAAAAAAATATCTACGCTGTCCAATTTCATCCAGAGGTTACCCATTCCGAATATGGCAAGCAGGTGCTGCACAATTTCCTGTATGAAATATGCCAGTGCAACGGCGATTGGGTTATGGATAATTTCATTGAAAATACGGTCGCAGCGCTCCGCGAAAAAATTGGCGACAAAAAAGTCATTCTCGGCTTATCCGGCGGTGTAGATAGCTCTGTTGCAGCCGGTCTTTTGTCTCGCGCCGTCGGCAAACAGCTCACCTGTGTCTTTGTCGATCAGGGGCTAATGCGCAAAGATGAAGGAGACTTTGTGGAACAAACCTTCACCACGATGTTCGATATGAACTTTATCCGTGTCAATTGTGGCGATCATTTTATTTCTCAGTTAAAAGGTGTTACCGATCCAGAAGCCAAGCGCAAAATAATCGGCACGGAATTCTACAAGGTCTTCTGGGATGAAATCCGCAATCAGGCGGAAGAAGGCTTTTTTGCCCAGGGTACCATTTATCCGGACCGGATCGAGTCCGGCAAAGGCAAGAGCGACGGCAAAGCCAACACCGCTGTCATCAAGACCCATCACAACATGGCAAAAATGCCGGAAGATATCCAATTCTTAGGTATTGTCGAGCCGCTCGGTGATCTGTTCAAGGATGAAGTCCGTGCCGTTGGCGAAAAGCTCGGTATTCCAAAGGAGCTCGTTTGGCGTCAGCCCTTCCCCGGTCCGGGCCTCGGCGTAAGAATCATCGGTGAAATCACGGCGGAAAAAGTAAAAATTCTTCAAGAAGCTGACTGGGTTTTGCGCGATGAAATGTCCAAAAACGGCTATGAAAAGCATCTGTCCCAATTCTTCTGCGTCCTGCCAGGCGTCAATACAGTTGGCGTCATGGGCGATCACAGAACCTATGACCACTTGATCGCTATCCGTGCAGTCACGACAGATGACTTCATGACAGCCGATTGGGCTAAGATTCCCTACGATATCCTTGCCACGGTATCAAATCGTATCACCAACGAAGTAGAACACGTCAATCGCGTTGTGTATGATATCACATCAAAGCCCCCGGGAACTGTAGAGTGGGAATAAATACATGTGTTAAAGGGCAACGGTCATTATCCTGCAAAGGGCAAAAATGACTATTCTCCAAAATAAAAAATCAGACCTTGAGGAAGAAATTCCTTGAGGTCTTTTTTTTACCCTTTCATAGCCGAAAAACCTTGAAAAATAAGCATTTCCTGTGTATAAAATCGTGATTTGGTATATCACATGACAGCCATAAAA
Organism: Eubacteriales bacterium; assembly: GCA_030523305.1. Classification (GTDB taxonomy): domain Bacteria; phylum Bacillota; class Clostridia; order Oscillospirales; family Butyricicoccaceae; genus Butyricicoccus_A. The sequence goes on from JAUNIY010000227.1 coordinate 1,838, forward strand.
TCACAAATCTGAACGGAGCACGAGAATATATACCGTCCCCCTTGTATTGTATAATTCATCCTATCGTGGTAAGATAGAACATATTCTAATTTACATATGGAATGTCGATACAAAGAAGGAGATAAGGATGAAAAACAAAATAAAGATTCTTTTATATGTCATTTTATTAACATTCAGCTTATGTGGTTGTAGTAATCATTCTTCTGCACCTAGTATAGAACAATCATCAGATCGTATCGGTGCAGAAGATATAAAGCATGATACAAAAGAATATACAATGATTGAGAAAACGAAAGAATCGATAGCTATTTTTGTGGAATTATTAGGAACAGAATCAAAAAATGGAGATATTACTGTAACGGATGAATTTTTAGACAATATGGAATCTGTTTATATTATGGGTAGAACAGGGACCATTGTACATGGGTTTGGCGATGACATGGAAACCATCATTTCAATTATGGAATGGACAGACAACGATTCTGCGAGTAAATCAGAATTT
>JAUNIY010000228.1 GCA_030523305.1 Eubacteriales bacterium
ATATGAATATATTTCGTTGCCGTATTTTGATTGTTGGGGGCTGTTAATGCCAAATAATTGTGACCTTGCGAAAAAGAACGTCATACAGCGGGAGGATCTTTGCAGTGTACCGTTAATTTTTCATCGTCGAATTGGATTACAACGCGAAATTGCATTATGGGCTCAGACAGAAGTAGAACACATGGATATCGCCGCAACGTATAATGTAATAAACGGGAATCCATCACAATTTGTGAAAAGCGGTCTCGGTTATTTTCTAACAAGCCAGTACCTTGCGGCTGTAGGAATTGATCCAGATGTTTGTTTCCGGCCACTTTTCCCACAGTTGGAGCTACATTACGCATTCGTTTGGAAACGCTATCCTATATTTAACAAAGCATCTAAAACCTTTTTGAATGAATTTAAGAATATACTATCGTGATTTTCGGAAAAAGCTCTAGCCCTCGATGCATGTCTGAACACCCATCCGCATAGATGAGTGTTTTCAGAATTTCATATAAGTTTTATCAGGTGCTCTTATTCCTCCAACTGTTTTTCCAGCTCTTGCAGGACATGCAGGTAATCGGTACAGATTCGGGCAAAGATATTGCGCGCTGTTTCTTCGTTATATGTGTGTGCCGTCAGATTGCGATCTCGAAGAAGATCGCTCCACACTTCTTGATTGGAAATAAGTCCGGCGGCATATGCAGCTCGAATGACACCCTTTGGCGTTGCGGGTACAGAAACCTCTTCTTCGATCAAATATTCTCGCATGGTTTTCCATGCCAGTTCTGCGCTGAACTCAAATCGCTGAATAATTGCATCGCGCATTACATCTTGCGCAATTTCCGGCATAGAAAACCGGAAATCATTCACCGCATCGCTGAGCCGTTGCACTGCTTTGCAAAACTTTGCATATTTTTCATTAAATTTTGTCATTAGATCAATTCCCTCTCGCTCAATATTGGCACGCAATTCACCAGAAACCGACTGATTCATATCAACCAAATCAAAGGACAGCAGAGATGGAAGTTCATCCACCGCATCCTCAAAGTCAGACCAAGCCTTTTGGGGCAGCCCAAAAACTGCAAGGTCGACGTCACTGCGTGGCTGCTCATCTCCGCGTGCACGCGAGCCAAACAAGACGATACGCTGTACACCAAATCGATATCCAATTGCTGCAATCTCCTGATAGAGAGTATCCGATTTCATAAGCAACTACCTTGCATCGACTCGTCGCAATCGCGAGTAATTTCTTATCCTGATATACAAACGATTTCCTTTTATTTGTAACCGATTTTATAAGAATCATCAATTCATTGCTGGTAAAAATTCTTTTGTTTTGGCAGACGTCCTACAACGAAAACCGACCAACAGATGAATCTCTGTTACTTGGATTTGCAAATCGGGCGGCATATTTCAGCCGCCCTTCGCATTACCTCCTCGCAATGACAACAACCACCAGCAGCAAAATTACTGACAGTCCAATTCCCATTACAATATACTTCAAATATTCCTGTTCCCATGTAGGCACTGGCAGTGCTTCTTGTTGTGTTTCCTCATGCTGCACGGTCAGTTCGATTTGTTCCGTTTCTTGCTGAGAAATTCTCGTTCCACGAACCAAAAGCCGATGTGAATTAACGCCTTTTTGTTTTCTTCCCGCGTTCAGTTCCGCATCATACCATTCCCCCATGCCGCATCAAATGTGAGCGAGCAAACTTTTTCCTCCCGTTCCACGCTGTAAATCGGCAGATCACGCTCTGTCGATGCCGTGGCCACAGCCCTGCCGACGCCAGATGCCACACAGCCCGCTACACAAATTCCTGCACAAATGGCTGCTCCTATCAGCAGCTTTTTTCCTGAAATAACCCAAAAATAACGCATTTCACCCACCTCGGGACAAAATATGTGTGGAATTTGTCCATTATGTCATGGCAGGAATAAATTCCTATCACCTGCATGGGCAGACAGATCAGCCATGCCAAAGCTTTCATTTTTGTCCGGGTAACATGCCAGACAACCCATGCACGCGCTCTTGTTTCTATCTACTGGATACCTGCTATTTTCCGTTCATATTACAGAAAATCCCTCTCTTTTCACCCATTTCGCGTCATAATACACACAAAACTTACTCACTATACGACAATCCGCACTTGTCTAGTTCTTTGTCCAGTTATGACAATTCGTCATATAGATATCTGTATAATCTGCGATTGAAAAAAGCTTGCATTTCCATCCATATCATGTTAAATTGGATAGCAAGGAACAACACAATGCACAAAAAAATACTTTATAAATTGGATATGGCGGCGGTGTCAAGGTAACTGTCCGCCACCTGTTCGGCAGACGCCATATCGCCT
>JAUNIY010000229.1 GCA_030523305.1 Eubacteriales bacterium
ACGGGTTATTTTCCTAAAAGCCTCGTTTTTCTATGACTTGCTTTGGACAGATTTCTGCGCAGCGACCGCAATGCAGGCAATGGTTTTGATCGATTGTGACTGGCTTTTTGGAAATGTCAATGCATTTCTGCGGACAGACAGAATAGCATAATTTGCAACCGATGCATCCCATTTTTACAAAGTAACCCGTCTGTTTCTTGTGAATCTTTCCAATTGCAAAACTATCACGTGTCACATGAGAAGGATCGCTGATATCAAAGAATTCTCCCTCTGCTTCGTAGATTGCAAAAACCTCCAATGCATCTCGCGTATCTGACGGATATATTTGCTGCATATATTTGTTTTGTTCAAAGATCTTATCCAGCTTTTTACTTCCAATATTTGTAATTTTTCCTCGCAGAGAAATTGAATAGTGATCCTTGGTAGCAGATAGGGAAATATAGTTTTGCTCCATCAGTTGTGCATAAAATGCTTTTCCCTTTGCGGTCAGGAAGTAGATGCCTTTGTCATCCCACAACATCATGTCGATGACGCGGGTTTGTGGATGTCCATCGACGCCGATGGTTGCAACAACGGCAGAATGGATTTGTTCAACCAATATTTTGAGATATTCGTTTGTTTTCATGCTAACGACTCCTTTCAGCGGTTTCCTTTGTTTTTCTTTGGCTTCGCTTGCTTTTCTTTCTTGATGATTCTATAATAAAGCTGTACTCCCGTGTTGTAAAGTAAGCACAATATTGTGCCATAGTTACCAATTGGATACGATAAAGGAGGTCATTGCATGGAAACAACGAAAAACATTTCCGACAAACCAGCAAAGGAATTGCCTGCTTGCCCTGTGGAAACGACGCTGACACTCATCAGTGATAAATGGAAAGTGCTGATTTTGCGGGATTTATTGCCCGGAACAAAACGCTTTGGAGAATTGAAAAGATCCATTGGGCATGTAACGCAAAAAGTCCTGACTGCACAGCTCCGTCAGATGGAGGAAAGCGGTTTAATTACCCGCACCGTTTATCCGGAAGTTCCACCTCATGTGGAATACACGTTGACGGAGCTTGGATATAGTCTGAAACCGATTTTAGATGCGATGAAGGATTGGGGCGAACATTATCAAGCGCAAAATTCCCAATAAATAACAGAAGACAGACCGTGGAGGATCCGTTCCGTCGCTTGTTTGTATTCGTATACGCGCAATCATATTGAGATTTATCCTGCATCATGGCAACGCCCATGCTTCTATTCTAAAAATTTAGTGAGGGGTAGACGTGGCTCTCTTTTCGTGATACAATAATAACAATTTAAGCTGTCTTTGCCGCCGGGTAAAGAACCAAGCGTCAGACTTTCTATCGTTAGGCCATGGAAGATAGAAAGTGCTGGCGCTATTTTTTTACCAATTTCTAAGGGAGAACATGTATGAAAGGATCATCGTATTTTCGGGAGTTTTCCCATTACACAATTTTAAGCGTATTGGGAATGCTGGGCGTATCCTGCTATATTTTGGCAGATACTTTTTTCGTTTCCAAAGGTTTAGGAACCAGCGGACTTGCGGCGCTCAATCTTGCCATCCCTGTGTACAATTTTATTCATGGCACGGGGCTCATGCTCGGTATGGGTGGGGCGACAAAGTTTTCGATTTGCAAAAGCCAAAACCGTAAAGAAGATGTCAATAGAATTTACACAAATACGATTTATCTTGCTGCGTTGTTCTCTGCAGCGTTTATGTTGCCGGGTATCGTCTGTTCTGAACGTTTGGCATTGCTTTTGGGGGCAGATTTGTCCATACTGGAAATGACAAATACTTATTTGCGGTGGCTGTTGCTTTTCTCTCCGGCATTTATTTTTAATGATGTATTGCTTTGTTTTGTAAGGAATGATGGAAACCCACAGCTTTCCATGGTTGCGATGTTAATTGGAAGTTTTTCCAATATTATTTTGGACTATATTTTTATTTTTTCACTGCAAATGGGGATTTTCGGAGCGATTGTTGCAACAGGAATATCTCCGATCATTGGCATTGTTATGATGTCTCCGCATTGGTGGAAGAAGAAAAATACGTTTCAGCTTATGAAGACCGGAATATGCGCAAAAGTTGTGAAATCGGATTTGTCATTGGGGTTCCCTTCGTTGATCGCACAGGTTTCTTCTGGAATCGTTATGATAAGTTTCAATACGATTATTTTGCGTTTGGAAGGGAATACAGGCGTTGCCGCTTATGGTATTATCGCAAATATTTCGCTTGTCATTGTAGCGATTTATACGGGCATTGCGCAGGGGGTTCAACCGCTTATCAGCCGTTCTCATGGGACTGGAGATAGGAAACAGATGCAGATTATGTT
>JAUNIY010000056.1 GCA_030523305.1 Eubacteriales bacterium
TGTTTGTTACTGTTGGATTATGTTGGATGGCGTTGGATCATGTTTGTTGATGTTTGGTACAAAGGCGTGATATTATATACTCGTAAAATCTTAACAAAAGCCAAGGTGAACTCTTGAAAACTCAGCGGGCCGCTCCAATCGGGGCGGCTTTGTTGTGCCCGAATTTGCAGGAGGTGAGCGGCATGACAGAAAAACAAAAAAGATTCGTAGAAGAGTATTTGATTGACTTGAATGCTACTCAAGCAGCTATTCGGGCCGGATATAGCCCAAAGACTGCACAGGAACAAGGCAGTCAAAACTTATCGAAACTTATGGTTCCCATAGCAAAGGCGAAGGCTGAACGCAGCAGACGCACCGGCATCAGCCAAGATCGCGTGATTCAAGAACTTGCACGGATTGCTTTTGTGAATGCAGCGGATGTCATCGACGTAGAAGACGCGTCTGTAGTTGCTGATGCCTCACGCGATGACTTAGCTTGTATCCAAGCGGTGAAGTTTAAGCAGATGTCCGGCGATAAGGGCGATATGACCGAGCGAGAAGTAAAGCTAGCTGACAAATTGAAAGCATTGGAGTTGCTTGGCAAGCACCTTGGCTTGTTTGATACGCAGGCAGATACGGGCGGTGCTGCTATCACTGACTTTCTCAAAGCAATGCGACCAACGCAAACTGATTTAGAGGCGTTATATGGCGACGAAGAAGAGTAAAGCTTTTGAGTTTAAACCATTTTCGCCGAAGCAACGGCAGTTAATCCACTGGTGGCGCGATAAATGCCCGCACAGTGATTGCGATATGATCATAGCCGACGGGGCGATCCGATCCGGCAAGACAATCGCCTGTATCTGTTCATTTCTGATATGGTCTCTTGAAGTTTTTGACGGTCAAAACTTCATCCTTGCTGGAAAAACGATTGGTTCACTGAAAAAGAACGTTATTGGCCCGATGCTTCAAGTTTTGACCGCTTGGGGAATTCCATATCACTATGTTCGCAGCGGCGAAAATTATATTGAAATCGGTGCCAATACATACTACCTGTACGATGCGAACAACGAAGCGTCACAGGATAGATTGCAAGGTCTGACGGCTGCGGGCGCATATGCAGACGAAGCGGCGTTGTTCTCACGAAATTTTATAGAGCAGATGATCGGGCGCTGTTCTGTAGAAGGTTCTAAAGTTTATATGAACTGCAATCCGGCAGCACCATCACACTACCTGAATGTCGATTACATCAAGCGGGCAAAGGAAATGCATATTTATCATCTGCATTTCACGATGGATGACAATCTTACGTTGTCGCCAAAGACGAAAGATAAGTATCGCCGGATGTTTACCGGCGTGTTTTACAAACGTTTTATCCTGGGCGAATGGGCTGCAACCGATGGTTTGATCTATCAGCAATTCGCAGACGAAAAGGAACGTTATCTAATTGATGTTCCGCCGGATGATATCATGTATACTGTGATAGGCTTGGACTTTGGTGGCAGCAAGTCAGCGCACGCGATCACACTAACAGGATTTACAGCAGGATTCAAACGAGTCGTCATTCTCGATGAATACTATCACAATAACGTCAAAGATGGACGTCTCTCCCCTACCCAATTGGAGGCCGCGTTTGTTGATTTTGTTCGGCGCGCGAAATCGAAGTACAAAGTGTATGAAGCTTTTTGCGATTCGGCTGAACAAACATTGATTGAAGGATTGACAGTTGCTGCGATCCGTGCACGGCTTGGCATTGAAGTTCAAAACGCGGTCAAAGGGCCGATCAATGACCGTATTGCGTTTTACAACAGTTTGATAGCGCAAGATAGATTCAAAGTTATGCGCCACTGCACAGCTCATATCAAAGCGTTGGAGGAAGCTGTTTACGATGACAGCAAACCAGTAAAGGATATCCGTCTGGACGATGGCACAACCGACATAGACAGTTTGGACAGTATGGAGTACAGCACAGAAACTGTACAAGAAGACATCCTGTATCTAGGAGTGATGTAACTTGAAATTTAAAATCGACGGCGGCGGCTCCACTGATCGACGCAAAGATGATGTAATCCGCACATGGCTGGTTAAGCAAGGGTTCCATCCACCGACAGATGGATATGACGCGTTCTGCGACGAAATGTTTGATTGGTACAAAGGATATGTGGAGAGTTTTCACAAGTATTCTGTAAATACCGGTGCAAAGCAAGTCGGTGTAACGCGGTATTCACTTGGTATGGCGAAGACGATTGCCGAGGACTATGCAAACCTGCTGCTTAACGAAAAAGTGAAGATTACTGCTGACGGAGCATTTTCAAAGCAGTTCGATGCGATTTTACAGAACAATGATTTTTTCGTTAGGGCAAACAATCTGCTCGAACTAGCATTCGCGGTCGGCACTGGCGCACTAGTTGAGTACATGAATGCGAACGGCGAACCGGTTATAGACTTCATCCCGGGCATGATGGTCTATCCGTTGGAGTGGGACATGCAACATATCACAGCGTGCGCGTTTGGTTCACTGATCGAGAGCGGAGCAGATGGTACAACTTACTACGTGCAGAGGCACACGCTGGAGAACGGCACATACCACATCCACAACTCCTATTTAAGTGAAAAAGGAGTGTTAGTTGATTTGCCTGAGGGCTTGGAAGAGGACATTGACACGCATTGCACTGTACCCACTTTCCAGATCATCCGTCCCAACATTGTAAACTCATATAACCTATACAACCCTATGGGGATGTCTGTATATGGGAATGCGGTCGATTTGCTAAAAGCCGTTGATCTTGTATATGACGCTTATGTGAACGAATTTTCGTTAGGCCGCACACGCATGATTGTACCCACGGGTGCAGCAAAGCTGGTCATGCAAGAAGATGGAACAGCCAAGCTGCGGTTTGATCCAAACGATGTCGTTACATACGCTTACGAATCGAAAGACCCAAACGCGAAACCTGAATATATCCAGCCACAGTTACGCGCAGATCAATTTGAACTGGGCATTCAGCGCAATTTGAATTTGTTGGCAAAAAAATGTGGCCTTGGTAACGAACGGTATCAGTTCGATACAGATGGAACAAAAACAGCGACCGAGGTCATATCAGAAAAATCGGAATTATATCAATCGATGAAAAAACATGAAATTCTCTTGCGTTCTGCGCTGATTGGTATGGGGCGTGCATTAGCCCAAATGTCTAATTACGGAGATGCCGACATCACGGTGGATTTTGATGATAGCATCATTGAAGATCGCGGCACGCTGATCCAGCGCCATATCGATTTGGTAACGGCAAGTCTGGAAAGCAAGTTGGCCGCGATTATGGAAATCAAGCATTGCTCGAAGGCCGATGCTGAAAAAGAACTTGCACAGATCGCAAGTGAAGAAAGCATCACTGGAACTCCGGACGATTGGTTTGCGAAGGACGGTGTAGCCGATGACGCCGGAACAGACGAAGCGACTGACACAACCGATCGTTGAGCTGTATGAAGATTTGACTGACGAACTGATGACAGCTGTTGCGGATCAACTGGCAAGCTACGGATATCTTACAGAGACCGCGAAATGGAAAACCACGAAACTGGCGCAGTCCGGTGCCTTTAACCGACGCGCCGCACGGATTATCGCCGAACGCACAAAGATATGCCCGGAGTTGATCGTCGCAGCTGTGGAAAACGCAGCATGGCAGGCAATTAACGAAGTAGAAGAACCGTTACAAGATGCCGCTCGGCAAGGCGTCATACATGATGCGACTATCCCGACAGCGGATAGCGTTATGCAAGTGTTGGCAATGTACCAACGGCAGGCAGAAGACGCCTGCAACTTGGTGAACACGGTCATGTTGTATAAAGTGCGTGACGCATACACTGGGATAGTCAACAAGACTGCCGATCTTGCCAACCGACCGGAATACTTGCAAATTCTTGGGAAACGAACCGGCGCAGTTGCAACCGGAATGCAATCCAGGCAAGCCGCTGTGCGGCAATGCATCCGGGAATTTTCTGAAAAGGGGCTCCCTGGCTTTGTGGATAAGCGCGGCCGAGAGTGGTCGCCGGAGGCGTATATCAACATGGATATACGAACGACGGTCAACAATGTAGCGCACGAGACACAGTTCGCACGGATGGATGCCTATGGATCGGATTTGATAGAGGTGAGCAGCCACGCGGGAGCGCGTCCTCTGTGCGCGCCGTTCCAAGGAAAACTATACAGCCGTTCGGGCAAAAGTGGCTATACGACGGACTTACATGGGAATCGTATCCCCTATGCATCATGGGCTTCGACGAGCTATGGACAGGCTGCGGGATTGCTTGGTATAAACTGTGGGCACTTTACATACCCGTTTTTCCCTGGACTTTCCGTGATGGCATACGCCACCTATCCTGCGGAAGAAAACGCAAAGATATCCAAACAAAGTCAGAAACAGCGGTATCTGGAACGCCGTGTACGTGCCAGCAAAAGAGAGTGTGTTATGCTGGATAAGATCGGCGATAAAGAAGGATTTCAGGAATCTGCCGCTCGACTTCGGAAACGCAAATGCGCATTAAACGACTTTTTGAATGAAACAGGGCGCACAGCGCGAAATGATCGAACACAAGTATCCGGATTTGACCGCACCGTCAATAGAAAAACGGTCGCGGCGGCTAAAAAATATGATATAATAAAACCACATTTGCAAAATCAATTTGCTTATGTATACAACGGAGAACGCACGTTCATTCCCAACAATACCACTATTGAGTATCGAAAAGTAATCGCGGGGAATGGCGCAGATAAAAAGATTCGCGTCGAACCAAGATTGATAGAAACGTATGGCGGAAAGCCTGGTGAATGGAGCAAGTGCGTTGGAAAGATTGAAAGTTCCAAGTACATTTTTGATGTTCATTGGTACGAACGAGATGGAAAGCAGTATGAAATGAAACTGAAATTCAGGAAGGAGCGTTGAAATTGTTTTGAAATTGAAGTACGTTGGTGAAAGCTTTGGCGTTGACGGGCTGACAAATGGCCGAGTCTACGAAGCAACAGTATTTGACACAGATTACTACAGCGTTATTGACGATAGTGGAGAAGATTACCTATACTCCAAAAACAACCCAGCCCCGCTTGATGGAAGTTCTTCTGGTGGGCGTTGGGAAATAGTGCAAGATTAACCGCCAAGCGTAAGCAAGGCGGTTTTCTCATGTCCAGGACGCGGAAGACGGTAAAAGCTGCGGAAATTGCCGACGGGCATAAAACGGAAATCTATCGCCGACGGGCGTTAAACGAGAGGTACATTTATGTCGGAACCGACCAATAACACCCCTGCTCAAGAAACGAATACACCAGCCGTCTCCACATCAGCGTCTCAGGCGGTCGACCCGGATCAGCTAGCCGAATCATTGATGAACGCCATTCAGACGCGGACCAACCGCGCAGAGACTTCTGTTGCAAAGTCCTTTGCTGAACAGTACGGAATGACCGAGGATGAAATCAAAACCATTCTCAACGCTGAGAAATCCAAACGCGCCGCACAGCTCCCACCAGAAGTGCAAGCTCAAATTGATGCCGCAAATAAACTTGTCATTGGCGCGGAAATCAAAACGTTAGGCGCGTCGATGGGCCTACTTGACGCTGACGCTGCAATGCAGTTAATGGATATGTCGGGCGTAAAGCTGGCAGACGGCAAAGTGACCGGAGCGCAGGAAGCCTTAGATGCACTCAAGGAATCTAAGCCGTATCTGTTTGGCAGTTCTGTGCAGCCCAAAGCATGGGGCCAGAGACAAGGCGGTGTGCCGCCAAAAACCGATGGGGTTGAGGCTGCATTTTATGCGATGAACCCCGAGCTTAAAGCATGAAAGGATGATCTACAATTATGGCACATGAATCTCAAGTAAGATATGCGTCACTGGTAGACGCAAAACTTAGACACACGCTTGTCAAGAAAGACGGCGTGTTTTTTAATACCCGCTATCAGGGGGACCCGAAAGCAGGATCGGTAAAAATCCCGGTACGCGACACCGAGGTATCTATCCAGGCATACGACAAAGCAAACGGCGTTGAAGGTACAAACGGCTCTACGTCATACCTTACCATGCTGATTGATAAGGATTATGCGGTGAATGAAATCATTGACGGCTTTGACGCTGCAAGCGTGCCGGACAATCTCGTTGCTGACCGCTTGGATAGCGCAGGATACTCTATGGCCCTTCAGCAAGAACAGGATGCTACCACTTGCCTTGAGGCTGCGGCAACTACGTTCGGCGATACGACTGCATTGACTGCGGATACTATTTATGATCAGCTGGTTGCTGTGCGCACTGCTATGACAAAGGCAAAGGTTCCAAACGACGGAAAGCGCTGGGTTGACCTATCTCCTGATGCATATGCGCTTGTTTTGAAAGACACTGACCATTTCGTGCGTGCATCTGATCTTGGTGATGCAGTGGTACAGACTGGCGCAGTTGGCAAGATTGCGGGCCTGCTGGTCTTTGAGGATACCACCCTTTCTGAAACCACTGACTTCATCGCCGGACATCCGAACTGGTGCCATCATGTCAACGAGTGGGCTGTAGGCGTGCACGTGCAAGATATCAGCGGTTCCGGAAAGTATATTGGTGCATCCGCAGTGCAGGGCAGAAACGTTTACGGGTACAAGGTATCTAAACCGGCAACGCTGTTTATTAAAAAGCATGCGGCTTCAAGTTCTGGTGGCGGTTCAACGTGATTACATCTGACGAGTATCTAGTGTTGCTTGGCACGTCTCCGCCAGACGATTTCGGTGCGTTAGTCGCACAAGCTGATGTAGAAATCAACCGTGCAACACTATATGGACTAATTGGCCGGGATGTATCGACATTCCCGGCCTTTGTCTTAGATGCGCTCAAGCTCGCTTATGCCTTTCAAGTTCAGTATCTGAGCGAAAACGCTGACATGTTAAACGAAACAGGGGCGCAGTCCTTTTCGCTTGGAAAGTTCAGCGTATCCGCTGCTTCTGGATCGGCAGACAGCAGCAGCGTACAAGCGCTATCACCAAGGGCGAAAAACAGCCTGCTTACCGTTACAACGTACCTGAGGGGGCTGCAAAAATGAGACCGATCCCAAAGCGGCTGCTGATCCACAGCGCACAGTTGAGCACGCCGGAAAGTTGCGACGTATGGCAAAAAGTTTCGTACAGTCAGCCGGCAGCCCTTTCACATGTGCGATTGGAGCCGTGTAGCAAAATCGTGTTGGATACCAACAACACAGAACGTCAGCAAACCGCAACATTGTTTTTCGATGTGGTTAATTCGCTTCCTAAAAGCGTTGTCTTTGAAGAAGGGCAACAGGTGCAAGCTCTGGGGCGTACATATACTGTCTTAACCGTTGAACCTTTGTATGATGACCACAAGCTTCATCACTGGGAGGTTGGTTTGGGATGAAGGTAAACGTAAAAGTGGATTTTAAGCCCGCAAGTGTGCAAGAAGAAAGACAACGCCTATTTGACACCAAAGTGCTGCCGGTTCTAACGCAGCAAATTATAAAAGACAGTAACATTTACTGTCGGCAGGATCAAGGAACTTTGATTGCGTCCAGCATGATTGCCAGTCAACCCAGCAAGGGGCTTGCCGTTTGGGACACACCATATGCAAAGCGCGTATACTACACGGGCAATCCATGTAAAGATATCAACCCAAACGCTTCACTTATGTGGTATGAACGTGCGAAACAACGCAAGAAAAAGAATTGGCTTTTGCTGGTTGAGAAAGGAATGAAGTAATGGTCCTCAACTTATATGACACGGTACTAAATGACATTATCAGTCGTATACCAGAAATCGGCGTCCCACTACTTGTTGGTGCAACCCCGGCAGAAAATGGGGTCAGGATTGCGTGGACAGGCGGAGAGGAAAAGCGCTATCTCCACGGGGCTGGAAAAACCACCATGACAGTAGTGGTGAACGCGAAACACGAATTGCAGCTGACGGCTTTACACATCTTAGGTCAAATCCACACCGCTTTGACTTCGATCCGACGGTTTGAGCCGACAGCAGAATACCGAATCATCGGCGTGCAAACACAAAGCGCGCCCGCATTTGCGGGACGCGAAAAGAGCGGTCAGTGGGTGTATGTATCATCGCTGGCCGTTACTTTTGCAACAAATCGACAGGAGGAAACACTATGAAACTATCTGCACTTATGGCAAACCATACGCCAAAAACAGACTATGAAGGATGGGTTACAAATGACGATTTCGTACTTGCGGTTGATATCAGCGGCGAGGATAGCACAGACGTAAGCAACTACGTTGTGGCCGAGATCGGCGTTGCTGGATTGGACAGCAACCTGAACCCGATCACGCAGGACAAGACGTATATCCGTGCTGGTCAGTCTACGATGAAAACCGGCAACCAAAGATCGTTCTCTCTTTCCGGCGATCGCTATGCCGGAGATGAGTTCCAGGACTATATCATGTCTCATGATATCAAGTACGGTACGGGCAATGCGGTTGTTGTTCCATATGTGTATTTCTGTCTGCTAAACGGCAAGGGAGAAAAAGGCAAGGTCTCTATCATCGTAAATTCGGATGGTTCTGGCGAAGCTGGCAATTCCGCCGAAATTGACGTTGAACTGAAAAAGTCCGGCTCTCAGCCGACTGAGTACACCTATAGCGCAGCTACATCGAATTGAGGAGGCATAGCATGGTTTATCGAATCGGCACGACCAATGTTGAATTAAATTTTGCTCATTTGGACAGCATGTCCAACTACTTAACCGCCGTTGATCGCCTTGAAACGATCAACGAGAAGAAAAGTAAAGAAAACGATCTTTCCTACCTTGTTCGGTCTGGGAACGAAATCTTACATTTTTTTGACACTGTATGCGGTGAAGGAGCAGCAAAAGCCGCATTCGGCGATCATGTTGATATTCGCGAGCTGTTCCGTGAATACTTTGCGTTTATCGACGCAGTAAAAGCAGAGTTCGAGGCGGTTTCGAAGGAAGTTCTGGCATCTTTTCCAGCAACCGACCACACAAATGAAGCTGCCCCTTTGACTAACGATGAAGCTGACTGAATCTTTTCCATGTGAAGTTGTTGTAGATGGAGCGGCATACGCTATACGGACAGACTATCGTTGCGGCATACGGCATGAACAAATGATGCTGTACCGCAACGATTTGACGGTTAAAGACATTTTGGAAAACTGGCTTCCTGTTATCCCTGAAAACCTGGCAGCTGCGTTGGAGGCTGTAAACCGCTTCTATCGCTGTGGAGAAAATCTTGATCAAGAAATCGGAAGGAAGAGACGCAACACGCGCTTGTACGACTTTGACGTGGACGCGGACGTGATTGCGTCCTCTTTCCGCCAATGCTACGGGATTTGTTTGCATACAGCGCAGCTGCACTGGTGGGAGTTCTGCGAGCTTTTAGATGGACTTCCGGCTAAGTGCTCGTTTTCTGATCGTGTACAGCTTCGTGATACAGACACAAAGGGCATGAAGTCAAAGGACCGCCGAAAAGTCGAAGAACAAAAACGCCGCTGGCGGTTGCCAGATACAATTCACTCGAAAAGAAAAAAGTACCAAACGCTTGAAGAGCGTAATGCAGCAATGATTGCATACGTGGACAAGCGATTCGCAGAAATAGAAAGATGAGGTGATCCCTGTTGTCTGACGGTGCTGTAACAATCGAAATCACTGGTGATTCGTCTGAACTGCTGAAAGAACTTGCCAACTTGAAAAGTAAGCTCACAGACACACAGCAGCAAGAAGAAAAGCTTGGAAAAGGCGTCGGTAGTTTTGGAAACATGGCCACCGCCGCTGCAAAAACGGCAGCTGCTGCTTTTGCCGGGGTCAGCACAGCGATCACCGGGGCCGCAGCGGCTGCAATCAACGTCGGCATGAATTTCGAAGCAGCCATGTCCAACGTGGCGGCAATCAGCGGCGCAACCGGCGACGAATTGGCCGCCTTGGAAGCCACGGCGAAGGAAATGGGCGCAACGACGCAGTTCTCCGCGACGGAGGCAGCGAACGCGCTTTCTTATATGGCCCTGGCCGGATGGGATGCGCAGCAGTCTATAGACGCGCTCCCAGGCGTCCTCGATCTGGCTGCGGCATCCGGTATGGACTTGGCTGCGGCGTCTGATATGGTGACGGACTATCTTTCCGCTTTTGGTATGGAAGCGTCGGATAGTACATACTTTGCAGACCTGCTTGCCTATGCGCAGAGTAACGCCAACACGACAGCCGCAGCGTTGGGCGAATCCTTTAAGAATTGCGCAGCCAACATGAACGCAGCTGGGCAGGATGTGGAAACCACCACTTCCCTGCTGTCTATGCTGGCGAATCAGGGTTCAAAGGGATCGGAAGCTGGCACAAAGCTGGCCGCCGTTATGCGCGATCTGACGAACAACATGGAAGATGGCGCAATCAAGATCGGCGATGCATCCGTATCCGTCATGGACGCGGAGGGAAATTTCCGTGATTTGACCGACATCCTGCTGGATGTGGAAGCAGCCACGGACGGCATGGGAGATGCGGAACAGTCAGCAGCGTTGTCCGCTACATTTACCGCCGATAGTATTAGCGGCTTGAATATGATCCTGAACGCCGGTGTGGATGAAGCAGCAGCGTTTGAGGAAAGCTTGCGCAATTCAACCGGTACAGCTTCCACGATGGCCGATACCATGAATGATAACCTCAAGGGTAAGATCACAGAGCTTGGCAGTGCGCTGGAGGGCGTTGGCATCCAGACGTATGAAGCCATGGAGGGACCGCTAAAAGAAGGTGTCGAATCCGCGATTGATTCCATCGGTACGTTATCTGATGAGATGTCGGACGGCAGACTAAAGGACAGTGCAGAAAAGATCGCACAAGGTTTTGGCAGCATTGTTGAAACAGCTGGTGAACTGGCAGAAACCGCGCTCCCTGCGGTTGTAAACGGTTTTGCAGATATCGTAGACCATGGTAATGAAGTAGTTACAGTTGCCGGTTCCGTTGCGGCTGGGTACGCTGCGTTCAAGACAACGACAAAGTTTGTCCAGCCCCTTGCGAAAGGATGGAAAGCGGCAACGGTCGCACTGGAAGCCCATGAAGCCGCCAGCCGCTTGACCCTAGTTACGCTCAACGGCGGACTGCCGATTACCACCACGCTTGTGGGCGTGATGACGGGGAAAATCACGCTTGCCACAGCTGCGCAAGCTGCCTGGAACGCTGTCGCGTCGGTCAATCCATATATACTGATTGGTACAGCAGTAGCGGCGGCTGCGGTTGGAATCGGTGTGTTGGTTGCCACACAAGAAAAAGAAGTCTCAGCATACAAGGAAGTTGTGGATTCCGTCTATGAAGAAAAAGAGGCCCTTGACGAACTGAAAGAATCTCGAGACGAAGCGATTTCCTCCAACCTTGCCGAAATTGACAACGCGGAAGCGCTGATCTATCAGTATAAGGCACTTGCAGACGAAACCGGTGTTGTACGCGAAGGGACAGACGAATATGCGCGAGCGAAAGCTCTTGCAAAGCAGATTAACGCGGTCGCTCCGGGGGCGATCGAGGATTTAGAAGACGAAAACGGCGCATACTTACAAATCTGCGATTCCATCGATCTACTGATTGCAAAAAAGCGTGCGGAAGCTATCGCTGATGCAAATCAGGAATCGTATGACACAGCGATCCAAAACCGTCAACAGTATGTTGAAAAACTGAACGAGTTGGACGAACAGCGCAAAGCGGCGTTGCAGGAGTTGCAAGATGCGCAGGACGCATATGCGCAGTGGGACAGCGACTATAACAAACACCGAATCGAAGAGGCCCAGGAAGCGGTTGATGAGATCGCTGCCGCATATGATGAGCAAGTTCAAAAAGTTGTAGATGCAGAGCAGACAATCGCGTCGCAAGAGCAACTTTGGGCAGCGATGGAAAGTGATAGCATCGAGCAGGTGAAAGCGGCGATTGATGGATACGGCAACAAGGTTGTTGAATTTACAGGGAATAACGCCGCAGCTTGTCAGGAATCCGCACAGCACTGGGAGGATTACTATAACAAGTTAAAGAGCTTACAAGACCAAGGCGTCATAAACGACGAAGCGTGGGTTGAATCTGTTCGACAAACCTACGAAGAACAAAAGCGAATCGCAGATGATGCTATCACAGCGCAGGCTGAAAGCGTCAGCGAAATGATACAGAGCGTCCGAAGCAAAACATCCGATGCTGGAGAAGCTTCAAAAGCCATATCCGACGCCATGGTTGATGGTCTCGGCGATCTGGGCAGCGAGCTGTCAGATGAGGGAAAAAACGCGCTGGTAACTGCAATCGCTGTAATGGAAGTGGAAGCATCCAACGCAAATTCTGTCGGAGAAGCTTTGAACGCTGGCCTATATGACGGTGTTTTCGCAAGTCTTGGCTTGAGTACGGAAGCTGGCCGCGAGCTGATGAAAGAAACCATAGACGCTATAAAAGATGAAGCAGATAGTCACTCTCCATCAAGAAAAATGATCGAGCAAGGCATGTATCTGGATCAAGGTCTCGGCAACGGCATTACCGAAAATGCCAGTCTTGCAACCACGCCTGCATCATCGTTGATGCAGCAAGTTCTTTCGGTTGTACAGGGCGGATTGACAAGTCTCCCGGTCATCGGTGGATTGTTCGGTTCGCTTTTTGGCGGCGGAATCACCGGAAACGCAGGGGCAGCTACAGGCGCAGCAAGCAGCGTAGGCGTCGATGCGGTCAGCGCAGCCCAAGCAAGCGTATCCGGTATGACCGGCGTTGGTTCTTCCGGATCGTCTATGATCGGCTCCGGTTTCCTGTCCAACCAAAATGCAGCCACAAGCGCGGCACAGTCGGTTTTGAGTTCTGCGGCATCTTCTGCGCAAGCAAATACCAAAGTGTTTTCCTCTGCCGGGCAGGCTTCCATGGCCGCATATGCCGCTGCAATCCGCGCCGGTAGCGCTACCGTTGTTTCCGCTGCGCAGGCTGCAACGCAGGCATCCGCAACAGCGATCGTGGCGCAAAGAGGGTTGTACACGCAGGCAGCCAACGTCCTCATGACGACACTTTCAACCGGGATCAAAGCCAAGCAATCCACAGTGACTACAGCGACCACCGCTGCCGCAAAAGCCGGCGTTTCTGGTGTGAACAGCACGCGGTCGAGCTACCAATCCGCCGGCTATAACCTATCCCTTGGTATCGCTGCCGGTATCCGTTCCGGCCAGTCTTCCGTCATCTCCGCGGCCACCAATGTTGCGAAAAATGCTATCTCTGCGGCTAAAGCTGCACTTGGCATCAATTCCCCATCAAAAGTTGCGGAAAGAGAAGTTGGAAAACGGTATGATGAAGGATTTGCCAAAGGGCAGATCAAACATGCTGGCGTCGTTGAAAAATCGTCTAAAGACGTTGCAACTCAAGCGGTTGATACTGCGGCGGAAACCTTAAATGAACGGTTGACGTTAGATACAATTATTTCACGTGATAGCGGTATAGGCGAGCGGTTGCTCGCAGCGGTTACGTCACGAGTGTCTCATGTATCAACAACGACGGCAGACAATGCGCACACCGGTGCACTGCTTTCGGGGGGCCAAACCATCCACATCGACTACCATCCGGAGCAGAAGTGCGACGAACCTGTATCTGCTCGCAGACTATATGAAATCAATACCGCCAACGCGCGGCAGTTGGGAAGGACGCTAAAGCATGTATAAACACTTTTATGTATCAGATATCCCGAATACGGACGGTGAGATGATTCCACCTGATGCGGTTGATCTTCTGGATCCCGGGACGTTCGGCGTGATCGAAATCACTGGTCTATATCGCCCGACGGCGGATGACTATATCACCGACCTGGGCGGTATCGATGCGTCTGTGTACGGCGGGATGTCCGTCAAATCCAGAACGATCACGCTGAACTTGGACGCGCAAACCGATATGGAGCGTATGCGGCTGTATCGTGTACTACCATACGGCAAACCACGCCGGTTTTGGATCGAAACCAACGTTGGTGTGTTTTGGATTGACGGGCATGTCACCGGCATGCCGGAGGGCAGCGACAACAACGATCTTATCGCAAACTTTGACGTGACGATCAAGTGTCCGTATCCGTGGTTTCGATCTATGGAGCTACATGAGGTTGAGATGGATAGCGGCGTGGCAACGACTGTGCAGCAGGCTGGAGATATCCCGTCCGGCTTCCAAGTATATGCAATCACGCAGTCGGCGAGCTGGGGAATCAATGGCTATACCATAAAAGATTCCTCCGGCAACGCATTTGCGTGGGTACCGGGCTCATCCGCAACGGTTCAACGAAATCCGGTAGGGTACGTAGTCAAGCTTGTGGATACAACACCAGGCATCACGGAGTGGCACATTCCACCCGGCCATGATATGACAGAGCAACAGTATCTTGCGACACTGGAAATCAGCGGACTGCCTGCAATCTCGTCAGATGCGGAGCAGATCACGGTAACAGTATCAGGGATGGGATCATATACGGTCCGCATTGCCTACTATGATACGTACAGTGGGGTGTGAATCATGATAATCGCAACGATATATGATACGAACCTTGCTGTCATCGGAAACGTCACGCAGTGGAAATCCTTGCTCCGCAAAGAAATGCTGCGCGGGGCTGGAAACTTTGAAATGAAGCTTCCGGCGTCCCCCGCGGTGGTGTCCGCTCTGTTGCAAGGATACTTCATTGTTTTTTCTGACACCCCCAAAAAGGCGTTTTTGATAGAGGCAGTGGAGCCAGATATCTTGCAAAACGATCCTGACACCGTTGTGGTATCAGGGCGTGATCTCAAAGCGTTGTTTGCATTGCGGGTTGTGTGGGGATTACAAAAGGTTTCTGGGACGCCCTGGAACCGGATGTACTGGCTGATACACGATCAGGCTGTGGCGCCGTCGTCCGGCAATAACCCGCAAAACAGATCTATCCCCTATATGCAGGACTTGGCGCGAGATGGCGATGATAGAGGAACCAATGTAGAAGCGTCACAGTTTACAGGAGATAACCTGCTGGAAGCGCTGGTGTCAGTCATCGGCACAGATGAATGCGGTTGGAGAGTAGAGCTTGATGTACACAATCAGCAGATCACACCAACCTTTTTTGCCG
>JAUNIY010000230.1 GCA_030523305.1 Eubacteriales bacterium
GAGCTGGCTCCTGAAGGCACAAAATACCGTTCCAAAACACGATTTGCGAAGTTTTATAACCTGCCGGAGCTGATGCAAATGTTCCGTGAGGTGGCGGATATTCAGACCGCAGACATGCTGCATCTTCCCGTACCGAAAGTGATATATCGCAATGTCAAAACCGAACCGAGCGAAATTCAACTGCAAATGGTTGCGAAACTTGCCAAAAGAGCGGATACAGTACGTGCCGGAAATGTAGATGCAAGCATCGACAATATGCTGTTAATTACCAACGACGGGCGGAAATTGGCGCTTGACCAGCGTATGATTGATCCCAATTTGCAGGATGATCCGAACAGCAAAGTCAATGCGTGCGTGGAAAATGTCTTCTACATCTGGAATGAAAACCATGATACCAAAGCGGCGCAGATGATTTTTTCCGATCTTTCCACGCCGAAAGGCGACGGCAGTTTCAATGTGTACGATGATATTTGTCAGAAATTGGTTGCCCGCGGTGTACCAAAGGAACAAATCGCCTTCATCCATGAAGCGCCTACCGACGCCAAAAAACAGGAGCTTTTTGCGAAAGTACGGAGTGGGGAAGTACGTGTTCTGCTCGGTTCCACGCAGAAGATGGGAGCTGGAACCAATGTGCAGACACGGCTGATTGCACTGCATAATTTGGATTGCCCGTGGCGCCCTGCGGACCTTTCCCAACGCCAGGGACGTATCGAGCGTCAGGGCAATTTATTCCCAGAAGTGGAAGTTTTTCGTTATGTCACAGAAAAAACTTTTGATGCCTATTTGTATCAGTTGGTAGAATCCAAACAAAAATTCATTTCGCAGATCATGACGAGCAAATCTCCGGTGCGATCTGCGGAGGATGTGGACGAGGTTGCATTGTCCTTTGCCGAAGTCAAAATGCTGGCGACAGGTGATATGAGAATCAAAGAAAAGATGGACTTGGAGATACAGGTTTCCAAACTGCGCGTGCTCAAACAGAGCCATCTGAATGCGCATTACAGCTTGGAAGATCAGGTTTTGCAGCGATATCCGAAGCTGATTTCCGAGTATTTGCAGCGCATTTCCGCATGTGAAGCGGATATTTCTCTTGCGGAACAGCATCCTCTGGATGAGAAAAAGTTCTCTCCGATGGTACTGAATGGCATGACATTTACAGAAAAATCCGATGCTGGCAGTATGTTGCTTGATCTATGTAAAATGAATGCAGGCAATCAAGGCGTGGAAATTGGCAGTTATAGGGGCTTTAAACTGGAGCTGAACTATGAACCATTTTGCGCAGAATTTCAACTCTATCTCTGCGGCGCGATGAAACACAAGGTTTCGTTGGGTTCGGATGCACTGGGAAATTTGACGCGAATTGAAAATGAAATTGCCAAATTTCCAAAGGAACTGGAAGCATATCAGACCGGACTTGCCGAGACGCAGAAGCAGATAGAACAGGCGAAAGTAGAATTGCAGCAACCATTTGCACAGGAAGACGAGCTGAAGCAAAAGGAGGAACGGCTCGCGGAATTGAATATTGAGTTGAATTTGGATCAGCACGATGCTCCTGTTCTGGTTGAGGAAGTGGAACAGGAGGCAGATAATCAGACGAGAAAATGTTTTGAGAGAACGAGGTGATTATTATGAAAACACGTACAACTTACATCAATTTCTCCCCTGAAACCATCGAGCAAGCCCGACAGATCGACTTGCTGACGTATCTGAGAATGTATGAACCAGATAATCTGGTACGAGTCACATCCAACGTTTACTGCACACGGGAACACGACAGCCTGAAGATTTCCAACGGAAAATGGTTCTGGTGGTCACGTGGATTTGGCGGCGTATCTGCGTTGGATTACTTGATAAAAGTGAACGAATTTCACTTTGCAGACGCTGTCCAACTGCTCACAGGAGAGGGTAGTATCCGAGCGTCGCCGCCCAAAATAAAAAAGCAAATCGAACCAAAGCCGTTGTATCTTCCACCGAAAAATGCGACATGTGACCAAGTGTTGCGGTATCTAATCGGGCGCGGGATTGACGAAAACATCATCCGTGACTGCATCAAAGCAGGGACGATTTATGAGAGTGCGGACTATCATCACGCCGTTTTTGTCGGCAAGGATGACGAGGGAAAACCGCGATTTGCAACGTGCCGTAGCACGATGGGAAGTAATTTTAAGCGGGATGCTTCCGGCAGCGACAAACGATTTTCTTTTCGGCTGGTAGCAAATCAACCGTCTGCATCACTACATTTGTTTGAAGCGGCAATAGATTTACTTTCCTATGCAACATATTTGAAGCACAAAAATCGGGACTATCAGAAAGAAAATCTGCTGTCGCT
>JAUNIY010000057.1 GCA_030523305.1 Eubacteriales bacterium
TGTACGAAACGCCGGAGGAACTGCGTGCAGCACTGGAGAAAATCGGCAAAAATGGAGAAAATTTACAGAAAATTCCAGTTAGTGTGGTTGCACAGACCACCATCAACAGGGAAATCTTTGATATTTGCGGTAAAATTATAAAAAAACAGTGTACAAACGCAAAAATATTTGGTACAATATGTAATGCAACGGACGAGCGCCAAGCGGAAGCTCGTCTACTGGCTGGCAAATCGGACATTATGATTGTGATTGGCGACAGGAAAAGCTCTAACACAAAGCGTCTGTATGAGATCAGCACATCACTTTGTGATCGCGTGCTATACATCGAAGATGCCGCTGGGCTGACGGGAAACGAGGTTCAGGGGATGGAGCAGCCATATATCGGGATTACAGCAGGCGCGTCCACGCCAGCCTGGATAATTAAGGAGGTCAGAAACATTATGAGCGACGAAACAAGAATTGAAACTGGCAGCGAAGACTTCGCTGCGATGCTGGAGGAATCCTTCAAGACTTTAAATACAGGAGATAAGGTAACAGGCTCTGTTCTGAAAATTTCTCAGAACGAAGTACATGTCGATCTGGGCGTTAAGCATGCAGCGTACATCCCGATGCATGAGCTGTCCGACGATCCGTCTTTCAATCCAGAAGAGAGCATTAAGGTTGGCGACGACATTGAGGCTGTTGTTGTACGCGTCAACGATGCAGAGGGCACCATTGTCCTGTCCAAGAAGCGTGTAGACCAGATGAAGGGCTGGGAGTCCATCGAGGCTGCGAAGGAAGAGAAGACCGTGCTGGAAGGTAAGGTCAGCGAAGAGAACAAGGGCGGCGTTGTTGCAAGTGCTTTTGGCATTCGCGTATTCATCCCGGCTTCCCAGACTGGTATCCCGAAGGGCCAGCCGTTGAGCCAGCTGGTAGGCGAGGTTGCACGCTTCCGCATTACTGAGATTAACCGCCCGAGAAAGCGCGTTGTCGGTTCGATCCGTGCCGTACAGCAGGAAGAGCGTCGCGCTGCTGCCGAGAAGGTTTGGGCTGATATTGAGGTTGGCAATGAGTATACCGGTACGGTCAAGTCTCTGACCTCGTATGGTGCATTCGTTGACATCGGCGGTGTTGATGGTATGATCCATATTTCCGAACTATCTTGGGGCCGCATCAAGCATCCGTCTGAGGTTGTCAACGTTGGCGATACTGTACAGGTATATGTTATTGGACTGGATCGTGAGAATAAGAAGATCTCTCTGGGTTACAAGCGTCCGGAAGACAACCCGTGGAACGTATTTATGGCGAACTACGAGGTTGGCGATGTTGCTACCGTCCGCATCCTGAAGTTCATGCCGTTCGGTGCATTCGCACAGATTATCCCGGGCGTTGACGGTCTGATCCATATTTCCCAGATCGCAAACCGCCGCATCGAAAAGCCGGAAGAAGTTCTGGCAAAGGATGAAGAGGTAGAAGCTAAGATCATCGACATCGATCCGGAGAAGAAGAAGGTTTCCTTGTCGATCCGTGCTCTGCTGAATCAGCACGAAGACTAATCCCATGATAAGGAATCATCAAAGGGCATCTGCTGCGGCAGGTGCCCTTTTTGTGAGGATCTCAAACCGACGGCAGCCTTTGTATGATGCTTGTAAATGATAGGCAAAAGTTTTGTTGTGCATTGGTAAAATATCAAAAGAAGCATAGACATTTCCGCAAAATTCCTGTACAGTATAACAGGAAACACGGACAGGACAGGAGCATAAAATAACAGCAACGCGACGCCAGAATGTGTGGGGAAACAACATTCTGGAGGTTGCATAACAGGGAAGGAGTGGAAACACAGTGAAACAGATTCGGGATTATTCACATCATGGACCGGAGCAGCCGGACATTGACGACTTGATTTTTGGAGATGAGCAGCCGCACAGCGAAAAATAAAAGGATTCTTTTCATATGCGAATCATCGGATGGTCAGATATCAATCATTCATTTTGTGCGGGAAATGGGTGATTTTTGTATATACAAATGCTTCATGAAAAAACCGGCTGCATCACACAGCCGGTTATATTTTTAGAAGCGTACAATTCTCTCCGCTTCTTCGATTTCCTGCAAAAGCTTTTTGTCACGTTTGTCTTGCAGCTCAAATTGCTCAAATAGGTCTGGACGATCTGCTCTGGTTCGTTCCAGGCTTTTTTTGCGCCGCCATGCGTCAATGTTGGCGTGGTGGCCGGAAAGCAGCACCTCAGGCACTGCGCGGCCATGCCAGACGGCTGGCTTGGTATACTGTGGATATTCCAGCAGGCCGCTCCAGTGGCTTTCTTCGGTGAAGCAAACCTCGTCTGCCAGAACCCCCGGTACCATGCGGCAGACAGCGTCTGCAACTGCCATTGCTGGGATTTCACCGCCGGTCAGGACAAAATCACCAATGGAAATTTCCTCATCAACGCATTCGTCGATGAAACGCTGGTCGATGCCTTCATAATGCCCACAGACAAGAATGATGTGTTCATGGGTCAGCAGATCGCGCGCTTTGCTTTGACAGAATGGCGTGCCCTGCGCGCTCATCAATATCGTGTGAACATGTTCGCCGCCAGTGACATGTGCATGGCAGCGGTACAGCGGATCTGCCTGCATTACCATGCCTTTGCCGCCGCCATACGGCGTGTCGTCCACACGGTTGTGTTTGTCCAATGTGAAATCACGGATGTTCGTAGCCCGGACGGTGACCAGCCCGGCTTGCTGCGCCCGGCCCATGATGCTGGCCTGCATGACAGCGTCGATCATCTCCGGAAATAGGGTTAAAATATCAAATTTCATCACTGAGTAACCCTTCAATTGTGCACACGGTGATCCTGCCGTTTTCGAGATCAACATCCTTTAAAAACTGTGGGACGCCCGGAATCATATGTTGTTTGGAACCATCTTGAATGATATATAAGTCGCCCGCAGGGCCATCGGAGATTTCTTTTACAATGCCGATTTCTCGTCCCAAGCGTTCGTCATATACTGGGAGACCGATGGCATCCTGAATGAAAAACGCGCCTTCCTCCAGCTCGACATCGTCGCGATCCATGTATAACGTCATGCCGCGCATGGCCTGCGCTTGCTCAAGGGATTCGATGCCTTCTATATGCATCAACACACAGCCTTTGTGGACTTTGGCAGAGGTGATGGTGATGGCGGAGTGATCCTTGCGGTATAAGATTTCAAATTCAGCGAGAAAATCGGGAGAGTCACACCACGGCTGTACCTTCACATCGCCACGGATGCCGTGCGTATTGACAATTTTGCCGATTTCGAGATATTGTTTTTTCATAAAATCCTCCACGGGAAATGGTATTCTGCTGATAGAAAAAAAGAGCCGCATTGCGGCTCTTGAAAAGACTCAGTCGACAATTTCGACAGATACCTTTTTATTTTGACGATTTCCGGCCGCCTTCATCAAGGTACGAATTTCCTTCGCTATGCGACCATGACGGCCGATGACTTTACCCATATCGTCAGGAGCAACACGGAGTTCAAAAATAATCTCCTCACC
Source organism: Eubacteriales bacterium (assembly GCA_030523305.1). GTDB lineage: Bacteria > Bacillota > Clostridia > Oscillospirales > Butyricicoccaceae > Butyricicoccus_A. The sequence goes on from JAUNIY010000057.1 coordinate 3,518, forward strand.
CTGCGTGGTTTCAGTCACACTGACTGCATCCGGGTCGTTGACAAGGTTCTTTGCGATGTAGGTTAAAAGTTCTTTCATCTAAACAACCTCACTTGATTACAGTACGCCGGTTTTCTTCAGCAGTGCACGAACAGTATCGGTCGGCTGTGCGCCGTTCTTGATCCACTGCTGTGCGCGCTCGCTATCGATCTTGATTTCAACCGGATCGGTCAGCGGGTTGTAGGTGCCGATTTCCTCGATGAAACGACCATCGCGCGGGAAACGGGAATCTGCGACAACGATGCGGTAGAAAGGAGCCTTCTTAGCACCCAGTCTGCGAAGTCTGATTTTTACCATGGTTTTCACCTCCTGTGAGTTGATTATTGTAAATTTCTTTACGCAAAATAAAAGAATTAGAACGGGAAGCGGAAACCGCCGCCGCGTTTGCCCATGTTACCAAGGCCGGGGAAGCCCATGCCTTTTTTCTTGCCGCGTTTTGCCATGCTGTTGAATTGCTTGGTCATTTTCTGCATCATCTCAAATTGCTTGAGCAGACGGTTGACGTCCTCAATTTTCAGCCCGCAGCCTGCGGCAATACGCTTTTTCCGGCTGAAATTGATGAGGGATGGATTATCCCGCTCTTTTGGCGTCATGGAATTGATGATCGCCTTGGTGTGCCCGACAGCCTTGCTGTCAACCTGTGCGCCAGATAGCGCGCTCGCATCCATGCCCGGGATCATCTTGAGCATGCTCTGCATTTTTTCCGGGTCTTCAAACTGTTCGAGCTGTTCGGCGAAGTCTGTCAATGTCAAGCGGTTCGCGCGAACTTTCTTTTCTAGTTCAGCAGCTTTTTTGGCATCGTAATTTTCCTGTGCTTTTTCAATCAGCGTGAGCATATCACCCATACCGAGAATACGGGAAGCCATACGATCGGGATGGAACGGCTCGATATCTCCCAGCTTTTCGCCGGTGCCAATAAACTTGATCGGCTTACCGGTAACCGCTTTGGTAGACAATGCTGCGCCGCCGCGGGCATCGCCGTCCATTTTTGCCATGAGGATACCGTCTACGCCAAGCGCTTCGTCAAATGTTTTCGCTACATTGACTGCGTCCTGACCAGTCATCGCATCGACAACCAGCATAATTTCAGACGGATTGACTGCAGCCTTGATGTTTTTCAGCTCGTCCATCAGCGCCTCGTCGATATGAAGACGTCCGGCAGTATCCAGGAAAACAAGGTCATACGCGTTTTTCTTTGCGTAATCGACACCGGCCTTTGCAATTTCAACTGGATCGCCCTGTCCCATCTCAAAGACCGGGATATCCAGCTTTCCGCCGACAACCTTCAGCTGATCGATGGCAGCCGGACGATATACGTCGCAGGCAACCAAAAGCGGTCTGCGCTGCTGCTGCTTTTTCAGAAGCCCAGCGAGCTTGGCACCGTTTGTCGTTTTGCCAGCGCCCTGCAGGCCAACCATCATGACGACGGTGGGCGGGTTCGGGGAAATGTTAATTTTTGCATTGGAACCGCCCATCAAGCGGGTCAGCTCTTCGTTTACGATTTTGATAACCTGCTGAGCAGGGGAAAGGCTTTCAAGAATCTCTGCGCCGGTTGCGCGTTCGGTTACAGTTTTTGTGAAGTCCTTGACAACCTTGAAGTTGACATCGGCTTCCAGAAGCGCCAGCTTGATTTCGCGCATCGCGCTTTTTACATCGGCTTCACTCAAACGGCCGCGGCTTCTGAGCTTCTTAAAGGCAGAAGTAATTTTTTCGGAAAGTCCCTCAAATGCCATGGTTTCTCCTTATTCCGACAGCTGCCTCGCGATTTGAAACGCCTGATTGCAAAGCTCTGCAATCTTCGGATCATGGTATCGCACATTGTTGATGCTGCGCAGCTCCCAGACGATGTCGGCCAACCGTTCCAAATTTGCCTGTGTCTGACCATATTTTGCAACTAGGCCGAGCTTTTCTTCTGTAGAGCGCAGCGCGTGTTCGGCACGTAGGATGCCGTCGCGTACCCCTTGACGTGTGATACCCATGTGCTCGGAAATCTCAGCCAGGGATAAATCATCATTGTAATACAGATCAAACAGTTCCTTCTGCTTTTCTGTCAGGATTTCTCCATAAAAGTCATACAGCATGCACATTTCAAACGGTTTGTTCTTCATGCCACACCTCCGACGGTTCGTGGGATTGTAAAGCTCTACACCTTTGTAAAGGCAATCTCCTTTACAATACTTCGCTATTGTAAACCCGGGCGCGCGGTTTGTCAAGAGATTTTTGACAGGATTTTTGCGATTTTTTTCACAAGAAGTGTCAACAGATCGATACCAGCCAAAATCAGTGTGACCGACATTGCGCCGAGCACATTCAAAATCAGATCGTCGATGTCGCAGGAGCCAAGCCCCGTGATGTATTGCGTCACTTCGATGGCAGCGCTGAGCGCAAAGCCGACAAGAAACGTAAAACCGAGGCTCAGATCGCGGCGCAACAATGGGACAAGGATGCCGATGGGAACAAAGGCCACGATATTGCCAACAATATTGCGGAAAGCGATGGCATCCGACACGCGCCCGGAGAACAGGTAAAAGCGGATGGTTTGAAAGGGGACAAGATTCACGCGGGTCAGCGCCAACTCATCCTCATCGTTCAAAATGTCGATGATTGTGTGGAAATCAAATTTAAAAAGAATGACCCGGAGCAACAAAGCCAAATATACAATCAGGCAAATCCAAAGAAAAGCTGTTGCAGCGGGGGAGCGCCGTTTCTTTTTTGCCAATATCTCAACCCCTTTCCTAATGCGTATCTGAAAAGTCGAAAATTTTGACTATTTCTACAAATACGGGCGGCTTCACCGTTACAATCACTTAAAATCCGAAAGGATTCCTGCGTGATCGTGCCTTGCATCCACCTCGTCTTTGCGAAATATTCTTCATTTTCTTGGTTTTCAGATAACGCCTAGTGTTTTATCAAAATATCATGATATCATGGAAGAGCAGGAATTGCAACGAAAAAAGAAAGGGAAAATGACAGGGGAACGGTAGACGAATGGAAAAAACAGCGATATAATAGCAACATGCGAATGAAGAACCGGATTTGATTCCGGAGGATTCCGATGATGATGGAGAAAACTATGCATAATATAACAAGAGTACAAATCAAACAAGGGATAGGGCTGACCTGCGTCACGGCAGAGCGGACAAAAACCTCTTGCCTGAGCGCAATGCTTGCCTTGCCGCTTGGCGCCCCAGGCAGAAGTCTCGCAGCGTTATTGCCGTATGTACTGCGGAGCAGCTGCCAGGATTACCGTGGCCAGCAAGCGGTTGCTGCCTGTTTGGACGAGCTGTATGGCGCCCGCTTGGAGCCGATTGTCCGAAAATGCGGAGAGGTACAGTTGATTGGCTTTGTAGCGGATGTCATGGATGAACGGTATGCCATGCAGCCGGAGGAGCGTTTGTTTTCCAGCACAGCGCAGCTGATGGCATCCTTGTTGCTGCATCCGGCGCCGTTTACCGCGGAAACCGTCAATCGAGAAGCGGAACAGTTGTGCGCGAAGATTGCCGCACGTACTGATGAAAAAAGGACCTGGGCGATTCAGCGCATGTATCAGTATATGTGTGCGGAGGAAGCGTATAGCCTGTGTGAGCTGGGCGATATCGACGTCATTCGGACCATTACACCGGAGCAATTGGAGGCGCAGTATCGATCGGTTATGCAGACTGCACCGCTGGAGCTGTTTTATTATGGTTCTTTGACATCCGATACAGTGGCGCAGCAGCTGGCAGAAGCCATGCGCGAGCGGCCAGTATTGGAAAAAGTGGAGCTTCCACAGTTTGATGTGCCGAGAAAGCCGTTGCATCCGGGATTACAGCAAATCACAGAAGAGGAGCCGGTGACACAAGGCAAGCTGACCATCGGTTTGCGCTCCGGTATTACGGTATTGGATGTAGATTATCCGGCCTTGGTGGTTTTCAATGCTTGCTTTGGCGGGACGGCTTCGTCCCGGCTGTTCCGCACAGTGCGTGAACAGATGAGCTTGTGCTACTATGCGTCTTCCATGACCGATAAAAACAAAGGCTTGCTTGTCGTGGCCGCAGGCATTGAAAACGAGAGCGAGCCAAAGGCCAGAGCGGAGATTTTACGCCAGCTAGAGGATATACAGGCGGGCGGCCTGACGGCAGAGGAAGTAGAAGCGGCAAAGCGGTCAGTTTTGGCATCACTGCGTACTACGCAGGATTCACCGCTTATGTTGGAATATTTTTATCAAGCACAGGCTGCATCCGGGGTGACGGAGACGCTGGATCAGCTGATGGAACGCATTGAGCAGGTTTCGGTTGCCGATGTCACCGCAGCGGCGCGCAAAGCCGTACCGGATACCGTATATTTCCTGAAAGGAGCGGGAGCATGACGACACGATCCTATCCGCGCTTGGACGAGAGCATTCAAACCGTGACACTGGACAATGGTTTACACATTTACTGTATTCCGCGGGAGAGCAGCGCAAAAACGTTTGCTATGCTGGCAGTGAATTTTGGTTCCATCGATTGCAATTTCACGCTGGACGGGCGGACATACGATGTCACGCCAGGCATCGCGCATTTCCTTGAACACAAAATGTTTGAAGAAAAAGACGGCAATGCGTTGCAGAAGTTGACCGCACTGGGAGCGCAGCCCAATGCGTTTACCAGCCATACCATGACCGCATATCATTTTACCTGTACCAGCCGGTTTGCAGAATGCCTGGAAATTCTGCTTCGTTTTGTGACAACGCCGTATTTTACAGAGGAGAACGTTGCCAAAGAAAAAGGGATCATCGAGCAGGAGATCAGTATGCTGGATGACCGGCCGTCCTGGCAGGCATATGTCGGGGTGATGGAAGGGCTGTATGCGGTGCATCCGGTCCGGATCTCTGTGGCAGGCAGCAGGCAGTCGATTGCGCCGATTGATCCGGCGATACTGGAACTATGCCATCGCGGCTTTTATGCTCCCTCTAACCTTGCGCTGATCGTCTGCGGACAATATGATTTTGATCAGGTTGTTGATCTGGCGAAACGGATGACGCCGACACAGTCGGCGACGATCGCGTCGCGTTCCTATGGTGTGGAGCCGGAGCAGGCGGCCGCTTCGTATGTTGAGAAAAATATGGCGGTGTCCCGCCCGCTGTTTATGCTGGGGTGCAAGGATACCGTACCGGAGCAACCATATCGACGTCAGCTGATTGGCGAACTGGCTGCGGCCTGTGTTTGCGGAAAATCCACTGTATTATATGATACGCTGTATCAAAAGGGGGTGCTGAACCGCACGTTTGAGCCGAATTATTTTACGTTTTCCGGCGGTGCTTGCGCGTTGTTCAGTGGTGAAAGTGACAACCCCCAGGTTGTGCGGGAAGCGTTGGAGGATGAAATGCGCCGAATCGCATCGGAGGGCCTAGCGGACGCGGTATTTAACCGGGCGAAAAAAGCGGCGTATGGCAGATATATCCGCCAAACCAATGACCCGGCTGAGATCTGCCGGATGCAGGCGGAAGCATGTTTCTCCGGTGCGCAGTGCTTTGATTTTGCAGAGATTTTGCAACAGGTCACGACGGAACAGGTATTGGAACGCATCCGTCAATGGGCACGCGATGGCATGACCACGCTGGCTGTCGTTGCACCGAAAAAGGAGGCTAAGGCATGAACCAGATCGTATCATTTCCAGGGCTGGGGCTGGAATTTCATTTTTCCAGCATCGCTTTCCAGATTGGTTCCAAGCCGATCTATTGGTATGGAATCGTTATTATGCTGGGCGTTGTGCTCGCGGTGGTGTATGCGTCTAGGCGTGCGCAGCATTTTGGCATCCGGAAGGACGATTTGTATGATACGGTGTTGCTTGCGATACCGGTTGGCATCGTGTTTGCCCGCATCTATTATGTCATTTTCCAATGGGATCAATATCGGGATAGCGGCTTTCTTGAGATCATTGCCACATGGCACGGAGGATTGGCGATCTATGGCGGTATTATTGGTGGTATACTTGCCATTGTCGTTTTATGCAAAGTGAAGAAAATTTATGTGTTTGATATGCTTGATCTGTGCGCATGCGCCATTCCAATCGGCCAGGCGCTGGGGCGTTGGGGTAATTTTTTCAATTGCGAGGCATATGGCAGCTCGACAACGCTGCCATGGCGCATGGTGATTGGCAGCACGCTGGATGAGGCTGGTGCAGCGGGGAATCATCCGACCTTCTTTTATGAATCGGCATGGAATCTGATTGGGCTGATTGTGTTATATTTCGTTTCAAAAAAGCGGAAATATCGCGGTGAGGACCTGCTGCTGTATTTGGGCTGGTATGGTTTTGGGCGGTTCTTTATTGAAGGCCTTCGGACGGACAGCTTGTATCTATGGGGGACAGGGATCCGGGTCTCACAGATGGTCGCATTGATTTGCGCCATCATCGGGCTGGGCGGCTTCCTGTTAAACCGGAAAATGCCATTTTTGCGGCATGTGGACAATATTAGCAGCGATGATAAGGAGGAAACAACATGAGTGCAATTCGTATGGATGGAAAAATGGTTTCTGCAAAGGTACGTGGAAGCATTTTGGAAGAAGTCAATCGGCTGAAGGAACAGGGCGTGCGCCCGGGACTGGCGGTTATCATTGTCGGTGAAGACCCGGCTTCCAAGGTATATGTGCGCAACAAGGAGCGCGCATGCGAGGAATGCGGCTTTTATTCCGAAAAATATGCGTTGCCGGAAGAGACAACGCAGGAGCAGCTGCTGGAGCTGATTGAACAGTTGAATCAGAATCCGATGATCGACGGCATCCTGTGCCAGCTTCCGGTTCCGAAGCATATTGACGAACAGGCTATTATCGACGCCATTTCGCCGGAAAAGGATGTCGATGCATTCCATCCGGTCAATGTAGGCAAGATTATGGTAGGCAACTTTGATTTTCTGCCGTGTACTCCGGCAGGCGTCATGCAGCTGCTCGAGGAATATGGCATTGATCCAAAGGGCAAGGATTGTGTCGTCATTGGACGGTCCAACATCGTCGGCAAGCCAATGGCCATGCTGCTGCTGCACAAGCATGGCACAGTTACCATCTGCCATTCCCGCACACAAAATTTGAAAGAGGTCTGCGCAAAGGCGGATATCCTGGTAGCGGCAGTTGGCAGGGCAGATTTTGTCACAGCGGATATGGTCAAGGAAGGCGCTGTGGTCATCGATGTCGGCATGAACCGCAAGGACGGAAAGCTGTGCGGCGACGTCTGCTTTGACGAGGTCAACGAGAAAGCCGCTTATCTGACCCCGGTGCCCGGCGGCGTAGGCCCGATGACGATTACCATGCTGATGAAGAATACCCTGAAGGCGGCAAAGCTGCATCACGGCATCGTGGACGGAAAGGAATCGGTTTAACCGGCAGTCCTGTCAAAGCTGCGCAATGTTTCGCACGAAACGCGGATTATTTTATCAAAAAAATAAAGAAAATAAAATTGACAGAACGTCGATGCTATGGTAATATAATACAAGCCGCATCGATCGGGTTGTATAAGTGTGTTCCGACGCCGCCCGCAAGAGCGTGACTCTATGGAAGAAAGAGAGGTGCTACCGCAATGTATGCAATTTTAGAAACCGGTGGCAAGCAGTACAAAGTATCCGAAGGCGATGTCATTTACGTTGAGAAGCTCGGCGTGGAAGACGGCGCTTCCGTTACATTCGACAAGGTTCTGGCAGTTGGCGAGGGCGCTGACCTGAAGGTAGGCGCTCCGTATGTTGAGGGCGCAACGGTTGCTGGCACGGTTGACAAGACTGGCAAGCAGAAGAAGGTTATTGTCTACAAGATGAAGCCGAAGAAGGGTTACCGCCGTAAGCAGGGTCATAGACAGCCGTATACCAAGGTAACCATCAGCGCAATCAACGCGTAAGATGACAACCGCCCGTTTTTTCACAACAGGCAGCCGCATTGATGCAGTAGAAATCACAGGCCACGCAGGCTATGCGCAGGAAGGTGAGGATATTGTATGTGCGGCGGTATCTGCGAATCTGGATCTGACGAGCTGTTTGCTTGCGGATGTCTTGGGACTTGCGCTCACGACGGAAGTGGACGAGCAACATGCCAGCATCCGTATCGCGCTTCCCGATCAGCTGGAAGAGGCGGAGGAGATTCAGGCGCAAAATGCACTCAGCGCGTTGATGTTGTATTTGATCAATCTCAAGGCGCGATATCAGGATTTTATCGAAGTTATGGAGGTGTAAGTCATGCTTCAGATCAGCTTACAGTTTTTCGCTCATAAAAAGGGTGTAGGTTCTACCAAGAACGGCCGCGATTCCGAGTCCAAGCGACTTGGCGTAAAGCGTGCTGACGGTCAGGTCGTACCGGCAGGCAACATTCTGGTTCGCCAGCGCGGTACCCATATCCATCCGGGCGTAAATGTCGGTATCGGTTCCGATGACACCCTTTACGCAAAGGTTTCCGGCGTTGTTCGTTTTGAACGCCTTGGCCGTGACCGCAAGCGCGTTTCTGTTTACGAAATTGAGCAGTAAGATATGTTTTGATGCGAAAGGCACCTCGGACATCAGCCGTCTGAGGTGCTTTTTTATTCCAATCGGTTATGGAAAGGAGTTACCATGCCACAGTTTATAGATACCGCAAAGATTTGGATTCGTTCCGGCAAGGGCGGGGACGGCAAGGTGTCGTTTCACCGCGAAAAATACATTGCTTCCGGCGGGCCGGACGGCGGCGACGGTGGGCGCGGCGGTTCGGTTATCTTTCAGGTAGACGATAACATGTCTACGCTGATGGATTTCCGCTATAAGAAAAAATATACCGCGTCGCCCGGCGAGTCAGGCGGCAGCAAACGCTGCTCCGGAAAGGATGGCAAGGATTTGGTCATCCGTGTGCCGCGTGGGACGATCCTGCGCGATGCGCAAAGCGGACAGGTCATCAAGGATTTGTCGGATGCCGAGCCGTTTGTTGCGGCGCGCGGCGGACGCGGCGGTTGGGGCAATTCCCATTTTGCGACGCCGACCCGACAGGCGCCGCGCTTTGCAAAGCCGGGATTGCCGGGACAGGAGCTGGAAATCCGCCTGGAGCTCAAGCTTTTGGCCGATGTTGGATTGGTCGGCTTCCCCAACGTCGGCAAATCAACACTGCTGTCTATGGCGTCTGCGGCGCGTCCCAAGATTGCCAACTATCATTTTACTACGCTGACGCCAAATCTGGGTGTGGTTCACATTGGGGAAGGCCAATCCTTCGTCATGGCGGATATCCCGGGTGTCATTGAAGGCGCGTCGGAGGGTGCGGGCTTGGGCCATGCATTTTTGCGTCATATTGACCGATGCCGGCTGCTGCTGCACATCGTCGATGCAGCCGGGAGCGAGGGCAGAGATCCGGTCGACGATCTAGAGAAAATCAACAACGAGCTGAGCCAGTATTCTATTGATTTGGAAAAGCGTCCGCAGATTGTTGTCGCGAATAAGACAGATTTGATTTTTGACGAGGAAAGCTCTCAGCTTCCTGCAATCAAACAATGGGCGGAGGAGCATGGCTTTGCCTATGCGGAAATGTCCGCCGCTACCAATCAAGGTGTGCGCGAGCTGATGCACATGGCTTGGCAGGCATTGGAAACACTGCCGCCTGTGATCGTGTATGAACCAGAATTTGTACCGGAGCCGGTGGACAAGCCGGTCACCGAGGATACCATTTCGTACAAGCGCATGAACGAATATTATATTGTGGAAGGCGAGTGGATCGACCGCCTGTTTGCTTCCATCAATTTTGACGACTATGAATCCAGGCAGTATCTTGACCGCCGTTTGCGTGCAGCCGGCGTGTTTGATAAGCTGGAGGAGATGGGCATTCACGACGGCGATCCGGTTGTCATTGGCGATATGGAATTTGAATACGAAAGGTAATTGTGCCATTTACGGCATCACCGCCTGCAATCGCTGATAAAAGAAAGGGCTTTCCCATAGGCTGGCATGTACTCTCCTGTGAATGTATGAACCTATGGGTATTAGCTTATGAACAAAACGAGACTTCTGCGGAAGCCTCGTTTTGTTTTATACTATATACATAGAAAATCAAACAAATCAACCGTATCAATCCATTGGTTTGGAAAGCGAGGAGAATCTATGATGAAAAAAATCGTTTCGATAGTATCATTTGCGATGTGTTTATTGGTTTTAACAGCTTGCGGAAGCCAGAATAGCGGAGATGGTGTTACAGCAGCGCAGTCTTCTGAACCGGCGGGCAGTGCACAGCAATCTGCTGGACAGTCCGGAGAAGGATCTGCGGACACGCAGCCCGCGCAGCCGGATTCCCAAGATGGAAAAACGCTGGTTGTTTATTATTCGGCAACTGGAAATACCGAAGATGTAGCGAACGATATTGCGGAAGCTATGGATGCCGATGTCTTTGAGCTGGAACCGGCGGAACCGTATAGCGACGCCGATCTGGATTGGAGAGATGAAGACAGCAGGGTTGTGTATGAATATGAGAATCCGGATGCCAGGACGGTCGAACTGACTGCGGCAACGGTTTCAGATTGGGAATCTTATGATACCATTTTTATCGGGTACCCGATCTGGTGGGGCATTGCAGCATGGCCGATAGACGAGTTTATTGCAGAAAATGATTTCACAGGCAAAACTGTCATCCCGTTCTGCACCTCTTCCAGCTCGGGGTTGGGAGAAAGCGGCGAGCTGTTGGAAGAGGCGGCAGGAACCGGCAATTGGCTCGAAGGCGAACGCTTCCCATCTGGTGCTTCGACAGAAGATGTGCAGGCTTGGGTAGAAAGCTTGGGACTGTAATATCATCGAACGACGATCAAGGTGTTGACTGGGCTGCATTGCAAAGCCAAAGAATATGCAAACAGGCGGGTGAGAAGCAACTGCTTCCCCCGTCTGTTTGCACGTCATAAAACAGATATCATGCAGACGAATCTGCATCTTGGGCGTTTTTTGGCGCAGCGGATAAGGCAGAAGGGGAAAGCTGCCGCCCAAAGGTATTTTTTCACATAGATAAAATTGACTTTAGTACGGTTATCATATATAATAAATACGCTTATTGTCGCATTAGGAGGCGAGTGATTTTGAAAAAAAGTATCCTGTCCTTTGTCGCCGTCATTGCAGTGATTGCAATCCTTTGCTGTACGGCGGCATTTGGACTCAACGTGGGGCCGCTGTCAATTGCCAGCGTACTGGACGAGGAAAATGGTATCCGACGAGGGCTTGATCTGGTCGGCGGTTCCTCCATTACGTTTGAAGCAATTCTGGATGACGATTATGATACATCCAAGCTATCAACCGATATGGCATCGGTGCAGGCCATGATGCAGAAGCGCCTGGATTCCCTGGGTTATACCGAAGCTACGGTAGAGTTGGTAGGAGACAATCGGATTAAGGTCGATATCCCG
>JAUNIY010000231.1 GCA_030523305.1 Eubacteriales bacterium
ACTTTTTTTCCGTATTGTGAGGAACTCCTGACCAAATATCAAGATGATAACCGGATATTATGGATCTGTGGAACGAATTATCTTGGAAAATATGAATCTGAGAGCGGTGCAAGTTATGTGTTTACAAAGCATATGCTTCCCTGCGGCTGGGCATCGTGGTCAGATAAGTTCCTGAAGTATTACGATGGCGAAGTTAAGGCGTTTGAAAATCTCTATGTGCGTCAAAGATTCCTTGATGATTTTCCCAATAAGGCAATGCAAGAGGTCTATTTGACACCGCTACTTCGGTATGAGCGCGAGATGAAGGGAGGAAAGCAGCCTTATTCGTGGGATTACCAAATGTGCTTTAGTATTAGAACGAACAGTATGTATGGTATTTCTCCTGTATGCAACCAAATCAAAAATATCGGAGTAGATGCAGAATCTGAGCATGGAGGAAATTCGATGACAAAAATAATGACAAAGAGATTTTGTGGAATGCCGTCGTATCCGCTCCAATTGCCGCTTGTACATCCTGCTTGTGTAATGACTGATTTAACATACGAAAAGAAAATCGATGATATTGTGACACCACCTTTTTCCATGCGAGTAAGGCATTTTGTGGCAAAGAATGTAAAAAAGGTTATGGGACTGCGCCCGGATGAGCCGTTTACAGGGAGAAAAAAATGAAAAGAGTACTGTTTGTGCTCCAAGGAATCGGATTTGGCGGATCGATGACCTCACTGCTAAACCTTCTTTCTTTTATGCATAAAGATGAATTAGATGTCGATGTTCTGTTTATGGATCGTTATGGAGAATTGCTCGAACAAGCACAAGATGTAACCAATGTGCTGGCAGAGGACAAGTTTCTGCAAGCTGTTTCAACGCCGCGCCCAAAGCTGAAGGAGCTAGGGCGATACGACTTGATTACACTGAGAGCTATCTTGGCGGTCGTTGGAAAAATCTGTCATAAAGCGACGAGCAACATTGCTTATGCTCATGCTGCAAAAAAATATAACGACAAATATGATTGTGTGGTTGCGTATCAAGAAAGTATAGCAACGTCTTTTGTGGCAGAGATCAAGTGCAAAAAAAAGATCGCATGGGTTCATAATGACTATGATAACGTGAAAAAAATCTGTGGCGGAGCGGAGAATCTGCGATGTTTGTATAGCGTTTTCGATAAAGTTGTCTGTGTTTCTAAAGCGGGGAGAAGTAACTTTCAGGAGAAATCAGGGCTTCCGTCTGAAAAGATTGACTATGTGTATAATACATTGAGAAGCGATTCTATACGGAGCAAAGCACAGGTGCCTATTGAACTCGTTTTGGGAGATATAAAAAGTAAAGCTCATGTTTTGGATCTTTTGGAGAATCATGCAATCAAGTTTGTGTCTTCCGGGAGACTTGCAGAACAGAAGCGATTTGATCGGGTTATACGGGTAGCAAAAAGGCTGAAGGAGGAAAAAATCGATTTTTGTTGGATGATCATAGGTAATGGTGACCAATTTGGACAAATTGAAAAAGCAATTATTGAAGAGAATATATCGGATGTAGTTGCCTTGACCGGAGGATTGAGTAATCCATTCCCGGTAGTCAATGCGTGTGATGTGTTTGTTCTGACATCTCAGTTCGAGGCACATCCAATGGTTGCGAATGAGGCACTGCTACTTGGCAAACCTGTTATCACAACGAACTATGAGTCGGCATCGGAAGTGGTTGAAAACGGAGTCAACGGACTTATTTGTGAAATGTCGGCGGATGGAATTTTTAATTCGTGTAAAGAGCTGGCCAGCAATCAACTTCTAATGGATATGCTCTCGAAATCCGCTCAAAAGTTTGAGTATCGGAATGAAGACATTGTGGATAAAGTTTTAAGAATCGTGGGAGAGTAAATGAGAGCAGCATCAAAGAATATGACAATGTCAATTGTCTGCAGGATAGTCTCATTAATATCAGGTCTTATTGTCCAAAGATATTTATTACTTGCGTTTGGTTCGACGCTTAATGGATTAACAACTTCAATCAATCAGGCAATGGCGTATCTGGTTCTGCTTGAAGCTGGTTTGGGTACGGCATCGGTTCAGGCATTGTATGACCCACTAGCAGTTGGAGACTGGAAGACGGTTAATGGAATTTTTACGGCAACAGGAAAAGAATACAAGAAAATATCGGCGATTTTTGTTATTGCGTTGATTAGTATATCCATCCTTATTCCGCTTGCAGTCAGCAGAGAGGTGGAATTCTTTACTGCCGGATTATTGACATTTATTACAGGAGCAAGTTATGTCATTTCCTATATTATGGGAGGGAAATATAAA
>JAUNIY010000058.1 GCA_030523305.1 Eubacteriales bacterium
TACGTGAAGGATATTTTGAAACAGAATGGTCAGATAGCTGCGGCTGATGCCGGCTGCGTCTGCAATATCCTGAATTTTGATGTCCTCTGCATAGTTTTCCCTGATAAACGCTTCAGCTGCGCGGACATAATAATTTTGTTTGTTGCGCTGAAACACATTGGGATTGACGGAAAAATGATGCGACAAACAGGATAGAAAATGAAACAATTGAGCTTGCAGGTATAATTCCTGTTCAATCCCCGACAATTCGCAGTTGAGAATGTTATCCACGAAGGAAAGCAGCTGCTCTCCACAATTTGCGTCAAAGGTCAGCGTGTGATGGCCAAGCCCGATTTGCTGCAAAAGCTCTTTGGCATAGGAGCCTTCAAATCCGATCCATAGATACCTCCACGGTTCCATGGTATCCGCTTCGTAGGACGAGACGACGTCCGGCTCCATCAGGAAACCCTGATTTTTCTCAAGCGAATAGGTTCGGGTATCAATTTGATACCAACCCTTTCCTTCGAGGATATAATGCAGCACATAACAGGGATGGGCAGCGGGGCCGATATGGTGCCCGGGATGGCAGGTCGAATGGCCGCAGAAATTCAGATGCAGCTCTTGAAAATGATGTTCTTTGTTTTCAAAGGACAAAACATAAGCGTCTTCCATGTGATTTCCTTTCCCGCGACATGCGATATCATGATGGTTTTATTATACGTCTAATGGCAGGGAAGAGCAATGGAAAAAACAGATACCTAGGATATCCGCGGTATTCCGCGAGATATCCATCGCTGATACAGCCGCAATGCGGTAAAAAAAACATCACACAGGGAGGAAAACGAAAATGATTGTACCACGGTATTATGAAGATCTGCACGTGCTGCACCATAACACCATGCCGAACCGGGCCTATTACATTCCGGCTTCCGAGCAGATGGAGGACCTGGTGGAAAACCGGACGCATTCAGATCGCATGCAGCTACTGAATGGTGACTGGAAATTCCAATATTACGCCAGTATTTATGACCTCCACGACAACTTCTATGCAGTAGATTACGACGCGACGGAATACGACGTTTTGCCTGTCCCAAGCGCATGGCAGATGCATGGATATGACCAACATCAATATACCAATATCCGGTATCCGTTCCCACTTGATCCGCCTCATGTGCCGCGGGAAAACCCATGCGGTGCATATATCCATACGTTCACATATAAGAAGGATGCCGCGGCGCCCAGGGCATATCTGAATTTTGAAGGCGTGGATTCCTGTTTTTATGTGTGGATGAATGGGAAGTATGTAGGATATAGCCAGGTGTCCCATTCCACAAGCGAATTTGATGTAACCGATGTTCTGCAAGAAGGGGAGAATATCCTGGCCGTCCTTGTTTTGAAGTGGTGCGATGGGAGCTATTTGGAGGATCAGGACAAATTCCGCATGAGCGGTATTTTCCGTGATGTGTATTTGCTCAAACGTCCAGAACAAGGGATATATGATTATTTTTTGCAAACCTCGATACAGGAAGGTTGCGCAAAGGTATCGGTACGGTTTCGCTTTCTAGACCAGAAAATACCAGTATATGTTACTGTTTATGATGCAAATGGCGAAACGGTAGCAAGTGGAGTTTCCCATGCGCAGGAGGATGCGGATTATCCGCACAGCGTCAGCATTGTCATACCAGACCCGATGCTTTGGAACCCGGAACAGCCGTATTTATATACCATTGTCTATCAGACGGAGCAAGAGATCATAACAGACCGATTTGGCGTCCGTGAAATAGGCATCCGTGACAATGTGATTTATGTAAACGGCAACCCGATTACGTTCCGCGGCATCAACCGTCATGACTCTGATCCGGTCACTGGCCCTACCATCGGACTGGAGCAAATAAAACAGGATCTATACATCATCAAACAGCATAATTTTAACGCGATCCGCACCAGCCATTATCCCAATGCGCCGTACTTTTATCAGCTGTGCGATCAATATGGCTTTTTTGTTATCGATGAAGCCGACCACGAGAGCCATGGGGCTTCCGAGCTGTATTGCAGCGATTATGCAAACTGGGATACGCATGTTGAAAACTGGAACAAACCGTTTGCGGACAATCCGGCATTTTTGGAAGCTACCATGGACAGGACGCAACGCTGTGTGCAGCGGGATAAAAACCGTACCTGTGTTGTAGTCTGGTCTATGGGAAACGAGAGCGCGTATGGTTGCTGCTTTGAGGAAGCGCTCCGATGGACAAAAACGTTTGATCCCGACCGGTTAACCCATTACGAAAGCGCACAGTACAGCAGCAAAGAGAAGACGTATGATTATTCCAACATTGATCTTTACAGCGTTATGTATCCATCCTTTGAAGACATCCAGACATATCTGGATCACGATCCCGACAAGCCGTTTCTGATGTGCGAATATGGCCATTCAATGGGGAATGGGCCGGGCGACCTGGAGGATTATTTCAGGATCATCGACAGTAACACAGCGATGTGCGGCGGATTTATCTGGGAATTTTGCGATCATGCGATTGAGAAAGGAACAGCTGGCAACGGCAAAAAGATGTATTGGTATGGCGGCGACCATGACGAATACCCGCATGATGGAAACTTTTGCATGGACGGTATGGTCTACCCGGATCGCACGCCGCATACAGGGCTTTTGGAGTTCCACAATGTATATCGGCCAGCACGCGTTGTCAGTTTGGATCAGGAAAAAGAACAGATCACCATACAGAATCAAATGGATTTTTTTGACCTAACGGATTACGCTGTAGCGCGGTATGACGTCATTTGTGACGGCATTGCTGTGTATTCTGGTGAGATTGATATCCCGCACATTGCGCCGCATGAAACTGCTGTTATCCAGATTCACCTTCCGATTCCGCAGGCAGGCAGGTGCTTCCTGCGGGTATCCTATCATAGCAAGCAGGATAGTGAGCTGGTTCCAAAAGGGCATTTTCTGGGATTTGATGAGCTTGCGCTCGAAAACGCACACAACAGGAATCAAACCAATGCTGCGCTATGGCAGAACACGTGTGCAAAAACGACGCCGACCATACAGGAGGATGAACGGTTTTTGACTGTTCAAACGGACGGGTATACCTATGTATATAGCAAGTTTGACGGCGTTTTCACGGATATGACGGTTGGCGGGCAAAGGCTGTTGGATAAGCCGATGGAAATCAATATCTGGCGTGCGCCGACCGATAATGACCGGAAGATCAAGCTACAATGGATGGATGCGCAGTATCATCGCAGCACCAGCCGTGCATATGATACGAATTATACCATGAAGGATGGCACGGTACGCATTCATAGCATCATGTCCATGGTTGCGCCCTATATACAGCCGTGCCTCAAGATGGATGTAGTGTGGAGCATTTCCGGGCAGGGTGCGGTTACAGTACAGATGGATGTCCAACGCAATACGGAGTTTCCGGAGCTTCCACGATTCGGATTGCGCCTGTTCCTACCGCAGGATTTGAAGCATGTGCGCTATTGCGGTATGGGCCCATATGAGAGCTATATCGACAAGCATCAGGCCAGTAGCCACGGTTTGTTTGATACTAAAGTGGAACAGCTGCATGAGGATTATATTCGCCCGCAGGAAAACGGGAGCCATTTTGATTGCGACTATGTGATGCTCAAAGGAAACAACCTGACATTGACAGCCGCTGGGGCAAAGCCAATTTCTTTCAACGCTTCTGTGTTTACACAGGAAGAATTGACGGAAAAGAAGCACAATTATGAGCTGGTTCCATGCGGAAGCATTGTCCTGTGCCTGGATGCCGCACAAAATGGCATCGGCTCGGAAAGCTGTGGACCGCATTTGCTGCCGCAATACCGGTTGGATCAAGAAAGCTTCCGCTTTGACATCAAAATCATTCCAACAACAAACGGATAAAAAGAAGGAGCGTTACAAATGGAAGAGAAGAGATATTTAAAATGGTACAACAAGGTCGGCTATGGTTCTGGTGACATTGCCGGTAACGTCGTTTATGCATTGCTGTCCGCCTTTGTTATGATTTTCCTGACCGATACGGTTGGTATGAATCCCGGTATTGTCGGCATTCTGATCGCGGTTTCTAAGCTGTTCGATGGCATTAGCGATATATTCTTCGGTTCGATGATCGACAAGACCCATAGTAAAATGGGAAAAGCGCGTCCATGGATGTTCTATGGCTATTTTGGCTGTGCGATTTGCTTGGTTGCGATTTTCTTCATCCCGGCCAATATGAGTTCGTTTGCACAGTACGCATGGTTCTTCATCGCCTACACGCTGCTGAATGCCGGGTTTTATACGGCGAACAACATCGCGTATTCCGCACTGACTGCGTTGATTACCAAGAACAATCATGAACGGGTTCAGATGGGCTCCATCCGATTTATGTTTGCTTTTGGAACCAGCTTGCTCATTCAGTCGATCACCGTCGGTCTGGTTGCATATTTTGGCGGCAACGCCCATGCGTGGAGAACGGTTGCCATTATCTATGCGGTTGTTGGCGTTATTTCCAATACGGTGTCCGTTATGTCCGTCAAAGAACTGCCTCCGGAAGAATTAAACAATGGGCAGAAGCAGACAGATGAACCGGAAGAAAAGTACAGCTTTGTGGAAGCCTTCCATCTATTGATTGCCAACAAATATTATCTGATGATTTGTGGATCGTATATCTTGATGCAGATTTATTCCGCAACACTGAATATGGGCATTTATTATATGACCTATGTGCTGAACAATGCGAACCTGCTCGGCGTATTTTCCTGGGCGATCAATATCCCTATGATTCTGGGACTTGTCTTTACGCCTGCGCTGGTTGCAAAATGCAAAGGGATGTATAAGCTGAATTTGTTTGGCTATGTCGTTGGCACGCTTGGACGTCTGGGCGTCGTGCTCGCCGGGTATATGGGGAGTGTACCGTTGATGCTGGCCTTTACCGCAGTCGCAGCAATTGGCATGAGCCCATTACAGGGCGATATGAATGCGCTGATTGCAACCTGCTCCGAGTACACGTATTTGACCAAGGGAAAACGTGTGGATGGAACAATGTATTCCTGCACCTCGCTTGGTACCAAGCTGGGAGGCGGCATTGGCACAGCGATCGCCGGATGGTTGCTTGCGGTTAGCGGGTATGTCGGCGGTGCAGCAGTACAGTCTGCTTCGTGTATCAGTATGCTGCATATCATGTATTTGTGGATCCCGATGGGTATCAATCTGTTGATTACCCTTATCCTGAGCCGGTTGAACGTGGAAAAAGCAAACGAGAAAATTTTGGCTGCAAGAGAACAGTAAACATCGTATTTCATCCTTTAGAAAAAAGATAGCGCAATCCCCGCCGGAAAGACAGAAATCCTTCTCGGCGGGGATTTTTATGACAGTAACAAAACAAATAGTTAGGTTTCTGTTTCCTGTGAAATACCACATACAGTCTGGCTGGTCATCAGATCAAACCATAAAGTAAATCCACATCCGCGCACATCGTATACGTGGATTAGATCGCGAATCCGTTGGGGCTGCTCCGGGCACAGCTGGGAAAATACATCGGGATAAATCTGTAAGAGATCAGGCTGATATCGTTTTGTCTTTTCCGATTCAAAGATTGCGGCATAGAAAATATCCGCTTCCACCAGATCCTGGAACATATGGCTGCCATAGGACAACTCTGGCATGTATCCTGCCGAGCTGTCTGATACCTCGCAGATTACAGAAAAATTGGCGATATCTGCAAATACCACAGGTACGCCAAGCTCAGGAGATGATGTCCCGATACGGCCGGGCGCAAGCAACATGGATACATCTTGACCACCGTGCAATTTGCTGTTGATTGCGGAGATCGCTTGCGCGACCTCAGATTTCTGGGTATATGGATAATTGTAATAGCCCTTGGGATCAATTTGAATGATATAATCAAAGGTACGCCGGGTGGATTGACCCATGGAAGCGTCCTGTAAATGGAACAGCGTCGTTTCCGGCGGAAGGTGCGGGATTTGAACGGAATGGCTCCCGTTGCTGGTTGTAAGCGGTCGGCACTGCAAAAGATTGACAGAAAAATCGCCGTTTTCGCTGCAATTTACAGTAAATTCTGTATCAACAGGCACACCGTATTCTTGCTGTAAAACTGCAAGAATTTTGCGCATCAAGCGCGTAAATTTCTTGTTGGCAAGCAGATGCTGGCAGGTTGCAAAACATACTTCACGCCACTGTCCCCGTTCCCGCAGACGGCTTTCCGCTTCATAATCATGCTCCAATACAATGTATTTGTACCATTCTGGCAAGTGAGGGAGCAGTTCTTCCAGTTTTCGGGTTACGAGCGCATTGCTTTCAAAATCCAGTACATCCACACAATGCTGAGAAAAGCGGTGTTTTTGAGATATCGTTGTCAGTGTTGTCATATCCGGACGGTCAAGGCTTGCGATGCGGGGATAATCTCCTTCTGTACGGTCCACAGCCCGTGTACCCAGCCCCATGACAATGCGCAGCATACCTGCGGACGGGTCGATATCCGGACGCCAACGATATGCGCTGTAGGAATATCCGACACCCGCAGCGCTGGGCATGAAAAAGGTGCCATAGTTGGTGCCGGAAACGCGCTGGACAAGAATCGCCATTTGTTCGTCCATCTGATCCAGGCCGCGGCGGCGGCGATATTCCAAGGCGGAGGGATCCATCGTGCTGGCATATACCGTGCGGACAGCCTGCTCAAAGGTTTCCAAACGTTGCTCCGGAGTACCGCGATTGACACAGAACACCGATTCGTATTTTCCAGCAAATGCGTTGCCGAAGCTGTCTTCCAACAGGCTGGAAGAACGGACGATAATCGGGCTTTGGCCAAAATACTCCAGCATGGCGCGGAACTGCTCGCGCACTTTGGGTGGAAAGCTGCCGGACAACAATTTTTCTTTCAATTCGGAAGCCAGCGTGAAGTATCCGGGGGCAGTTTTTTGCTGGACGCGTAAATTCCAACAGCCATTGGTCACGATATAGGTGTAAAAGACATCGGAACCAATGTAATACGAATCATGCGGCTCCAAACTCGAACCGATATCTGGGATAGACGCACGAATCAGACGGCGGGCGAGCAGCATACCGCAGGCTTTGCCGCCGATGGTTCCGGTACCGATCATACGGCTGCGGACGCGGAAATAATCCTGTGCACGGAAATGTTTTGTAATCAACGCGCCCATGCGTTCATCGCGCGTCATCATAAACCGGCACATGTTCCGATAGCCTTCATCATCTAGCATGCCCTGATTGTGTTTTAGACGGGCGAGAGAGAAAAAGCGTTCCCAGCTGTCGAGGTTTTGATCTGCCGCTTGATCCTCCTCGGCATCCAGAAGTGCATAGAATTTGCCGATGCCAACGCCATCCGTCAGCGGCGTCAGGTTACCGTTTGCTTCGACCTGATGGGGGAGGAACATGGTAGATGAAAAGCGGTTCCACACCTTCAACGGTTGGACATAATGCACTTCGCCGTCATAATAAGCGTCCAACAGCAGCTGTGTGGTATCGCGGATGCGTGCAATGGCATCAAAGGAATGCCGTCCGCGAATGATGGGGAAAAAGGCGACGGTGTCCAGCTCGAACAAATATGGGCAGGTGACGCGAAAAAAGTTCCCCATCATGAGGTCGGCAGCCCACACAACCTGTAATTCAGAAAGACAGTCGAATACATAAAACGCGTCGCGGCCTTCCTTCTCAACAATATTGTGTACGTCTACCGTAAACGGTTCAAAGCCTTCAGAAGGATCAAGCGTGTACCGCTTGACGGAATCCTGCTCCGGAACCAGCTCTTCGTGATGAGCGAAACGGACATAGATGATATTTCGGTTGTCCGCAATTGCTTGCCGGATATATGGCCTAACGTAGAAACGGAAATCATCGACTGTCGATACGCGCCATACTACGTTGTCTCCTAGTCGGATGTTATCCAATGCGCGGTCCAAACCGGGAATACCAGAAAGAATACGATCAAATGCTGCCATAAGGAACACCTCGTTTCGATTTTTATTGTTTATATTGTAACATAAATAGAGGTGCTTTACGACATTAAATATATCAAAACGAGAATATATTTTGAATAAAATATAGAAAACAATGATAAAATACTATAAAATAGGTATAGAATAACAAAAAAGAAGAAGATGGCCTTTGGGGACGCGGAGAGGGCAAAAGCCCTCTCGATTGGCGTCAGCATGGACAGCCACCAATCCGCGTTATGTGGATTGCCGTAATTTGCGGCGGAATGCTCATCGTCATTGCCCCGCTGTATAAAATCCGAACAATATCGCCGGGGCGGAAATGACGTGCAAGCAGTGTGTGCACCAATACCCGCTGCGCCGTCCGGCGTTCGCGAACGAGTAGAATATTTTCCTGAACCTCCAGCACGGTTGCAATCATAATAGACATATCATCTACCTCCCATATCAGTTTATGTTATGGTTCGATAGAGGGTTATACGTTACTGTACACAGAAATTGTGTGCACAATCCCATGCCATTGGCCTGAATAGTTTCGAAAATTTTTCTGTTTACTTGCCTTTTTCTTCAAAGTCTCTTATCATGGATATCAGTTGATATGTTATCGCTGTGCAAGTAAGAGTAAATAGCATCTGCTATTAGGATAGCCTACTGCCAAAGGGAGGGGATCGGTTTTGTCCAATCAAACGAAAAAGCATGCAATCCAACAGAAAGAAAATAGTATGCAAGCCAAACAGGCAATACAAAATGCCGCATGTTGTGCAGAACAAAACGAGAAGCATGCAGAGCAGCACAAGGCGGTACAAAATTTACATCACGCTATCAAGCAATGGAAACAGATGATGGATGAAAACGCCAGTACCGATGCATTAGATGATATCCTTTGGCAAGCGATGATTGCATATCAATCGAAGCCGTTTTATACATCCTCTGGGTTGCCGTTCTCTTATACAGTCAAGCGAAATAAAAGCGGAGAATACAGCGGTGAACTGCTTGTGAGCAGAAAAGAACAGAGCAAAACATTGACAAGGAGTTCCGTCTTTTTTGCATTTCACAAGGTACTGAAGCAGATGCAGCTGGAGCAACCCGACCACGCAGACGATGCAACGGTTTTGCTTATCCCGGCGATGTATCGGGGTCCGAAGGCAATCGGCCAAATATTTGGCATCTCCTATGTATACAGTTTATTCTGGAATCTTGGATTGATCGAGGCCCCTGAAAAGGTAGCGGCCAGGATGAACAACGCAACATAATATCTGATTCGTATGCTCCAAATTCCGACATAAAAATTCCTCCAAAGCAACAGATTTGTACGCTTTGGAGGAATTGTGCTTTGTTCGCAGTGGAACTGTATCATAAGGTCGGTTATGCTTTTCCTTCATAGAAAAAGCTATGGTATTTTCTGATACCGCTCAATGTACAACAACCGGCATGGTTCCGAAACAATTGTTGTAAATGGTGCGTGCGGCCGAGACTGGAAGATTGATGCAGCCGTGAGAGCCGGTTGAAATGTAATAATTTCCGCCGAAGGTATTGCGCCATGCCGCATCGTGCAGACCGACGCCGGTAGAGGTGTCAATTGGCATCCAGTAGCTGACGGAAACACCGTATCGCGGCATGTCATAGTTCCGGCGCTTAAATTCAATCCAATACGTTCCAGTCGGCGTAATGGTGCCGTTATTAACGTTGCCAGTCACGCATGGCGTTTCAATGATCAGCTTACCTTGATATACCAGCCATACGGTTTGCTGGCTGATGCTAACGTCAATGTATGTATTTCCGAGTCCGCCGTTATCTTTATAGGTTTCCTCGCGTGAATAAACGGGTTCGCGTTCTACGGTCCCGCCCGAAAGGATATCCTTGGCTAGTTGTTCCGTTTCTCCATCGACATCAACCGCGTAGCCGTAGATGCCGCCGGAAATGGTAAATTCGCCGCAGCCAAGCGTCGTAACCGTACGTTCCTTGCCAACCGTGTTAAATTGCTCGTCGATGTTAGCTTCTACGTATTCCTTTAGCTTTTCCGTATCGACAGCGGCAGTCAGGTCGTCGCCAATGGTGAGGACAGCAGCAATATCATCAACGGTTGGCGATACTGAAATATCATCCCGCTTGAGGGTAATGGAAGAGTGGAGGGCAGCATCCAGCTTTGCTTTCGCATCCTGAAATTCTTGTGAATCCTCCGTCAACTGCGGCTGAATATAGCAGTCGATCTGATATTCTGTGTGGCCTTCATTCAGTTGCTCGATCAGAGCTGTGGACAGCTCGGCAGCATCCAGTTCATTTCCGTATACCTCTGGAACCGTTTGAAATGCACCGTCAGCATAGGTCACACTGGCGTTTTGTGACGCAACCTTCTGCTCTGGATTGAGACAGCTCATTTGTGCGATAGCGCTGTTTAGCTTATCTGCATCGTACTTCGATTGGATTTCGTAATTGCGCCCGCCGCCGAACAACGCACCGACCCAGGCAAAAGGATTTTGCTCCTCTAACGCAGATTGCATGGTTTCCATGCCACCGTTTTCAAAATCGTAGGAAAAATCGATATCCGCAGCCGCAAGCTGATCGCTAGTACCGTCCCCTTGGATGGTCAAAGTCAACGATTTTGCAGATTCGTCCAATGTGCTTTGCGCGGATTCTATCGTTTTCCCAGTCACGTCTATGCCATTGATGGAGGTCTTAGGCGTGTAGTGGCTTTGAAAATAATATGCGCCGCCAAATTCTACAGCGCATAGCACGCCGACAACTGCTGCGGCGCCAATGCCAATCATGGTCTTCTTGTTCAATTCGTAGTCCCCTTTCTGTATATCTGTCTATCGGGATTGGCCGTGGTATATCGAAATGTCGAAATACCCTGTTTATTATAGCACGGCAATCCACGGATTGTCATCCCATATCGATATTTTTTCTCGAAGTGGGACATACTGCCGCTCCACGATGACAGTATAGGCCTTGAAAAAACCATATGTTCTATGATATACTTATCACGTGCTGTATTCGACTGTTTTATTTTGATGTACGATGTACAATAAACAGTTTTATAATAATACAAGGATAAGCTGGCATCCAATATCCTCCGTTGTACGGTGCGCATATGGCTTGGACGGATATTGGTGCGGGATTCGGGGTTATGAAGATGGAGAAAAAAAATCAAACACGGTACGGTCTGCTGGATCGGGAGGATCTCCCCGCCATACTCGGATCGCTTTCCAGGGAAAATTTGGATGAACTCTGCGTGGAAATACGGCAATTTTTACTCGACCATGTTTCACGCACAGGAGGCCATCTGGCATCCAACCTTGGTGTCGTAGAGCTTACGGTAGCGCTGCATCGTTGCTTTGATACGTCGCGCGACCGATTGGTTTTTGATGTTGGGCACCAGTGCTATACACATAAAATATTAACCGGAAGAAAAGAGCAATTTGAGCATTTGCGGCAGTTTGGCGGCATTTCTGGTTTTTTAAAGCCGGAGGAATCCGAGCACGACGCCTGTATTACAGGCCATGCATCGGCTTCCATTTCCATAGCGCTCGGCATGGCGCATGCACGGACCATACTGCAGGAGGAGTATTCTGTTGTTGCTGTGATTGGGGACGGTGCATTGACCGGAGGCATGGCGTATGAAGCGTTAAACTCTGCCGGCGCCAGCCGAGAGCCGTTGATTATCGTGCTCAATGATAACAATATGTCGATTGATCAGAATGTCGGTGCGATGAACCGACATTTGCAGCGTTTACGCGTTCGTCCCAAATATTTGCGGATGAAGCAAGACGTGCGTCAGGCACTGGATAAAATGCCGGCAGGTGAACGGGCTGCAAACCTGATTTCCAAATCCAAACGCGCGGTCAAATCGGCATTGCTGCCAGGCTCCATGTTTGAGCAAATGGGATTTACGTATCTTGGCCCGGTAGACGGACATGATATCTTGGCTGTATGTGAGCTATTGGAAATTGCGAAGCAGATGAAAAAACCGGTATTGATTCATGCACTGACCCGAAAGGGGAAAGGATATTCCTTTGCCGAGCAGAATCCCAACCGTTATCACGGCGTATCACAGTTTGATGTTTCGACCGGACTGTTTTTGAAGCAATCCTCATCCAGTTTTTCATCTGAATTTGGAAAAGAAATGGTACGGTTGGCCAAGAAAGATCCGCGAATTTGTGCGATTACGGCTGCGATGCCTTCCGGCACGGGCCTTTCGGATTTTTCCAAAACGTATCCCAAACGCTTTTTTGATGTCGGTATTGCAGAAGAACATGCGGTTGCCATGTCGTGCGGTATGGCTAAGCGGGGGCTGCGCCCCGTCTGTGCGCTGTATTCTACGTTTTTGCAGCGGTCATTTGACCAGTTGATTCACGATGCCGCTATCGACCACATCCCGTTGATTGTGGCTATTGACCGCGCTGGCATTGTCGGAGAAGACGGCGCGACGCATAACGGTGTCTTTGACGTTGGATTCCTGCGCCAGATACCTGGGATGACGCTGCTGGCGCCCTCCAATTATGCGGAGCTGCGTAGTATGCTGCAGACAGCGGTTTTCCATATGGAAGGCCCAATTGCGCTGCGATATCCGCGTGGCGGTGAAGGTGCATATCAGGAGGACCATAGCACGTCGGATTGCGTCTGTTTGCAAGAAGGAACCGATGTTGTCCTGGTATCCTATGGTATTATGATAAATGAAGCGTTGCAGGCGGCGAGTATATTACGTGAGTACGGCGTGTCCACTGCCGTATATAAAATCAACAACCTGACTGCGGATTTTTCGAATGAGCTGCTCAGCAACATTGTATGCTGTGGCCATGTAGCTGTAATTGAGGACGTTGTCCATGCGGGCAGCATCGGACAGTCGTTGGCGGAAACCTTGGCCTGTCAAGCAATTGAAACCAAATGGATTCGACTTTTCCATACGGGTAGCAGTTTCGCTCCGCAGGGCACAGTGCGCCAAATCTATGAACAGTACCATTTGGATGGCAAATCGGTTGCCGAAATCTGTTTGGAGGCGATCAAAGCATGAAAAAAAGATTGGATGTCCTTTTGCTGGAAAAAGGCATGGCGCCATCCCGCGAGCGGGCAAAAGCCATTATTATGAGCGGCGTAGTCTATGTGGATAATCAAAAAGCAGATAAAGCCGGGATGAGCATTGCGGAAGATGCCACCATTGAAATACGCGGGAAAACCAATTCCTTTGTCAGCCGCGGAGGATTGAAAATTGAAAAAGCGTTGGATTATTTTCATATTGATCCGCAGGGCCTGTGCGTTATGGATATCGGTGCCTCGACGGGAGGGTTTACCGACTGCCTGCTCTCTCGTGGTGCGCGCAAGGTCTATTCGATTGACGTAGGCTATGGGCAGCTGGCGTGGAAACTGCGGCAGGATCCGCGGGTTGTCTGTATGGAGCGCACCAATATCCGATATGTGACGCCAGATCAATTGGACGATGTCCCTGAGCTCGCTGTGATCGACGTTTCATTTATTTCTCTGAAGCTGGTTCTTCCGGTGGTAGCAAGCCTGTTGTGTGAACAAGGGCGTGTTGCCTGCCTCATTAAACCACAGTTTGAAGCGGGAAAAGGGAAGGTAGGGAAAAAAGGTGTTGTCCGCCAACCGGAAATTCATCTGGAAGTGTTGCAATCTTTTATTCAAAATGCGCACGATGCTGGTTTTCACGTTTACAGCCTGACCTTTTCGCCGATCAAAGGCCCGGAAGGCAATATTGAATTTTTAGGATACTTGGGCAAAAATGGCGAAGATGCACAGCTGGATCCGGCTGCGGTGGTCGCCCAGGCACATGGAGCATTGACACATCATGACGACGAAACGCTTACACTCCCCCATTAAAAAAGTAATGATTTGGCCAAACACCGGCAAAAAAGGTATGGCATATGCTGTGCGTCAAACAGCAGACGTAATTCGCGGCTTCGGCGCGCAGGTCATCGTCGCCGAACAGGCGATGGAACTGGGTTTTGCACCGAATGATTTTTTTGTTTATCCGCAGCAGAAGGCGATGATCGAAGCAGATTTCATTGTGGTGCTGGGAGGCGATGGTACCATCCTTGCAATGGCGCAGCATGCGGCGCCCTATGCTGTGCCATTGCTCGGTGTCAACCTGGGGCATGTCGGCTTTATGAGCGAGTTGGAATTTCCCGAACTGCGTCTGATCGAACGCGTGTTTACGGGGGATTATACGGTGGATGAGCGCATGATGCTGGATGTTCAGATTATGCGTTCGGGTGCTTTTGTGTACCAGGCTATGTCCCTCAATGAGGCGATTATCAAGACGGGATCCATTTTTCATATCAGCAAACTGGATATTTTGTGCGACAATGAGCCGGTGAGCACGCTGCATGGCGATGGCGCGATTATTGCGACGCCGACCGGAAGCACAGCATATTCACTTTCTGCCGGCGGGCCTGTGATTGAACCGACGGCGGAAAATATTTCTATGGTTCCGATTTGCCCGCGCGGAGGGCAGGCAAAATCCTATATCTTCGCGCCGCATCGTGAAATTTGCGTTGTCCCACAGTTTTTTAACCGTGCGCCGATTTTTGTTTCCTGTGACGGGCGTCATGGCTTTAAGCTGGAGGAAGGGGATCGGATTTATATCCGGAAAGCGCCGTTTCATACAAGTTTGCTCCGCGTGAAGGGAAACAGCTTTTATTCTATTTTAAACGAAAAGGTAACGGGCGGCAGTAAGTGACCGCTTGAAGAGGTTGGAAAGAGGTTTTTATGAAATTCCAGCGTCAAGCCAAAATCCTTGAGCTAATTGAACACAATGAGATTGAAACACAGGAGGAATTGTCTTCGCGTTTGCGCAGTCTTGGCTATGATACCACACAGGCGA
>JAUNIY010000059.1 GCA_030523305.1 Eubacteriales bacterium
TCATATGCCGCATAGTATTGTACTTGGCATGATCTGCAAAAGAGAGCTCTCCGATCGCCTTTTAAAGGGTATTTTACGGGACAAGGTTGTCGCCGAAAAGAATATTCATATTGCAGAAAAAAACGAAAAGCTACGGGAGCATTACCTCGGGCTTGGTGTTGACTGCACGCCGGATGTCTCTGCATCCATGCTGCGTTCGGAAATTATGATCCTTTCCGGTGAGAAGCATGACTTTTCTACATTGCTCTCCTCGGTCTGCGGAACAACGCGCGGCCGCGTGCTGGTCTCTACTGTGCCGGGACGCAGCTGCGAGTATATACAGGAACGAGTTGCAAATGCAACGCATGTTGTCTGTGTCAGGAGTGAGGACACAGAAGATGGAAGGCATATCAGCCATTTGACTTACTCACAACGATTTCCTAAGCATATAAAGTCAGCTGTGGAGGATATTTTCCGCTCCATCGGCGAGGTAGAAACCGAGCAGCTGTAAAAAAGAATAACGAATAACAGAAACAGGCTGAGAATATCTTGTTAGCAGGGAACCGGAAAGGGGAACGGCAATGAAACGAAATATTTTCAGCTTTTCTGTTGTCCGAAGACTGCGGCAGTCTCCGGTTTTTGCATTTCTTGTGGCAGTCCTGTTGTGTGGCGTGCTGGCGGGAAGCTTTACCGGCATGCACATTCCGCAGACAGAAGGAAGCTATGTCAATGATCTGGCAAGGCTGGTTTCCAGCAATGCGGCGGGAAAAATGCCGACGCTGCGCACGGTGGCCGCGTGCCTGGCGGGTGTCTATGGCTGGATGCTGGCAGCATTGGTGCTCGGCGCAGTACCTGGCAGATTGATTTGGGTTGCAGTATTGATGGCTGTACGCGGCTTTTTGTTGGCGTTTGCGGCGGCAGCTGCGTTGGTGGAATCTGGATTGTGGGGGATTTATATTTCTGTGGTGTCGATTGGTATCTCAGCGGTATTTTGGTTGCCGGCCATGCTGCTGCTGTGTACTGCTATTTTGGATGCCGGGCTGACTCCGGAGAGTGGGTATGTTGCCGCGCTGCAACGCAACCGGAATGCAGTCATCCTATGTGTGCTGCTATTGCTGGGATCTGCTTTGTGGCGGCTACTGGCCGTCCCTGTGCTGTTGGGACTGTTCAGCGCATGAAAAAAGACGTGTACGGTGCTGTGTTCCGTACACGTCTATCTTTTTTCTGTCCGATGATTCGGCATCATAGCCCAAGGATGATTCCAAGCGCAGCGCCGCAAATGATGAATATGATGGGATGAAGCTTTGAGAGCTTGCATATGGCCAGCAACAAAACGATATATACGATAATCGGGACGATGCGGAACAACGCCAAGATGGAACCGCCCGCTGACAGCGCATCCGTGTTGAACAGTGAAAGCAGGAACACCTCGAACATGGCACCGGAGATCAGGCCGATGGTGGCCGGTCGGATGCCGTAAAAAATGTTGTTCACCAGAGGGGAATCCTTAAATTTCTCCATAAAATGAGACACAATTAAGATGACAATATAGGATGGTAAAACGAGAGAAAGTGTTGCCACGATAGCGCCAGGGATGCCTGCCGCGTGGAAGCCGGCGTAGGTGGACATATTGATACCAATCGGCCCCGGCGTGGACTCCGAAACGGCGATCATATCGGTCATCTGGCTGACGGAATACCAACCATATGTCAGAGCGATCTGTTTCAAAAACGGCAGCGTCGCAAGCCCGCCCCCAATGGCAAACAGGCCAGTCTTAAAAAATTCAATAAACAGCTGAAGATAGATCATTTTTTACGCCCCCTTCTTGTTTCCGCCGTGCAACAGCACGCCTGCCAAGCCGCATATTACAACGGCAGCAATTGGCGTTATATTAAACAGGACAACGGAAAGAAAGGACGCGATGACAATCACGAAGGTTGCGACGTCTTTGACATTTTTCCGCACCATCGTATAGACGGTTTTCGTAACCAGCGCGCATACGGCAATGCGGATACCGGAGAACGCGTGTTGTACAACGGCATATTCTGCAAACTGTGTCAGGAATCCAGCGATGATGCAAATAATAATGAGGGAAGGGCAAACGATACCTAGCGTTGTGAAAATGGCGCCAACCGGCCCTCGCCTGCGGTAGCCAATGTAGGTTGCGACATTGACAGCAATGACACCTGGCGTACATTGGCCAATGGCGTACATATCGGTCAGTTCATCGTCGGTGCACCAACCCTTTTTTTCAACAACCTCGCGCTGCAAAACCGGAAGCATAGCATATCCGCCGCCAAATGTAAATGCGCCGACACGGAAAAAGGTCAGAAACATGGTAATCAATTCGTTCATAAAGCATCGTCCTCCTACTATTGAAAAAAGCATTCTTCAAAGGTCAACTGCATATCGGCTAAGTTATGGATCAATAAGCCGGATCGGCGGGCGTATGCCACTGTATACGCTGTGCCGCCAGGGGTGCCGTCGAAGAAGCAGATGCAGCGGCTGCTTTGGTCGACCAGAAAACGATCTCGCGTGATATAGCATGCCTGTTGATAGCGGTCAGATACCGGAAAAATCCGTGCAGCATGCGACAGGGCCGCGTCATAGCGTTGTTGCCACAGAGGTTCCCAGTATTGTTGCATACCCGGATAAGCAATGGCGGCCCACAGATCGACTGGGTATCCCTTCGCTTGCATATCCAGGACAATTTCAGCGGCCCACAGATCAAATCCACGGCTCATACCCGAGAGGAAATGGCGGCATCCGCTGTCAGAGGCGGCTTGGATGGCTTCCCGCAGGCGGGAAAGCATATTTGCAAAAGCAGTAGAACCTTCTCGCATGTAAGAAGGCATTTTTTCTGGGCGGTAGCCAGAAAAACAGCATACCGACGATTGCATCACGTCACCTTCTTCCTTAAAACCGAACTATATTGTAGCACCAAAGCATGGAAAATACAACCGGTTTGAAACGGCAATTGTAGTTGTGGTATAATAGCTATATTGTTATGGTGCCATGCACCAGATGCCAAAAATAAAACGGAAGGATGGGGAATCATATGTTGATTTGCCCGCATTGCGGTGCGTCTCTGGTACGGAAGGAACATACATTTTGCTGTATGCATGGACACAGCTATGATATTGCGCGTGCCGGATACTGCAATTTACTGCAATCTGCCCGATCCGGCGACCATACGGGGGATAATAAAGAAATGGTGGCGGCACGTCGGCAGTTTTTGGATCGCGGTTATTACAGCGGGCTTGCGGAAGCTCTGTGCGAACAGGTGAAATGCTTAACGCAAGGAAAATGGAACGTTCATTTTGTGGACGCGGGGTGCGGGGAAGGGTATTATACCCGGAGAATGGCAAACACTTTGCAGGAAGACGGCAGATTGGGGATGTCTGTAGGCATCGATATCTCCAAAGCGGCCACACAGTATGCGGCCAAGCGGGACTGCAATACGCAATATGTTACTGCAAGCGTGTTCCATATGCCACTGGCGATGCATAGCGCTGATCTGATTTGCTCGATCTTTGCACCTACGCCCGCCGAGGAATTTCGGCGTATTATCAAGAGGGACGGCTGCGTCTTGTGCGTCGTACCGGGTGCCGAACATCTGTGGGAGTTGAAATGCGCAGTCTATGATACGCCGTACCGCAACCGGGAAGAAAAGCATCATATGGAGGGGTTCCGCTTGGTGCGGAAACATAATATTACGTATTCTATCCGGCTGGACGACCCGGAGGACATCCGGACCCTGTTTGCAATGACACCTTATGCGCACCGCACACCGAAAAAAGGTATGGAACGGCTGATGGCGTTGCGGGAGCTAGAGGTAACAGCAGCGTTTCTGCTGTTGATGTTTCAGCCGGAAGAAAATGATGAAAATACTTTTCCTATATGAGGAAGTGTGCTATACTGGACAAATAACAATGAACAGAGGGAGGGATTGTTCTGCAAAAAAGGTCGGAGACGGAAAACAGGACGATCAAACAAATTGCGGCCGCCATGGTGCGTAGCTATTTCACGGATGGGATACCGAAAGCATCGGCAGAGCTGTCCTATTATCTGCTGTTTTCTATTTTTCCGCTGTTGCTTGTCGTCAGTACGCTGATGTCTGCTATGCAAATTTCGCAGGTAACATTGCTGCGTATGCTCAGCCTGCTGCCCGGCGATATCCAACGTGTCATTTCACCAATCATCACGCGTTATCTGGGGAATACTACGCCGTTTATGCTGATTTGGCGCATTTTCTCCTTTAGTATTTTGGGGATTTATTTCATGAGCCGGACGATGAGCTCGCTGATGCATACAGTCAATCGGATTTACAATATCCCAAACCGCCGCGGCGGTATTGGACAGCTTGTCTTTGAAGTATTGACAGCGGCGGGCCTGATTTTTGCCATCGTGTTTTCCTTTGTGCTTTGGATTTTGGGACGGAGCATCCGCAATTTCCTGTCCAATTACATGGAACTGCCTGCCCAGCTGCAATGGATTTGGAGCTATGGACGGTTTATCATTGCAATCGGGCTCATGTTCCTGTTTATTTTACTCTTGTGTTATTTATGCCCGAATTGTATTATGCGGCTGCGGGAAGCGTTGCCAGGCGCGGTGTTTACCATTATTGCGTGGGTGATCTGTACGGTGCTCTTTTCGTTTTATATCACCAATATCAGTCAATATGATGCCTTGTATGGCTCAATCAGCGCGATTATGATCCTGATGCTATGGCTGTATCTGACGGGAATTATACTCATTCTGGGTTTTGAGCTGAATCTGATTTTGATGAAGCGCAAACATAAAAATTTTATCTGCAAGGGAAGGCCGTGGTATGTCCGGGTCTTCTTCAATAATACAAAAAAACGCAGAAAAAGAAAACGGATAAGAAGGAAGGTACGTTGAAGATGAAAGTAGTTGCATTTAACGGCAGCCCGCGCAAGGGCGGCAATACGGAAATCTGCCTGAATATGATCGGCGAAGAGCTACAAAAGCAGGGGATTGAGCTGGAAATCGTGCAGGTTGGAAATAAGGCAAAGCCGTGCGTTGCCTGTTATCATTGCCTGGCAACAGGGGACGGCCACTGTGTCCAACAGGACGAGGTAAACGGTTGGATTGATAAAATGATAGAGGCGGATGGAATCATCCTGGCATCGCCTGTATATTATGGTGGTATTGCAGGCGGCATGAAATGCTTCTTGGATCGCGCATTCCTGACAGCGGGCAACCGGTTGCACCACAAGGTAGGCGCGGCTGTGGTCACGCTGCGTCGTTCTGGTGGTTTAGAAACATACCAGCAGCTCAATGCATATATGAATACAATGGAAATGGTCATGGCTACTTCTGATTATTGGCAGGCGGCGCATGGCCTAGACAAGGGAGAGGTTTGTCAGGATACTGAAGGTGTTGAGGTGATGCATAAGCTAGGCCGCAACATGGCGTGGCTGCTCAAGCTGATCGAGCATGGCAAGGGGGTTGTAGATCCTCCGGAAACCGGTGCGCGCACGATGACAAACTTTATCCGTTAGGACAGCAGAACGGCAGAAAAAGGCTTCTTTTTTGGTGTTTTTGTGGAAAATACAGCTTTTGCCAGAAAAATGGAAACATTTTATTTGACAAAACAATATGCTATGATATAATGAAGCCATGGAAAGATTAAGGCTCCGGCGCATCACCCGATACGTGCTGGACCGTAGGGATATCCGTTACTTATGAGGAGGTTGTTTCACTATGACGAGAGCAATTCGTGTAAAAAATACGGAAGACATCCAGAAAATTAACAAGATCGTAACCAAGTTCCCGTTTGATGTATGGATTCATGGCAAGTCCGGTATGGTTGACGCTAAGTCTCTGCTGGGCATGTTTCTGTTGAGCCTGAATGAGGAGCTGCGTCTGGTTATTGAAGATGATATCGAGCCGAAGCAGGTAAAGAAGCTGTTTGATGAGCTGGAAGATTATCTGGATATTGAGGACGACGACTAAGCATATATATGCAGTTGCAGTTAAAACAGCGGAGCGATGGCCCCGCTGTTTTTTTGATGCCGTAGGGCAGATACCCTTGGTTTTACAAAGGAAATCAAAAGCTCGGCCGGACTCCCAAACGCATCGACAGCTTTTTTCGTGCGATCAGGCCAATTTCCAGCCGACAGCCTCCTGGCGCATCCCGATAAAATCAGCATACATACCTCTCTGCCGGATCAATTCCTCGTGGGTGCCGCGTTGCACAATGGCGCCATCGTTCAATACCAAAATTTGATCCGCATGGCGGACTGTTTTGATCCGATGGGCGATCATGACAATGGTTTTATCATGCGTCAACGCATCAATGGCGGCTTGTAGCTCGGCTTCGTTCTCCGGATCAACGCTGGCAGTTGCTTCATCCAGAATAATGATAGGCGCATCCTTTAGGATTGCCCGCGCAATGGAAACCCGTTGTTTCTCACCACCGGACAGGGTACCGCCGCCTTCGCCCAGCACCGTATCGTATCCGTCCGGCAGCGCCATGATAAAGTCGTGACAGCACGCCTGTTTTGCCGCCGTTATAACCTGCTCGTGCGTTGCGTCGGGTTTTCCGAATTTGATATTATTTTCAATCGTATCGTTGAAAAGATAGACGTTTTGGAACACCATAGATATGTTTTTCATCAAGCTGTCCAATTTATATTCTTTGACATCATGTCCGCCGACCATGACGCATCCGCTGTCCACATCCCAAAAACGGGCAATCAGATTGCACAACGTGGTTTTACCGCCCCCGGACGGCCCTACAATCGCTGTTGTGGTCTTTTGGGGAATGGTAAAGCTGACGTCATCCAACACCTTGCGATCCCCATAGGAAAATGTCACATGTTCAAAACCAATATCCGTATGCTCAGGCTGGATTTCCTGTCCGTCGATGTCCATGGTGGGCGTGTCGTCGATCGAATTTGCTTTGTCCATAGATGCCCCGAGCATCTGCAAATTATCCGACATATTCCCGGCATTCTCCAGTTCCCCATACAGCATGAACGATACGATAAGCATGAGTAGGCAACGGGACAGCAACAGGGAGCCTGCGCTATAAAAGATCAGTGCGCTCACAACAAGGATGACGCTAAAAACCCGCACAACCAACTGCCGGATTGCAGACCACGGCGCAACGGACCGCTCCAATGCCAATGCCCGGTCGCAGCTTTGCTCCACGGTCTTGCGCACCGTCTGATTGTTATCCTTTTCCAAACCATATGATTTCACTACGCTCATGCCCTGTATATACTCCAGTACAGCCTCCGCCAGCGACATCTGTGCGCGCTGCCTTGCCGGACCAGCCTTGGATACCGCCCGTTGGGATAGCTCCGCAACCAACAGGTAGCACAGGATACCGGCAATTGCGATCAGGCCCAGCCGCCATTCTGTAGCTGTCAGCATCAGGCACAGTGCAAGCGTATTCAGGAAACCGCCAATCACCATAACCAGGCATCGTGCCGCTGTGTTTTCTACATCGCTCAGCGTGGTTGTGACCACTGCGGTGATATTCCCTAAACTGTTGTCGTTAAAATATCCCATCGGGATATAGCGCAGACGGTCACCAATGTGAATCCGCTTTTGTGAAACCATGAAATAACCGGTTTCTGTTTCCATATTGGTCGAGTGATAGGAGCAAAGCGTTCTTCCCACAACAGAAATTACCATGATACCGACCACCGGCCACAGGCTTCCGATTGCTCCCGCAACAACCATATCCAAAGCCAGCATCAACGCCAGAAATTGCAGCGCAGCAAAAACTGCGCCCAGAAAAGCCACCAGCATGGATTTTGTCAGCAGCTTCCGCCGGTTCCCAGCAAATGCATAAATTTTTTTCAGTACACCAAACATTGCAGCTACTCCTTTCAGATCTGATCCCGTGTATCCAGATATGCCTGCCAAAGCTGTGCATACACAGGGCAATGCTGTAATAGTTCCTTATGCCTGCCTTCTCCTGCAATACGTCCTTGTTCTACCACCACAATGTGATCTGCATCAACAATCGTGGACAAACGATGCGCGATGACGATCAGGGTCTTGCCCTTTGTCAATGCAGAAATGGCGCGCTGGATCACAGCTTCATTCTCGGGGTCCATGCTTGCTGTCGCTTCATCCAAAATGACAATCGGCGCATCTTTGAGCATCGCACGGGCAATGGATATCCGCTGCTTCTCGCCGCCGGAAAGATGTCCGCCGCCTCCGCCGCAAATCGTGTCATATCCCTGCTCCAAATCCCGGATGAAGCCGTCGCAGCCAGCCGCTTTGGCCACTGCTTCGACCTCGGCATCCGAAGCATCTGCACGTCCCATTCGGATATTATCCCGCACGGAACGGTCAAACAGGTAGTTGTCCTGTGACACATAGGCAATCTGCTGGTTCCATTGATCCAGCGGAATTTGCCGGATATCTACGCCGCCCAGCGTGATCGCGCCGCCAGTTACATCCCAGAATCCAGCGATCAGCTTGGCAATGGTGGATTTGCCGGAACCCGAAGGCCCTACCAACGCGGTAACCGTCCCTGGTTCAATGGTCAGATCAATACCGTGCAGAATCTCCTCCTGTGCCGTTCCATACGAAAAAGAAACGCGGTTCAAAGCAATGCCGTGTCCGTGCAATACCGCATCTGTTTGCGGGCGTACCAGCTCCTCTGCATCCAAAATGCCGGAAATCTCTTCCACATTGGTTCCCACAACAGCCAGCTCATCCACAAAGGACATCGCTGCGATCAGCGGCCCAGTCAGCCCCAAAGACAGTACAATTACTGTCAGAAAGTGCGCGGCGGATAGCCCGCCTGCCGACCACAGCAGCAAGCCGACAGGAAGAATGGGTAGCAGCACTGCGGGCGTAACCGATTGCATGGTTGCCATATATTTTTGATTGTCAGCCATCCAATCCACGTAGTATTGCGCATTGTCTTCCACCGCACCCGCATATTTTTTGTACGATCCAGCGCTCTGGCTGAATGCTTTGACTACCTGTATGCCTCCCACATATTCCACAATGGCATTTGCCATGCGCCGTCCGGTTTCTACGGCGCCCTGCCAGCGCACAGCATACGTCTTGCCACTTTGGGATGCGACAATCAAGCCGATGACAGTGGTAACCAGGCTTGCCAGCCCCATTCGCCAATCCAACACGAAAATATAGATCGCAATGGCCAGTGGCACCAAGATATTGGAGGTCATCTCCGGAATCAGATGCGCCAGCGTCGGCTCCATACCCTCCACGCGGTCAACAATTGTGGTTTTATATTGGCCGGAAGGGGTATTCAGAACCGTTCCCATTGGCACCCGTGAAAGCTTGCTGAGCAAAGCTTTACGCAGCTCTCGAAGCGTATGATAGGTTGCTGTGTGCGACATCGCTGTCGACCAAGTGGAAAAAATAGATTTTCCAATATATCCCGCTAGCAAAACGCCGCACCATGGCAAGCATTGCTGTAACCCGCTTCCATCCAGCAACAGACGAATGATGGCGGCGATGCAGAAATAAGCAACCATATTGCAGGCGACACCCAAGACTGCAAGGATGATCGCTGCATAAAACCTGCCGTGGTAATCCTGTGCCCATATCCACAGCTTGGCAAAGGGCGATTGTTTTTTTGCCTGTTCCATAAAAACTCCTTTCATTAGCGTTGGCTAACTTTTTCGCATGAGAATTGGGGACTCAGGTATCTGAGATCCCCAAAATGCGGAACCATCCAGCGGCATAAAAGTCCCGAAGGCTGCACATATGCTGCATGGCTTTTTCTCGCGGCATATCGTGCCGGATGGTTTCAAACATGCCGTTGAACAGCATACTAGATACCATATGAATCAGCTCATCGTCAATGGGCTGAACCTCCATACCTGCATCCAGCATTCCCTCGATCAACACGTGGCTGGCATTGACCTCGATTTCCGTCAGCGTATCCAGATAATATTCATACCGTGTCCCGGCAGAGCAGCAGACGATCAGCTTAAACGCGTCAAAATGATCATAGATAAACTGCATCATCCAAATTTGCCCGTCGTCTGATATCTCCGGCAAATTGGAAAGCTTCTGTTCCACCGGCAATTGGGAAAAGTGCATCTGAATCTCCCGGTAACGCTCCAGCAGCGCATGTGCCGGTTCGGATACCAGTTTGTCAAACATTGCAGCTTTGTCGGTATAATACCGGTATAGTGCTCCTGTTGTAACGCCGGCCGCAGCCGCAATGCTCCGCATCGATGCGCCTTGAAATCCCCGCTCCAAAAATTCGCGCTTGCCTGCTTCCAACAGCTCTTCTGCCAGTTTTTCATTGATTGGCCGCATATGCACCTCCATAAAATAACTATGTTATCCGATAACACTGATATTTTATCTCTCTCCCTCTTGCTTGTCAAGAGAATTTTGAAAGAATATAGAAAATTCCCTTGACAATGGCCGTTGCATGTTTTATATTGATAATTAGATTATCGATAATTGAATTATCAATTTAGGAGGTGTGCGCCATGGCAAAACCAGATCGTTCCATTGACCCGCGCATTTTGGAAAGCGCAAAACAGGAATTTTTGTCGCTTGGGTTTGAAAAAGCTTCGTTGCAACGTATTTGTGAGCGGGCATGCGTAACGACCGGCGCCTTATATAAACGATACCGCAGCAAAGAAGAACTTTTTTGTCACGTTGTGGCAGATACCGTGTCCGATCTCAAAAATCAATTTGAAAAAAGAGCAAATATCGATCTGCACGCATTATCCGATGAAGTTTTGATGAAAGCGTGGGATATGGACGAGGCATATATGCTGTGGTGGTTTCAATATCTCTATGACCGCCACGACGGCTTTGTCCTGCTTCTGAAATGCGCCGAAGGCACATGCTATTCTAATTTTCAACACGATTGGGTGGAATCCATGACTGGTGCCACATACGACTATTATCGTGAAGCATACCGCCGCGGGCTTACGCGCGCGGACATCTCCATGGCAGAAATGCACATCCTGTTGTCCGCCTTCTGGACAACGATTTATGAGCCTTTTATCCACAATTTTACTTGGGAACAGATTGAAACCCATTGTAAGCTGGTTTGCAAACTGTTCAACTGGTACTACGTTTTCGGTTTCACAGATGCATAACTCCCTTCCTCTGAAACGAAAAATTTTAATTCTTTCGTTGCGATGTTCTTTTTTCCACAGATCATGTCCCTTCCCTCGAAGGGACTGTTCTTTCACGCGCAGTTAGCGTTGTCTAATTTTCGAAGGAGGCGTTCATTTTGTTCAAAAAGGTATTGGATTACACCGGCGTATACCGGAAAACCACATATGCCGCAGCGGCTGTATTGTTGGCTGGAACGGCATGCAGCGTATTGCCGTTCTGGTTTGTTTATCAGATTATCCGGCCGCTGCTACTGCGCCAATCGATCTCTGTCGGAACGATGGCATGGCTGGTTGCCGCTATCGCGGTGTGCACGGTCCTACACGGGTTACTCTATGTAAAAGGGCTGTCTTTATCCCATAAAGCAGCTTACCATACGCTGGAAAATGTTCGAGTTTCCCTACAGCGTAAGCTGGAAAAGCAGCCGTTGGGGAGCATACAGGAAAAAGGCGTCGGCGTCATCAAAAAAATGTTCATAGATGACATTGAATCCATCGAGCTTCTGTTGGCCCACGCTTTGCCCGAAGGGATTGCAAACCTGTCGGTACCGGTTTTTGTGTTTATCGCCATGTTTGTTGTGGATTGGAAGCTGGCTCTACTCTCTCTCTGCTCTCTGCCGATTGGCCTGCTTGCCATGGGAATGATGTACAAATCCGGTATGAGCAAAATGGGAGCATATTATGGCGCAGCACAGAAAATGAACAACACCATTGTGGAATATATCAACGGAATGGAGGTCGTCAAGGTGTTCAACCGTGATGGAGAATCCTACCATCGATTTGAAACAGATATCAAATCATATCGTGATTTCACGCTGGATTGGTTCCGGGTGTGCTGGCCATGGATGGCTCTATATACCAGTGTCCTTCCCTGTGTTGTCCTGTTCACCTTGCCCATCGGCTCGCTTTTGGTCTGGAACGGTATTTGTACGTTGACTGACCTGACGTTGATTCTGTGCATGTCTTTTGGCATCGGCGCGCCGCTGGTGCGCGCTGTAGGATTTATTTCCACCATGCCACAGATCAATTTCAAGCTGGGTGCGCTGGAGGATTTGATGTCTACTCCGTCCTTGCAGCAAACCGATCAACCATTCACTGGAAAGCATCGTGAAATCGCGTTCCAAGATGTTCATTTTGCATATAACGAAGAAGAGGTATTACACGGTGTTTCCCTTTCCGTTCCAGAGGGCAGCCTGACTGCGCTGGTCGGTGAATCCGGAAGCGGCAAGTCTACCTTGGCAAAGCTTTTGGTACATTTTTACGATGTTACGGGCGGAAGCATTCAAATCGGCGGACAGGATTTGCGGGAAATGAGCCTGGAAGCGCTAAACAATCAAATCTCCTATGTTGCGCAGGAGCAGTTTTTGTTTAACATCAGCCTGTTGGAAAATATCCGTCTGGGTAAGCTGGACGCAACCGATGAGGAAGTCATACGAGCCGCAGAAAAAGCCCAGTGCGGTGAATTTTTATCCCGTCTGGAACATGGGATTTATACCATGGCCGGAGACAGCGGTAAACAGCTTTCCGGCGGTGAACGGCAACGCATATCCCTCGCACGGGCCATTTTGAAAAATGCGCCTATTGTCGTCCTGGATGAAGCGACGGCCTTTATGGATCCCGAAAACGAAGAAAAAATGAACGAAGCCATTGCCGAAGTGATCCGGGAGAAAACGGTTATCGTTATCGCTCATCGCCTACATTCCATCGTCAACGCAGACCAAATTTGCGTACTGGATCATGGGAATGTAGCGGATATAGGCACACATGAGGAACTGCTGACGCGCTGCCCAGAATATCAAAAGCTATGGGAAGCCGCAGAAGGCAGCGCGCAATGGAAAGTCAGCACGGAGAAAGGAGCTGAACCAGTATGATCGCATTGATGAAACGGATTCTCGCTGTTTCCGGTGTGTACAAAAGACGCATTCAGGCGGCGTTTCTTTTCTCATTCCTCCATTCCTTGCTTGCCAAAGCGCCGATTGGACTGGCATTCTTAGCATTGAGCGCTTTTTTCTACGGAACGATGTCCCCTACCGGTTGCCTCTGGTTGGGCTGCGGCCTGGTAGCCTGCGTACTATTGCAATGCCTGTTTCAGAACATTGCGGACCGGCTTCAAGCAGCTGCCGGCTATATGGTATTTGCTGACATGCGTATGAAATTGGGTGCGCATCTGCGCAAAATGCCTATGGGATATTTCACAGAAGGAAATATTGGTAAAATCAGCTCTGTCTTATCTACTGACATGGTATTTATCGAAGAAAATTGTATGCACGATATCGCCGATATGATGAGTTATGTATTTGCACAAATCATCATGATCGTATTCCTATTTTACATTCATCCATGGCTTGGCTTGGTATCTGTTATCATTGCAGCGGCTGTATGCTTGATCGGTCAGTCATCCCTGAAAAGTACGCTTTCCCATTCAGATGTGCGGCAAGCGCAAAGCGAACGGTTGACAGATGCTGTTTTGGATTTTACCGAAGGCATTGGCATTATCAAAACATACAATCTGCTGGGAGAGAAATCCAAAGAGCTATCGGACAATTTCGCCGAAACACGCCGCACCGCTATTGAGTTTGAAGAAAGCCATTCCCCTTGGATGCGCCGTCTGTATTTGACATGTGGATTGGGCGCAACAATTATGGTTGCTTTATCCCTATATCTGTACAACACCGGTACGCTAGAAATCACATTGCTCATTGGCGTACTCCTATTTGTGTTCGATCTGTTTGGCCCTGTCAAGGCTTTATACAGCCAAAGCTCACGGTTAACCGTCATGAACAGCTGTATGGATCGGATTGAAGCAGTTTTTGCCGAACCAGAATTGCCCGACACAGGTCGTGATTCCTTGCCTGCCGCCGTTTCCGCACCAGAAGTGGAATTGAAAAACGTCAGCTTTGCTTATGGAGAAAACGACGTATTGCACAATATTTCATTCTCTCTGGAAAAAAATCATATGCTGGCTCTGGTTGGGCCATCCGGCGGCGGAAAGTCCACCATCGCAAA
This sequence comes from Eubacteriales bacterium, assembly GCA_030523305.1. Classification (GTDB taxonomy): domain Bacteria; phylum Bacillota; class Clostridia; order Oscillospirales; family Butyricicoccaceae; genus Butyricicoccus_A. Next base: position 14,094 of record JAUNIY010000059.1, read on the forward strand.
TTTGTTGACCCGATTTTGGGATGTAAAGTCCGGCCAGGTATTGGTTCGTGGCAAAGATGTGCGCGATATCCCGCTTTCCGATCTGATGGATCATATCAGTATGGTTTTCCAGCGGGTATACTTGTTTCAGGATACCGTATACAACAATATTTCAATGGGACGCCCAGATGCCAGCCGAGAAGAAGTCATCGAAGCTGCCAAAAAAGCCCGTTGCTATGATTTTATCATGCAATTGCCCAATGGATTTGATACTGTGATTGGCGAAGGCGGCGCATCGCTCTCCGGAGGCGAAAAACAGCGGATTTCCATCGCTCGCTGCATATTGAAGGATGCTCCCATGATCATCCTTGACGAGGCTACGGCCAGCGTAGACGCTGACAATGAAAGCTATATCCAGGAAGCCATCAGCGAACTGTGCCGTGGCAAAACATTGCTGGTTAGTGCTCACCGGCTCAATACCATTCGCAGCGCCGATCAAATTTTGGTTATTTCCAATGGAACCATTGCCGAATGCGGCACACACAATCAGCTGATCCAACGAGACGGCATCTATAAACGCTTTGTCACA
>JAUNIY010000060.1 GCA_030523305.1 Eubacteriales bacterium
AGCCATAACCGGCCTCCTCCATGAAGGCGATACGCGCTTCCTCCATCCAGCGGATATAATTAGAATGATGCACAATGCGCATACCGTCGGTTTCATAATATTGAATGCGGTGATTGTAGGAATAAATTGGATTCATAAACATCCCTTCTTTTTTCAAGCTGTAACAAGAATACCGCAAATTTGCAAAAAAAGAAAGAGGAATTTTCAGAACGCAAAAACCGACCATATTTTTTCATCTATTATGAGAAGATATGTATGATTTTACAAGGCGTTTTCAAAAATCCTTTGTTTATAATTTACAAATCAAAAGAATCATATTATAATAGAGTTAGCGACTCGGGCGGATAGCATTTTTATATCCGAAATATGGCATGGATCGCTGTGCCAATACATCCGCCTGGAAGAAGGAGAGTGCGAAATGGAGAAGAAAAAAGTGACAAGACGTCGTTCCGTGCCGAAAAAATCACAGGCCCCAGTTGCCACACCGTTCATTACGGAATTTGACCAATATTTGTTTGGGCAAGGCGTACATTATGAAATTTATAAGAAAATGGGTGCGCATGCCGCTGTGAAAGGACGCAAGAAGGGCGTTTATTTTGCTGTATGGGCCCCGAATGCGAAAAGCGTCCATCTGGTTGGCGACTTCAACGAATGGGATGTTGAAGCGACACCGATGGAGCGGTTGGAACCGCTTGGCATTTATGAGCTGTTTGTACCGGGCTTAAAGGAAGGCGCTTTGTACAAATATGCTGTTACCGGGCAGGAAGGGAAAACGATCCTAAAGTGTGACCCATATGGGTTCAGCGCAGAGCTGCGTCCGGGCACAGCTTCTAAAATTGCATCCATTGACGGCTTTTCATGGGGAGATGCCCGTTGGATGGAAAATCGCAGGCAGTTCAATTTCAAAAAGGAAGCAATGTCTATTTATGAAATGCATCCCGGTTCTTGGAAAAAGCACGAGCCGGAAGATGAGGACGACCCCGGCTACTATAATTTCCGCGAGCTGGCGCCGGAGCTGGTGGCATATCTCAGGGAAATGGGATATACCCATGTGGAGCTGATCGGTGTTGCGGAGCATCCGTTTGATGGTTCCTGGGGCTATCAAGTTACCGGTTATTATGCGCCGACATCACGCTATGGCACGCCGAAGGATTTTATGTACTTCGTCAATTATCTGCATAAAAACAAAATCGGCGTCATTCTGGACTGGGTTCCGGCACACTTCCCGCGCGATGAGCATGGCCTGGCAAACTTTGACGGATACCCGCTGTATGAATACGGCGATCCGAAGAAGGGCGAACATCCGGACTGGGGTACCAAGATCTTTGACCTGGGACGCAATGAGGTCAAAAACTTCCTGATTGCCAACGCGCTGTATTGGCTGTCGGAATATCACGTGGATGGCCTGCGCATTGACGCGGTGGCTTCCATGCTGTATCTGGATTATGGCAAGCAGGATGGCCAGTGGGTTGCCAACAAATATGGCGAAAACAAGAACCTCGATGCGATTGAATTTTTCCGGCATCTGAACTCCATTGTACACGAGCGCAAGCCGGGCGCCGTTATGATTGCCGAAGAGTCGACTGCTTGGCCGATGGTCACTGGTTCTCCGGTGGACGGAGGGTTGGGCTTTGACCTCAAGTGGAATATGGGCTGGATGAACGACTTTTTGGAATACCAGAAGTGTGACCCGTATTTCCGCAAATACAACCACAATAAGATGACCTTCTCCATGACGTATGCATATAGCGAGAATTATATCCTCGTTATTTCCCATGACGAGGTTGTGCATTTGAAATGCTCGATGATAGAGAAGATGCCGGGCAACGACGAGCAGAAGTTTGCCAACTTGAAGGCGGCTTATGCGTTTATGATGGGCCATCCAGGCAAAAAGCTGCTGTTTATGGGCCAGGAATTTGGCCAGCGGCGGGAATGGAGCGAAGCGCGTGAGCTGGACTGGGGCTGTCTGATGGATCAGAAGCATATTGATCTGAAGGAATATGTCGGCCAGCTGCTTGCGATGTATAAGAAGTATCCGGCAATGTACGGCATGGACGACACGTGGGACGGCTTCCAGTGGGTCAACGCCAACGACGGCGACCGCAGCATTTTCAGCTTCATACGGTATTCGCCGACACGGCGCAACAATCTGCTGTTTGTCATCAATTTCACACCGGTAGAGCGTCCGGATTATCGCGTCGGCGTTCCGAAGAAAAAGCGCTTTACCCGAATTTTCGCAACCAATGCGCCGGAAGTTGGTGGCGCGGCGGATACCAAGCCGAAGATTTACAATTCGATTGTGTCCGAATGCGACGGGCAGCCGTGCTCGTTTGCTTATCCGCTGCCGGGATATGGCGTTGCAATCTTTAAATTCTAAACCGATCCAAATCGACACCGCGTTTGCCGGAACCATCCCGGCGGATGCGGTGTTTTTATGTGCTGCTCCAACCAAGCGGAAACGCTGCAATCTATGGAAAGTATACTTGACATTGTGTGTGGGAACGTGTATAATGAACACAACAAAAGGAAAGTTTGCTTTCCATAAAGGGTGGCGTCTGTGAAGAATCGTTTGGAAGAACTGAGAAAACAGCATGGGATCAAACAAGAAGAACTGGCGGCTGCGTTGGAAGTCTCGCGGCAAACGATCGGCTCCCTGGAGAACGGCAGATACAATCCGTCTATCCTGTTGGCGTTTAAGATTGCGCGGTACTTTGGTATGCAGATTGAAGATATTTTTATCTACGAGGAGGGAGCGAAATGAAAAACAAGAAACCGTTTGTCATAGAAATCAAGGAGGGCTGGACTTGAAAGAAAAAACGTTGCTTGTCTCGTTGATCGCGGGAATGGCGGTTCTGTTGGGCGGTTTGCTGACCTATGGGTTGGGCGTACACGATTTGCTTCCGGTTCCGCGTCCGGATCTGGTCGTGGTCGGTACAACGTTGATTGGCATATTATTGATCGGTATGGGATTGGATTTGTTTTCTCCAAAAACAAAGGAAATGCAAATCGAAGAAAACGACGAGCGGAATGTTGCGATTGCCCATGCTTCGATGGCAAGCGGATTCCAGGTGATGACCATACTGCTGGGACTTGTCCTGTTCGTGCTTATTTTTATGGGCTATATGAACGTCGTGTCATGCTTTAGTATCATCGGCGTTTTGGCAGTCGGTCAGGGCGTTTGTCTGTGGAAGCATTGGTATTTGAGCAAGCGGATGTGACGGCGGAATACAACCGAATCATGGAAACAGAACGGGAGGATTTCTAAAATCCTCCCGTTTCTTTTATCCGGCGTTATAGTTCTTCAATGGTTGGCTGATCAAACTCCGTTTGTACCAGACGCGTTGTGCAGGCCGCAGGGGAGTATTGCCAGCGGGAAATGTGCCCGCTTTCGATAAAGTACGACAGCGGAGGCGGTACGGACGGTGCCTGGCCAATGTGGTCAATGAGGTTTAGCTTGACCTTCATACGCTCCGGCAGGATGGATTTGATGTAACAGGATACTGTTTCGCCAGGTGTCACCGGGAAACGCTGTTCTGCCAGGCCGGAGAGATTGGGCGTCAGTTCGACGAAAACGCCGTAATCCTCCACACTGCGGACAATGCCGCATACGGTTTCCCCGGGAGTAAATTGCGCGGCGTTTTCTTCCCATGTGCCAAGCAGCTCCCGATGGGTCAGACAAATGCGCCCGGTTGTTTCATCCAGGCTGGAAATGACGGCGTGCAGCAGCTGGCCAATGCTCACACGGTCCGAGGGGTGGAAAATCCGGCTGACAGAGAGGTTTTCAATACCGATCAGAGAAACAATGCCGCAGCCGACATCGACGAATGCGCCGAACGGCTCTAAATGTGTGACGCGTACAGAAATAATATCGCCCGGGCGGCGTTCGGTCAGCAGATGCTGTAGCGCTGTCTGCTGCGCCGCGCGGCGGGAAAGATATGCAATGTTATTTTCAATGCGCTGTACCTGGAAGCAGACCGGTTTGCCGACGCGGGACAGGATCGCGATTTCGCGCGTCTGCCCGGTATCGATGCCCAGCGCGCATTCCTCGCGTGGGATGATACCGGTCATGCCGTCCAGTTGGACGATCAGATTGTGCTGTGCGTCGCAGCGCACGGCAGGAGCTTCCAGAATGGCGTGGTTTTGTAGGGCTGTATCAATTTCTTCCCGATGGGGAATGGATGTTTTCAGGCTTTCCGGTTTATAGTTTGGATGCATTGGTTCCCTCCGTTCTCAAAAATCCGTGGTTTTTTATGCGCAGCTTACGGTTGCGCTGCGCCTTTACCTGCCTGATTTGACTATATGCGGGGAAATGGAAAATTATAGCTGCCAATGGAACATTTTTACTTGGTCTTACAGGCCGGGTATGGTACACTAAGGGTAAACCAAAGCAAGGAGGATATGGACATGGATATTCGTCTGGGCGATGTATTGACGATGAAAAAGGCGCATCCATGCGGCAGTAAGGATTGGGAAGTGTTGCGGGTTGGCATGGATTTCCGTTTGAAATGCAAAGGCTGCGGGCATATGATTATGATCCCGCGCAGTAAGGCAGAAAAAAATATCCGCAATATTCTACATGCGGACGGGACGGAGAGCAGGGGATAAGCGATGCTGATTTATGGAAAGCAAATGCATTTGCAGTGCACGGCGCAGGATATCGGGCGGTACGCCATCCTTCCGGGCGACCCCGGCCGATGTGCCGCCATTGCGGCGCATCTCGAAGATGCGCGCCCAATTTCTTGTAACCGGGAATACAATGTCTGGACGGGTAAGCTGTATGGGCAAACCGTTACCGTGTGTTCGACCGGCATCGGCGGGCCATCAGCGGCGATTGCGCTGGAGGAGCTGGTGGAATGCGGTGCGGATACGTTTATCCGGGTTGGTACATGCGGCGGCATGGATGCCGCAGTCAAGGGCGGCGACGTTGTCGTGGCGACGGCGGCCGTGCGCCAGGAAGGCACGTCTAGGGAGTATATGCCGCTGGAATATCCTGCGGCGGCGAGCTATCCGGTTGTGCGTGCGCTTGCCGATGCATGCGAAGCGTTGGGCTATCGCACGCATGTCGGCGTCATCCAGTCCAAAGACAGCTTTTATGGCGAAATACGGCCGCACGTGATGCCGGCCGCCCAGCAGCTGCAGGCACAGTGGTCTGCGTGGCTGCGCGCGGGTGTGCTCGCAAGCGAAATGGAATCCGCCGCCCTGTTTACGGCGGGCGCAGCGTTGCATGTGCGCTGCGGCACGGTGCTCAATGTACTGTGGAATGATGAAACCGAACAGCCGGATATCCCGAAGGATGCGGCGGACCGTGGTATCCGGGCCGCAATCAAGGCATTGGAGATATTGATTCAACAGGATAGATAAAACAAAAGCCTCCCATGCGGGGGCTTTTGTTTTGCACAGTTATATTTTGGGGGTGATCCGCACAAGATAGTAAAGAATCGAACGTTCGGGATGTGACGAGATGGAGAATAACCGGAAAAGGCAGAATCTTACGTGGCTGATTGGGCTTACTGTGTTTTTTGTGCTTGTGCTGTACAGCAGGACAATCATTCAGGGGATTACAGGTTTGTTTGCATTGCTTCGCCCGTTTTTGTTGGGGGTGGTGATTGCATTTGTCCTCAGCCAGCCATATGAGCTGTTGCGCAAAGCGTATATCAAACGCCTGAAAATGAAGCCTGGGACGGCACACGTGTTGGCAATTGTGTCGGCTTATGTGCTGGTTATCCTGGTTGTGGCGGCGGTTGTCGGGGTGGTGATCCCGCAGCTCATCGGCAGCATCCGGCTGTTTGCGGAGAATGTAGAATATTACCTCAAAAATCTGCAATTGGAACTGGATACGCTGGCACAACAGCTGCATTTGGCGGAAATTGATTTGAGCAGTGTCATGAACATCGTACAGGCGGGATTGGGGCGGTTTGACAATGCCGTCGTACCCAAAATTTTATCCGTCACCGGGACGATGCTCAGCTCACTGGCGACTTTTGCTATCGCCATCGCATTTTCCGTGTACCTGCTTGCGGGAAAACGACGTATTTTGTCTCAGATGAACCGCATTTTGCGCGCCTATTTGTCCGCCGATATTTACGAGCATGTGCGGTATGTTTTGCAAATTATTGTGGAATCCTTTCAAAATTATGTCGTTGGGCAAAGCATTGAAGCGGTGATTTTGGGCGGGCTGTGTTTTATCGGCATGGTTGTCCTGCGGCTGGATTATGCCGGTATGGTCAGTATGGTTGTGGCGATTACGGCACTCATCCCGATTTTGGGCGCGTATATCGGCGGCGCAGTAGCGGTTGTGCTACTGTTCATGGTAGCGCCGATGAAGGCGTTGATCTTTCTGGTATTCTTTGTGATTTTGCAGCAGGTGGAAAACAATGTGATTTATCCGCGTGTGGTCGGCGGAAGAATCGGCCTGCCGGGCATTTGGGTACTGTTGGCGATCACCGTCGGCGGAAAGATCGGCGGGATTGTCGGTATGCTGTTCGGCGTGCCGACGATGACCATTGTGTACACGCTGCTGCGAAATAGCGTGCGTGCGCGGGAAAAGCGCAGCATGCGATAAAAATGCACCGCAGGGAGAGATACCTGCGGTGCGTGAAGAGATATTTACGATACAGCATGCGGGACCGGATAGGTTACCGTCCCGATGGTCACGCTTTCGATGTCTTCCAGCGGAATGACTTCTGTGAAAGCGCCGCCGTCGGTGACAATCCGCTTGCTGCCGTCGTCTGTGAGGGTTTCGTCATAGGCGGTTGCGTCGGTGTGATATGTCTGTCCGGAAGTTGTTGTGACGTAGATGAGATGGTGCGTCAGCATCGTGCCGAAAGACTCCTCGATGTTGTCGTTGGGGTCGGAATAGGAAACGCATACGGAGATAGGGGAAACCTGGATGCTGTGGATTTCATATACAAAGCCGTCGATTTCGATTTCTGTTTGATCTCCAAGCGGGACGGAAACCGCTGCGTTTTCATAGCTGGCGTCAAACTCGAGCGTCCAGTTTCCTTCGATCAGCGTCTGCCACGACGGCACGCTGTCGTCCATATAATTTCCCAATGGATTGCCGTATGCGTCGGTACCGCAGAACTGCAAATTCTGAAATTTCCTGGTCAGGGAATGGATGTCGAACGGCTCAATTGGGTTATCGGTGAGGTGGATGACTTCCATAAATTCAATGGCGTTGTCGTTGGGGTCGCTGTCAAAAAACTGATTGTAGGGAATCCAATGCCAATCGTCACAGATTTTAAATTGGAGCGTTGTCTCCGGGATTTCTGTTGCATAGTCCGTCGGGGATTGCACAATCCCTTCCGGAAGGTCGATATCCGCACTGTCGTCCCATGACAGCGTGTACATAATCCATGCTTGCTTGTCATCGCCGATAACGGCGTCTGCGGTGATAGTTACGCCGTTGTCGGTTGCGGATGCGCCGATCTGTGTGCCGATGTCATCCATAACCGCCTTCTGCGATGTGGTGTTGCCAAATACTGGGGCAAACGCTTCGCCGGCTGTTTTCAAAACAATACCGCATGCGGTGATGGCAAGGAGCGAAACGAGTACAACAGCGGCCAATGCAGTGCGTCGGATCGGACGGCGTTTGGTATTTGCGTGGTTTGCCTGATGGACTGCCGCGTGGAACAGGCGTTCCTGCTGCTGCTGTGACAGCTGCAATTGGTCCATTGCATAGATATAATCATTCATGTAATGCTTCATAATCAGCGCCTCCTAACATCTTCTTCAGTTTCGCACGGGCACGATTCAGGCGGGTGTATACAGCGGAGGTAGAAATACCTAAAATCTCTGCAATTTCAGCCGCTTGATAGCCCTCGTAGTAATGCAGATAAATGACCGAACGGTAGCCAGTGGGCAATGCATTGACAGCAGCCAGAACGGCATTGTCAGTCGGCTCCGGAACCGGGATATCGGCGCAGACATCCAGGCTGCAAGTCTTCTTGCGCCAAGGGCTGCGCAGTATATTTTTGCACGCATTGGCCGTCATGCGGAGGATGTATGCTTTTTCATGCTGCTCATTTTCAAATTCCATCGGTGTAGTCAGCAGCTTAACAAATATAGTCTGACAAATATCCTGTGCGTCGTGGGTATTTTTCAGATAGGTATAGCTCAACCGAAAGATCGCGTTGGTGTATTTTTTGGCTAGATATTCAGCCTGTTCCATATTGCGCATCGCATCATACCCCCTTTTGGGATTTCTTTGGAACCGGTTCTATTTATCATACACCGGAACGGGACAAAACCTTACACGCGCCGGCAAAAAAATTGCAGAAAAATTTCCCGCAGCATGTGCGCTGCGGGAATCAGACTATAGAACAAGAAAAAAACTTCGTGAAACAACAAATGTGTTTCGTCAGGAGCTGGCAGCTTTTTCTGACATCAGAATAGATTCAAGTATGCGGGATGTCGTACGTGAGATCGCCGATGGTCAGTGTGGCCATGTCGTCCAGAGGGATGATTTCGTCAAAGGCGCCGCCTTTCCCCATGACCGTTTCCGTATGATCGTCGGATGTCCAGCAATAATACCCACATTTTTCCGTCAGATCGAGGACTGTGCCGTCGGTTTTTGTCAGCTTCAATGGGATGTTATCCAGATCGTAACTGTCCCAGCTGGGGGTATCGACGTTGATTTCAACATGGATGCCGATGGGGGAAATCGATGCATTTGTGACGGTGACCTGCATGCCTTCGTAAGAAAAAGATTTTCCGCTTTCCAGAGATAAGGAAGAATCCTCGTAATGGACATCAAACTGCAGCTTCCAGCTGCCTTCCAAAATCGTATCCGGCTCATTGGTGTCCGCCGGTGTGTACTGTAGGTTTTCAAATGTAGCTGTTACATTGCCGTACAGTAGTTCTTCATCACCGGAAATCGTCCGGCAGTATTGGATCGCGTTATCTGTCGGGTCGTTATCCGTAAACCATGCTGTACCAAACGAAGCACCTTGCGTGTCGTGTAGATCCGTGTCGTCAGATTCAAACATGAGATATCCAGACGGGTTATTCTGCCAGTCCTGCGGCAATGGGACATCCATGCTGTCGTCCCACGAAATGGTGTATACAATGCAGGCGTTGTACTTGTCGCCGATCATGCCATCTGCTGTGATGGTTACACCATTTTGGGTATCCGATACACCGATAGATTGCCCCATGGCGCCCATGAGTTCGATCTGTTCTTCGCTGCTGCCTAAAACTGGGGAAAATATCTCTGTAAGAGTTTTTAATGCACCGGTTGCAGAAGCCGTGCCAATGACAATAGCGAGCGCCGCTGCGATTACCAATATGGTCCGGCGGACTGGACGGCGCGTCCTGCGCTGCTGCCGCGCTTCCAGTTCCGCGGCATGGACTGCTGCGGAAGCCAGCCGGACTTTTTGCTCCTGCGTATAGTGCAGGGAATCCATATCCTGCGCATAGTCATTCCAATGCTTCTTCATAACCAAAACCTCCTAGCAGTGTTTTTAGCTTTTTGCGTCCGCGGGCCAGTCGGGTATGTACCGTAGCTGTGGGGATACCCAAAATTTCGGCGATTTCAGACGCCTGATAGCCTTCATAGTAATGCAAATAGATCACAGAACGATATCGTGCTGGCAATGTATTGACGGCGGCAAGGACGGAGCCGTCTTCCGCTTCCGGTGCGGGAACATCTGCAATCACTTCCAAACCGCAGGTTTTCCGCCGCCATGGGCTTTTTAAAATATCTTTGCAGGCATTGGCTGTCATACGCATGATATAAGCTTTTTCATGGCTTTTGCTTTCAAATGCCTGTGGATGCGTCAGCAGCTTGACAAAGACTGTCTGGCAGATATCCTGCGCATCGTGGGTATTGTTCAAATAGGTATAGCTGAGACGGAGTATCATATCTGCGTAGGTATTGGCCAGATACTCCGCCCGTTGCGTGTCAATCATGATGTGATCCCTCCTTTTGCGCGCTCTTATTTGTAATACGATGCGGTGTGGCGAAAACTTTCATTTTTTCGAAAAAAACTGCATGCGATAGAAAAAAGTCTCCCTTGGTTCAGGGAGACTTTGTGGTCAATGGCACTTTTGCGGTATATAACCCAGCTCCTGCAACAATGCCATGTCGGTTTCAATCGTGATGCCGGCGGTGGTCAGCATATCGCCTGAAATCGCGGCGTTTGCACCGGAACAAAAACAAGCGCGGCCTTTATCTGGAAGTAAGCCACGTCCACCCGCAAGACGGATGGACGCATCTGGGAGAAGAAAACGGAATACCGCAACAATACGGCACATATCGTCATTGGTCAGCTTGGGAAGGTGCGCAAACGGCGTGCCGGGAACTGGGTTGAGCATATTGACGGGAACCGAGCGGACACCCAGCTCGCGCAGCTCCAGGACAAGGTCAATGCGGTCCTCCATGGTCTCTCCCATGCCGACGATGCCGCCGGAACAGACGCTCAGCCCAGCCGCCTGTGCGGCGCGGATGGCGTCGCATTTTTCATCAAACGTGTGCGTGGTGCATACGTTGGGGAAATACCGACGGGACGTTTCGAGATTATTATGTACGCGGGTTGCGCCAGCTTCCCGCAGCTTGCGGTATGACGCTTCATCCAGCAGGCCATTCGAGATGCAGACAGAAATGCCGGTCTGTTCTCGCACAGCGCGGATGCTTTCGCACTCCTGCGCGATCTCGTCCGGTGTTAAGCGTTTGCCGGAGGTGACGAGTGAGTAGCGCAGTACGCCACGGCTGTCGTTGTTTTTCGCCTGTGCGACGATGGATGCGGTATCCAGCATGGCGTACGTTTCCGCACCGGTATGGTAATGGGCGGATTGGGCACAGAATTTGCAGTTTTCCGAGCATTTTCCGCTTTTCGCATTGATGATCGTACAAATATCAAAGCCGTTTCCACAAAAATGCTTGCGAATTTCATTTGCTGCGGTGCACAGCTCCTGTAAAGGAGCTTCTGTCAATTCCATCGCTTGCACGCGGCTGATCTTGCCGCCGTTTTTTACAAAATCAGTGTATTCACGAACTGTCATGCGTAAAGGATCCTCCTGAGAAATATACTATGCTTTTATTGTACATCAAAACACAGATGATGTAAACCTAAAGAGTGAAATAAGTTTACAAAAGGGGCGCGGTGGGCCCCTAGTACAAAAAAGCAACGGAAAAATCAAAAAAAGTGATTTTTGCACGTGTGATTTTGTGGAAAAAGATCATTGCGCAATGCGTGCAAAAGGAATACAATAATGGTAACAAAATTAAAGCACGGCATTACAACGGCGTAATCCAATCTCATGTATATGAGGTTTGATTACGCTTTTTTGTTTATCTGGAAAAGGAGTTTGTTACTATGGTAAAGAAGAATAGGATTGTCCCGTTTGAGAAAATGCTGAAGGATACGCTGGCTGAATACAGTTCTGATGGCGAATTGAAAAAAGCTGCAAATTCTACTTCTATGGCCATGCGTATGGCAGCTGCGTTTGTGCACGGTGCGCGCAAGTTTGATATTGATCCGGCGTATTCCGAGATGGGAGAGCTGGATGGGGAAGTCTTCCGCATGTCGGACGGCGAATCCCTGATGACGGAAACCGATGATTATATTAAGGCATGGTTCCTGATGGAGCTGCTGGCAAAAGAATTTGACATTGCCGGTGCGGAAAAAATCACGATGCATGTCAATGTAACCGACAGCAAGGCACAGCATCAGCCGCGTATGATGAAGGAACTGGCTTCTGCCATGGCGAATGCGTCCAAAAATGATACATGGAAAAAGTGCCGCTGCGTTGCGTTGGATCATTTGGATTGGTTCCAGAAGGTTGACCCGATGTATATTTATTCTCTGACACATTTCAATGGCTCCGTCCGCCGTCTGAGCACGCCGGCCTGATTGGGGTGCCGTGAAGGATAAAAGCAATTCATATAGATAATCTTCATAAAATACTTTGGTGCGAAAAAGGGATGCAGATGCGTCCCTTTTTTGTATGCTGTACGCAAAAGAGATGACTGCAATACGTGTCCATGGTATAATGATTCCAAAACAGAAGCATCCGGTTTATGGAGGTTGTCAAATGAACCTAGAGATCAAAAAACTAACGCAGTGGACAGCAGGCAAAAGCAGGAAGGAGGCAAGCGATGAATATTGTCAATCAAAAGATAGACAGTGGGACGCCGTTCGACTGGGGAAAAACGTCGCTGGATTACGCAAAATTTCGCGATATCTATCCGGCAGAATTTTACCAGAAGATTCTTGACCGCAAGCTATGTTTGGCGGGACAAACGGCGCTTGACATCGGCACAGGGACAGGTGTCATTCCCAGATATATGGATCGGTACGGCGCGAAGTGGACGGCGACGGATATTTCGGAAAACCAGATTGCACAAGCGAAAGTCCTGTCCCGTGGCATGGGGATTGATTATATCACAGCGGCAACCGAGGACATCCATTTTCCCGACGGTTCGTTTGATGTCATTACGGCCTGTCAGTGCTTTTGGTATTTCGACCATGAAACAGTCATGCCAAACCTGTATCGTATGCTGAAGCCTGGCGGGAGTATTCTCGTTTTATACATGGCGTGGCTGCCGTTCGAAGACCGGATTGCGGGAGCGAGCGAACAGCTTGTACTGCAATACAATCCCAAATGGAATGGTGCGGGGGAAACCATGCATCCGATCGATATCCCCGCGTGCTACAACGAAATGTTTCAGCTGGTGTATCATGAAGAGTATCCTCTCAACGTACCGTTTACCCGTGAGAGCTGGCATGGAAGAATGAAAGCCTGTCGGGGCATCGGCGCTTCGCTCCCGGACGAAACAATTGCCCGATGGGAACGGGAGCATCGGCAATTGTTACAGCGCATTGCCCCGGATGTGTTTGATGTTCTGCATTACGGCGCGATTGCCGAGCTAAGAAAAAGAGAACCTTGACCGTATGCCGGAGATAGGATCAAAAAGAAAAACGCTTTCTGGCTGAAGCCGGGAAGCGTTTGCTGCTTATGGGTAATCATCGAGAAACGTATGTCGTTCCGCGCCTTTGTGCCAACCGAGGATGTCGTCCACATTGACATTTTTGACGCTGTTGAAGATGTTTTTTGCTACCTGATCGTTTTCTTGCTCAAGCGTTGCAATCAGCTGCTTGATTTCATACCGCTTGGAGGACTCCGGGCGGCCTTCCTGCCGGGCTTGGGCCGCAAAGGAGCAGGAACAGGCGAGGCATTCCAGACCGCAGGCATCGCGCCATGCGAGGATATCACGCTCGCGCACCAGATACAGCGGGCGGATGACCTGCATTCCGGGATAATGCTTGGCGCGGATCTTGGGCAGCATGGTTTGCACCTGGCCGCCATAGAGCATGGACATCAATGTCGTTTCCACGACGTCGTCAAAATGATGTCCCAGCGCAATTTTATTGCAGCCGAGCTCCAATGCCTTTTCGTATAAACTGCCGCGCCGCAGGCGGGAGCAAAGAAAGCAGGGATTGTCGGTTTCCCGATTGACGGTTTCAAACAGGCGGGTCGTATACCAATGGGTTTCTAGGCCGAGCAACTGGACGTTGTGTTCGATTTGCGCACGGTTTTGTGCGGAATATCCCGGATCCATGGACAAGCCAACAATGGTAAACGGGATTTCGGAAATCTTTTGCAGCATCGTCAGGGCGCAGGCGAGCAACAGGGAATCCTTTCCGCCGGAAATACATACGGCGATGCAGTCTTCAGGCAAAACCAATTGATATTCTTTTATAGCTTTGCGTATTTGGTTCCAGATTTTGCGGCTGAATTGTGTGGTAAGCATCCGCTGCGCGGTGTTGGGTACAGACATGAAAAACCTCCCCGGTGCATAGTATAGCTATCATACCATGGACCGGGGAGCGACGTCAAATATTGGGTTTTCACACAGTGCGGTTACAGCTTTTCAAATTTGCTGGCAGGCTGTTTGCAAACCGGGCAGCGGAAGTCGTCGGGCAGCGTGTCCGACTTGTGGACATATCCGCATACTGTGCAGCGGTAGCCGTAATGCTCGTCCAGCGTGCGGTAGATCGGTGCATTGGCAGGAACGCTCTTGCCGGCATTTTTAAACAGTTCTACAGTCAGTACGCCACCGGGCTGAAGAATTTCTGCTTCGGTGACTTCTGCGATAAACAACATGTGGGAACCGAGGTCTACCTGCTGCTGTACACGGAAGCTCATGCGCACCGCCATACCTTCGGTGATATACGGACATCCCGCTTCATCGGTTTTGGTCTCATATTCAGCGAATTTATCCGCGACACGGCCGGATTTGTAGCCAAACAGCTTGATAATGGCATCCGGGCAGTCTGCTGCCGCTACAGTTGCGCAGAAAGCGCCGGTCTGTTCCACAGCAGCTTCGGTCAAATTGTATTTATTGAGCGTTACGGAGAATTTGGCCGGCATGGATGAAGTCAGCTGCTGCAAGGAGTTGACCGCGCAGCCTCGGAATGCTCCGTCAAGACAGCTTCCGACAATAGCAATGGAATAGGAAATGCTGTCAAATGCTTTTCTGTCTAACATAATAATACCCCTCCTAAAATAAAAATAAAAATTATTATTGTTATTATACTGGATATATCACATTTTGTATATAGGCAATGCTACAAAAAATAAGGATGGCTTTTGGTTATTATTGC
>JAUNIY010000061.1 GCA_030523305.1 Eubacteriales bacterium
GTCATCTTGTTCCTGTTTTGTTTTTTTCGATATCATATATGCTAGATTTCGCGTTCTGTAATAACCTGCAATGCCATGAAACCATCCTGTTATACATTTTACAGTATAAATAGTATATCATTAAGCTGCGAAAATGGCAATCGTTTTAGAAGAAAACAGCCTTAAAAAAGTTACAAATTTACCCTTTGATTCCTGTAGCAATGTCCAAATTTCAATTATGTCAACAACCACGTAAAATAGAATCGGTTTTTTTCTCAAAAAACTCTGCATATTCTCGGCTCATATGGGCCGCTCTCCTGCTCCGGCATGTCCGCTCTATTTTGCTTGACACAGATTTTGTTTCGTGATATGATATACTCCAATTAAGGGAGTAGTCGGCGCACTGCGCAACCAAGTCAACATACTGGAATACGTATTCCTGGCTTTGTTTGAAATGACGAGACTTATCTGTAACGGATGCAGGTAAGGTTCGTCTTTTTTCTTTTCCCTATCTTCGTGCTCCGCCGCTTTCCTATCGTATCAAATTTATGACGCAAGGAGTTGCAATCATGAGCTTAATGGATCTTTTTATTCTGGCCGTGGGCTTATCCATGGACGCTTTTGCTGTGTCTGTCTGTAAGGGGCTGTCCGTGCGGCAGCTTACATGGAAACATGCCTGTACGGTAGGCGTGTATTTTGGCGGTTTTCAGTTCCTGATGCCGTTGGTTGGTTTTTTTCTCGGTGTCCAGTTCCAACGGTATATTGTGAGCATTGATCACTGGATTGCATTTGTCCTTCTGGTGCTGATCGGCGCCAACATGGTCCGGGAATCCCGCGACGATGCCGAAGTTCTCAACGACTCGTTTTCGTTTCTCACCATGCTCCCACTCGCAGTCGCAACCAGTATCGACGCGCTTGCAGTCGGCGTCACCTTCGCTTTTCTACAGGTCTCCATCCTTCCCGCTGTCCTTTTCATCGGATGTACGACGTTTTGCCTGTCCGCTGTCGGCATCAAAATCGGCCATGCATTTGGCTCCCGGTATCGGGCGCGCGCAGAGCTTGCCGGCGGCATTGTGCTGATCCTCATGGGATGTAAGATCCTATTGGAGCACCTGGGCTTCCTGGGCTAATTTTACACACTGGTTACATTTCCGCCATACATTATTTGTTGACGCTCTTTCATTCACAAGATATAATAAATGCAACAGAGCTTGATCGTATTCGCTCTTTTGCAACGCTTTTTTTGAACAAAAAGGATTGAAAAAATTATGTCAACAAATACAAGTGAATGGACCACCCAGCTGGCCCCGCTCCAGCCGAATTTTTCTATCGCAACGGCTCCGTTCCGTCAATTGATGACCTACTACCGTTGCGCCATTATGGAAGTAGAAACCAAATTCCGTGTGCTGGACGTACAGCTGTCCGCAAACCGGGAAAATAACCCGATTGAATCCATCAAAACACGGTTGAAGTCCCCCGAAAGCATTTTTAGCAAACTGCAGCGCCGGGAGCTGCCGCTGACATTGACGTCAATTGAAAACAATCTCTTTGATATTGCCGGTGTCCGCGTCATCTGCTCCTTTCCCGAAGATATTTATATCCTTGCCGACGCGCTGCTGCGTCAGGATGACGTTACGCTCATTGAACGTAAAGATTACATCCAAAATCCCAAGCCCAACGGTTACCGCAGTCTACATCTGATTATTGAAATCCCGATCTTCCTGCAAAATGAAACCCGACGGATGAAAGTAGAGGTACAGCTGCGTACCATTGCTATGGATTTCTGGGCAAGCCTGGAGCACAAGCTGCGCTATAAAAAAGGTTTGGAAGATAGCGCGGACTACAACGAAATTTCGCGCCAGCTGAAAAACTGTGCAGAGCTGAGCGCCATCCTTGACCGCTGGATGGAGAACATCCGCGGGCAAATCGAGGGAGATCGGGATATTTAATCTCCCTTCACTCCTACACCCATCGGTTTCCGCCGGTGGGTGTTTTTCATGTCAAAAGCCCGCCAGCACAAGCTGACGGGCTTACCTTATAGCGAAGCGTCAATCAGTATTTGACCCATACCTCGCCGTTATTTGCGGATTCCACGCATTTTTCAATCCATTTCACACCGGCTGCACCTGCTTCCACATCCGGATACCAGAAATCACCGTATTCCTCGCCGTTGTTTGCAGCGTCCATAGCAATCGCAAAGCGGCGATATAGATTTGCCCATGCTTCAAACAAACCCTCCGCATGTCCGCCGCCAATACGATCCTCTACACGTGCCTCTTCATACAAATAGCCCGCACCGCGTTCCAGACGGCGTACCGGCTCGCCCTCGATTTCATAGGTCATCTGGTTTGGCCGCTCGTCATCCCATTCGATGGATGCCTTGGAACCCACCACGCGGATCACATGTCCATGGCGTGCGCCGCAGTTGATGGAGGACGACCAACAATATACCTTTGCACCCTCCTGTACATGCTCGGAAGCGTTCAGCCGCATCAGCGTAAACGCATTATCCTCCAGCTCACGGCCTTCCACAAACGCATCCTTGGAGCACAGGACCTTATCGATCTTCATATCCGGGATCATGGCTTCAATGATGTATAGGCAGTGGGTGCCGACATCTGCCATCGCAAAGGACGGGCCGGCCTTTGCCGGATCAAACCGCCACTTTGCCGCGGCATTGGTCTGCTCAATCTTGTCGTTATAGCCGCCGAATGCAAACGACATATTGATGACGCGAATATCACCCAGGTCGCCATGCCGGATCATCTGACGTGCCTGCTGGATCATCTGATGCCCGGAATAACCGTAAGTCACGCCGACGACGCGGTTCTTTGCCTTCGCCAGAGCGACCAGCTCTTCCGCTTCCTGCGTCGTGAAGCACAGCGGCTTTTCGCAGACAACATGCAGGCCAGCTTCCAGCGCAGCCTTGCACACGGTATAGTGCATCCCGTTCGGGGTAGCGATGGAAACAGCTTCGATGCCGTCGTCGCGCTGTGCCTCTTTTTCAAACATGGTTTTGTAATCCGGATAGCAGCGGTCAGGCGCTACCCCCAGTTCAGCGGCAAACGCCATACCGCGTTCCGGATTGATATCGAATGCACCCGCAACCAACTGGAAGTTGTTGTCGCGCAGTGCTGCAGAGCGATGGATATAACCAATCTGGCTGCCCTTGCCGCCGCCGACCATTGCCCAGCGGATCGGATGATCTAAAACCTTAGAACCGTTAATCATGATAGTTTCCTCCTCATCTCGTACGTGATACGCTCTATTCTCTCCAAAAACTCTCTCCAACAAATGTGATCCGCTTAGATCTGATAACCGACTGACTTCAAATAATCTACGCTGCGCTTGACGTCGCGCAGGGAAGTATCAGCATTGCGCGGATCACGCTCCTGTTCAATGGTGATATAGCCGCTGTAGCCGATTTCCTCCAACGCTGCCTTGATGGCTGGATAATCCAGTGCGCCGGTGCCGATCGGACACATAGCACCCTTGCCACAGCCATCAAAGAAACGGATTTTCTCTCCCAGCACTTCATGGTATACCTTGTCGTCCACATCCTTAAAATGGACATAATCCAGCTTGTCCTGGTACTTTTTCAGGTATGTTACCGGATCCATGCCAGAGTAATACAAATGGCCAGTATCCAAACACAAGCCCGCGACCTCGTACGGGATATCCTGCGTGATCCGCTCGATTTCATCCGCAAATTCGATATACGTGCCTGCATGCGGATGAATGACCGGACGGACCCCCCACGCATTGGCACGGTCGCATACGGCGCGCACATTTTTCACAAATGCCTTCCACTCTGCGTCATCCATGCGTGGCGCGCGGTCAGAATGTCCTGCGTTGAAATCGCGCTCGTCATGTCCCCAGTCCATCACCGTCATATACGGTGTCGGAAATTTCTGCCCCTCATGTACCGGCAGCTTCGGCATTCTAGGGTCGGTGATCAGTTTGCAAATGTCATCCACAGCTTGGAGAACCTCCGGCTGCTTTTCCGGCGTAACCAAGTCATGGAAAATGGTACCGACGACAATGCCCAGTCCATTCTTTTCCAATTCTGCAGCAACAGTATCCACATCATTCGGGATATATCCCCATGGTCCAAGCTCAATGGCGCGGTAGCCCGCCTGGCTCGCCTCAGACAGCACCGTGGTCCAGGGCGGCAGATATGGATTTTTCGGATCATCGACGCCCCAGCAGCTCGGCGCCCCGCAAATATTCATGCTCATTCTTATGCTCCTTTCCAGCCTGACAGATACCATACACAATCTTGTTGCAGATTTTGCTGGATTGCTTTTCTTCAGATTGTTTTCCGTTTGTCTGTGTGTTATGCTAATAGTATACACGACATACAATAAATTACCTTCAGTATCTTGTTTGCCGTACATATTGTTTTCAACGTCATTTTGCACAAATCTAGCAAATCTCTTTTGGATACTACACAATCTTGTTGTCCACACAACAAAAGGGGGCGCATCCGTATGAAACATATCGATACCCTGGCAGGCGAAGTCTTCACAGACGGTCAGCTGCCGATCCTGGTAAATGCGAACCGGCAGGATTATGGCAGGCAACGGCACGACCGGCCGATGCACGGCCACGACTCCATGTGCGAACTGCTGCTGTGTTACCGTGGCTTTGGCGTCTATCATGTCAACGACTTCTCTTATATTATCCAGGAAGGCGATTTGATCTATTATAACTGTGGCGAGCTGCACGAGGTGGTTTCCAGCACAGACGTGGAAATCGGCACCTATTGCTTCGGCTTTTCCAACGTACAATTGAAAAACCTGCCCGTCAATCATTTCATTCCGATGGACAGTCCGCATGTGCGCGCATCCCAAAGTATGTTCCCGTTCTTGTGCAATCTCTCCGAGCAAATTTTACAATACAACAGTGGCTCTCCGGATGAACAATTGACCGGGCAGTTGCTTGGGGCTTCCTTGCTGATGCTTGCCGCACAAATGCCAACCACACAACAACAAACACAGGTTGCCAGTGCCGCCTCCCAGTTGACCATGCATATGAAGGAATATATCGACGCACATTATACGGAAAACCTCAAATTGGAGGATATTGCCGCAGCGCTCAATTGCAGCGTACCATATCTTTCACACACCTTTAAGAAAGCAACCGGCTATTCCCCGATCCAATACGTCATCCGCCGGCGCATTGGTCTTGCACAAACGCTGCTGATTTCCACCGATTATTCCGCCACCCATATCGCTACCCTGGTAGGTTATGACAATCCGAACTACTTCAACGCCCTATTCCGCAAGGTGGTCGGCACGACGCCGATTCGTTACCGCACCAATTATTTGGAGGCCCTGCGCGGAGAACGGAACCAATTATAAAACATTTTAGCACTCTTGATATTAGAGTGCTAAATTTACAAATCGTTCATTTCTATTGCGAATTTTATTTACAATCGCCGCTTATACTAAGAATCAAACAAAGGAAGTACGGAACAGGAAACCGTACGAAAGAAAGAAGGCTTTTCCCATGGAAACGTCATGTTGTTCACAACACAAAGCTTGCGTGATGTAACACGCGATTGTATGTTAACCCCCGATTTTTTTATGATAGAAAGGACGATTGATTATGTTTGGTATGGTTCCATTTGAATATCGAGATCGCAATTTGTTTGATGTATTTGACAACTTTGAACGCAGCTTGTTCCACAACAGCAATGTTGACCTCCCTGCATTCCGCACGGATATCCGCGATGCCGGCGATAAATACATCCTGGAGGCAGAGCTTCCCGGCTTTGACAAAGAGGATGTCAGCCTAGACCTGAAGGACGGCATCCTGACGATTACCGCCGAGCACACGGAGAACAACGATCAGAAGGATGACAACGGCTCGTATATCCGCCGTGAACGCCGTTACGGCTCTTTCCGCCGCAGCTTTGACGTGACCGGTATCGATGAAAACGCCATCTCCGCTTCCTACAACAACGGTATCTTAGAGCTGTCGCTTCCAAAGGCACAGCAGACGCTGCCGGAAGCCAGAAGGATCCCGATTGCATAACACACATAAAAAGAGCGGCCATGCATCCTTTCTGATGCGTTCAGCACGCAAGCGGAAGATCGCTTGCGTGCTCCTGGTCACTCAACACGAAAAGCAAAATGCCGCCAAGGATCATACGAAATGTATCCTTGACGGCATTTTCTATTTTATAGATGGCGAAGTATTGCGCCATCCCTTATTCATAATCGATCCGCTCGATCCGAAAGATGACAGGCCTTGTGCCATCTGAGCAGCAAGTAATCATCGTGTTTTCTTCTTTCATCCAGCCTTTCATAATGGAACCGCCCTGCAATCCGGCATAGATATAGCGTGAAATGGCATCCCATGCTTCGGAGCAGAACGGCATGTTTGGGCCGCCGGCAACGGTATTTGCATCGCCTGATGTTTTTGTCAACGTATTGATTCCCATATGCCAAAAATCATCTCGTTCGCCGTCACGATAAAAAATAAACTCATCGCCGACATGATAGCAAGGACAGGCTCCGGCTTGCGCATCAGCACAATATTGCCGTTGCAATTCTGGATAAAGTTTTTTATCCAGAACGGTTACTTTTACTTTATGTTTCAATCGTATCCTCTCCTTTGTTCCTTTTGGTTTACTGCTTGATGACATACAATCATTGTAACACAGAACGATGGCCTTTTCCATCACAGGAAGACCATGAGGAAATGGTATCAAACTACGCTGTCTTTTGTTTCTCTATCGTTTTCTGATGCCGAATAAACAATAGCGCAAATATGAGCAATGTGGCAAGCAGGATATACAGAAGATACATCCCGCCACGGATGCCGATGCGGTCGGCCAGCGCACCGATGGCACTCTGCGTCACTGCCGCGCCGATACCTGGTATGACGATAAACATCCCCATACACATCGGATACTTCCCTATCAGGTTATCACTGCCGCCCAACGCCGTGCCATACATGCCTGCCATGAACAGACCTATGCCGAAGGTAGCGGCGGCCATCGGGACAAGCGTATGGCTGAACATCATAACCGTAAAGCAAATCACAACTCCCAAAGCCATCACGATCATCATCTGATGTGGGCGAAAACGCGTTGCGAACCATGCGCTCGCAAACCGTCCGATCAATACGGCAACCCAAAGCGCCGTCGCCAGCAGCTGTGCCACCGTTTCTGTGGTTGCGCCGGAATCGACGAAAAATGTAACCAACCAGCCCATAAGGGACGCTTCAAATGCCAGATAGCACAGTAGCATGACACAGCAAATCCAAAAGATCGGTTTATGAAAAAAGCCGAATCCACTCTCCCCAGTATCCGTCCCCTGCACAAAAGCCTCCGGGCCGATCTGAATGTTCCGGCCATGCAGTAGCATACCGATACCCACCGCAATCGTGATGGCAAAGCCCATGCGCCAGGAATCGCCGCAAACCGCCGCAACCAACGGTGCCAGGCAAGCGCCAATTGGGAAAAATGCGTTTGCAAAATTGAGCAGGCTGCTGTCATTGTTTGACAAGACGCTGGTAATCTGATTTCCGAAATTTGTGGTGCTGCCTTTGCAAATGCCTGTCAGCAGCATGGAGACCAGCAGTACCGCTGGGTTTCCGCTCACCATCATCCATGCCAGCCCAACAAAAGCCAATGAACCGAAAAGCAGATACGCGGTCTTCGCCCCCATCCTGCGTGCTGCAGCACTGACAAAAATCCCCATAACCAGATAACCAACCTGCTGCGCCGACATCATCAGCCCGCCGATCTGATAGCTGATCTGGTATTCCTCCTTGATGGCCGGCAGGGACGAACCGACCAGGGTCAAATACAGCCCCATTGCAAGATATGCAATAAAAATATCATCCATCAGGTAACGATGCTTTTTGGACATAGACTGTAACGCGCTTTTTTTCTCCATATGCGTTTCTCCTCTGATTGATTGTTATATGATTATAGCATATCGCTCGGAGCAAAATCTTCTATGATCTCATCACATTGTTGTACAAAATCGTAAAACAGGCGGATCCCCTTGTCCCAGGAATCCGCCTGTCCTATGAATCGATGCTCCGCCTGCCGTCCAACGCACGCATCAACGTTACTTCATCGATATATTCCAGCTGTCCGCCAACCGGAATACCATATGCCAAGCGGCTGATACGAATGTGGAACGGCTTAAGCAGCCGAGCCAAATACATCGCCGTCGCCTCGCCTTCTGTATCGGGATTGGTCGCCAGGATAACTTCCTGGATATCCTCCTCCGCAACCCGATGCAGCAGCTCACGAATGCGCAGATCATCCGGCCCAATATGGTTCAATGGGGAAATCGTGCCATGCAGGACATGATACAACCCACGATATTCCCTTGTCTTTTCAAACGCCAGCACATCCTTTGGATCCGCCACAACACAGATGGTCTTATGGTCGCGCGCAGCATCCGAACAAATCGGGCACAGCGCTTCATCCGTCAGATTTTGGCATACAGGGCACAGATGGATGGTTTGCTTCGCAGCCGTGATGGCTTGCGCTAACCGCTCCGCATCCTCCTTCGGCAGATTCAATATATGGAACGCCAGACGCTGCGCTGTCTTACGCCCGATCCCGGGCAGCTTGGCAAATTCGTCAATCAGCGTTTCCACCGATGGTGCAAAATATTTCATCGACGTGTTTAGAACAACCCCGGCATGCCGCCGCCAGTTGCCTGACGCATCATGGATGCGCTCTCCTCATCCGCCTGCTTCAACGCCTGATTGACCGCGGTCACAATCAGGTCTTCCAGCATTTCGATATCATCTGGATCGACAACCTCTGGATTCAGCTTCAGGCTCAGCAATTGATTAGAACCCTTGACAACTGCGGTCACTGCACCGCCTCCGGACGTCGCGGTATATTCCTTATTGCCCAGCTCTTCCTGTGCCTTTACCATTTCTTCCTGCATTTTCTGCGCTTTTTTGAGCATGGCATTCATATTCATGCCGCCCATACCGCCCTTTGGAGCGCTGCCTCTTCCATATCCGTTAAACTTTCTGGCCATGGTTTATATCCTCCTGTCAATCGTCAATCTCTAATGCAATATCCAATTCGCCGGCCCTGCGTATGATATCATCCACAGGGTTTGCTTTCGTAGAAAGCGTCCCGACGTTGCTTTCTTCCATTACCTTGACGCGGTATTCGCGTCCCATCACACTGTGCGCCGCCTGCGCCAATGCTTGTTTTACCTTTGCTTCGCCGCAAAGCTCGCAGGTAAACGGGTCTTCACATACCACATATAGGTCATTGCCGTGCAGCACGCCCTTTGCAAACGTCAGCTGCGCAAAGGTACTCATCGGAAGCAGCTTTTTCGCCGCCAGCGTAATGTCATTCCACTGCGGACTGCATTCCAGCTTTTGGGGCTTTTTCGGTTTCTGCGCCGTCTCCGTTGCCGCAAACGGCTGCATGTCGTCATCCCCTGGTGGTGGGGCATCCGCATCCGAGGGGAACCCTTCGTCATCCTGCGGCTGTACAGGTGCCGCCACGGCCGCAGGGGCGGCCACCAATCCGCGGGCAACCTTCTCTTCCAGCGCATCCACGCGCCCGCTCAGCGTGTCGTAGTCGTCCGCTTGCAGCTGGCACAGCCGGACAACGCACAGCTCCGCCTCAATTCGCCTGTTTGCCGCACGCGGCATACGCATCAATGCATCCTGCAGGACATGGGTATATGCGAGCAGGCGCGTCGCCGGAACCTGGCCGCACAGCTCCTGCACTGTGCGCGCCGGATACGCCGGTGACAGCAGCGCGGAGACATCGCTCTTGCTGGTTTTCATCAGCAGCATATCACGGACCAATCCCAGCAATTGATCCAGCACAGCGCCCAGCTCGCGTCCTGCGGTATAGCTTTCGGTCAGCTGTCCTATCGCATCTGTAAGATCTCCCGCCAGGATATACCGCATCAAATCTACCGCCGTATCTCCAGCCAGGATACCGACGCCGGACGCCACTTGTTCTTCATCAATCGGCCCGCTGCTGCCTGCCGCCGCACGGTCCAAAATGGACAGCGCATCACGCAAAGCGCCGTCTGCCAGCCGGGCGATCATACGCGCACCACCGTCTGTCAGTGGAATTTGCTCTTCTTCTGCAATCTCCAGCAGCCGATGTGCGATATCATGCGGCGCAATCCTGCGGAAATCAAACCGCTGGCACCGCGACAGGATGGTCGCCGGTACCTTGTTGATTTCGGTCGTCGCCAAAATGAACAGCACGTGTTCGGGAGGCTCTTCCAGCGTTTTGAGCAGCGCATTAAACGCTCCCTGCGACAGCATATGGACTTCATCGATGATATACACGCGCTTTTTGACCGAAGCGGGCGTATAACGCACTTCATCGCGGATATCGCGGATGTTGTCCACGCCGTTGTTGGATGCCGCGTCGATCTCCACAACATCTAAAATACTGCCATCCAAAATGCCGCGGCAGGCAGGGCATGTACCGCACGGGTCACCACCCGTCAGGTTTGTACAGTTGACTGCCCGCGCAAGGATTTTGGCACAGGTTGTTTTGCCCGTGCCGCGCGTACCAGTAAACAAATAAGCATGCGATAAACGCCCGCTTTCGAGCTGCGCGCGCAGCGTATCGGTGATATGCCGCTGGCCCACAACGTCCGCAAACCGCGTCGGCCGCCATTTGCGATACAATGCCTGATACATATCTATCCCTCCAAAATAAAAACCGCTGCGCAAACCGGAAAAACGGGCAATCGAAATTGCCCGTTTCCCTGCTAAACTGCATGAAAAATCGATGTTCCGCACGACCGCGCACCGGCCATTGAACGAAACGTCATACCTGGTACCTGAAGCATCCGGCTCAAACTCGGCATTCCTGCGGCACACAATGGGTTCTGCTTAATGCTGCTCGGTTCCCCGCCTGACATGGTTCACAGTCCACTGTTGCGAAGGACCGAATCTTCATCGCCTTTTGGTTCAAGTCAAACAATACACGCACCGCCCGCGGGCCGGGATTCACCCCTGCTATAGCGGATTGCAGGTGCAGGACACCGCTGCCGTCCCAGCTAGCGCAGCCGTGCGGAGCATCGTTTCCCAACTCAAAGCTATTATACTATAATTAGAATGCCTTGTAAACCCCCAAAATCACAACATATTGTGTATCATTTGCCGTTTAATTGCACTGCTTCCGGTAATTCTGCGGTGTGACGCCGGTGACCCGCTTGAAGGTCTTGCAAAAATTCCGGTAGTCATGGAAACCGCTTTGTGCGCCGACATCCCGGATTTTGTCGCCGGTATGCACCAGAAGCTCCTTCGCCGTGTTGATGCGGCAGGAAAGCAGATATTCTGAAAATGTAATGCCGGTTTCCTTGCTGAAGATATGGCTGAGATAGGCAGCGTTTAGATGCACCTGCTCCGCAGCCTCCTGCAATGACGCATCGTTTTTATGGTTGCGCTGCAGGTACCGTATGGTTTGGTTGACCGCACTGCTGTAGTGATCGAGTTCCGGCAGCATTTCTTCTTTGAAGGTGATATACGCAGCTTCTAGGCCGCGAAACTGGTCCAATCGGCTGGGAACCGCACGCTGCTTGATACCCGCTTCCCGGTCGGTTTGCCGCAGCCATTCCTCTACCAGCCATTGCTGCGTGTGCTGCAAACGGAATTCCTCCAGCACAGCCTCCCATTGCTGCCGGATCATACCGCCCTCCTTGCGCGCGATGTATCCCGCGATATTTTCGCTAAACTGCCTGGCAAGTTCTGGTATTTCCTTTCCCATTTCCTGTACTTGCCAACCATAAAAGACTGTCTGCGGCGCATAAAACCGCTCGTTCCCGGCATCCTTTGCCTGCTCCCAGCACTGCTGCAAGCTCGTCTGAAAGCTTTCCACCCGGCTCGTGCCGATGCAGACTGATATGGCAAGATACTGCTCCACATATCGTACAGCAGCAGACGCATACTGCTGTATTTTCTCCCTGCGCTCATATACGCTCGGGATTCCAGTAAAATCCAACAGCACAGCATACAATCCCTGTTTTACATGGACGCAGCGCACCGCAGATGCATTCTGGCATGCTTCCCGGCAAATCTGCGCAAAAGAGGAATGAAACCGCTTTTGCTGCTCCATCGGCATGATTGCCACATGGGTATCATAATTTAAGATGCTCACCGCCATGGCCGCGCTGGCAACAAAGCTGTCCTCTGGCTTTGGTTCCCCGCCCCGCAGCAATTGCAAATAATATTCCCGCTCCTCATCCGGTGCATGGAACTGCAAGCCGCTCTGATTGGTCGATACAATCGAACGTTTCATTTCATCGAGCAGCTTGAGCAAGCTTTCCTCTGTCAGCAAATTTTTGAGGATGTATTCATCAATCCCCAGCTTCATGGCTTCCTTGACATAGTCAAAATCATCATGGCAGCTGAGGGCAATCATTTTGGCCGTATTGCCCGCTTGCTTTAGCCGCCGGATCAATTCAATCCCATCCATAACCGGCATACTGATGTCGGTTATGATGATATCCGGCTGGTATTCCTGTACCATATGCAGGGCTTCCTCGCCATCCTGCGCCGCGCCTACCAGCGTATAGCCATGCTTTTCCCAATCGGTAACCCGGGATAAAAAGGTTCTGACAAGGAAATCATCATCCACCAGAAGAACCTTAATCATTGCCTTCCCCTCTCTCTGTCAAATATTTCTCCAAATATTCCGCCGCATTGTCCTGTGTAATCAGCGGCGTATCTACATACGTATTATCCTGTACCATTTCCCCATCCAGCGACTGTACAATGGTGCGGATGGTCTGATAGCCGATCTCATATCCGTTCTGCCCCACCAATGCCGCAATTTCGCCGTCCTCTACGCTGGACATAGCGTCGCTCTGCATATCGACGCCGATCAACGTACAGCCCGCTCCGGCATCTTTCATCTGCTGCATGGCGCCGAGTACCATCAATGCGCTGGTACAAAAAACGCCCTGTACATCGGGATTCTGTTGCAGTATGGCTTCCATACACCGCATGCTTTCCAAATAACTGCTGGTTTCCGAAACCTCTACCTGACACAGCTCCAGCTCGGTGTATTGTTCTATATAATCACGAAATCCCTGCAACCGCTCCGCGTGCGTGCTCTGCCTGGTATTGCCCATGATGACGGCAACCTTCCCGCCCTCTAGGCGGCGATGAAACGCCATCGCGGCGACCTTACCGATGTTATAATTGTCCGCACCAATATAGGGGAAATCAAACTGATCCGACTTCGCGTCAATATAAAAGCATGGGATGCCATCCTGCTGCGCCTGCTCCATCACATCGATCTGTTCCGAATCACAGGGAGATACCGCAATGGCGTCCGGCTCAGAGGCAATCACATCGCGCAGGATCGTATTTTGTGCATCCACATCGTTTTCATGAGACGGCCATAAGATATTGACCGAAACATCGTAATCGTTCGCTCCCTGCTTTAACCCATCCTCCACGGACATCCAATGCACGGAATCCATCGCTTTGAGCACAACACAAATGGTTCGCTTTTCCTGCTCGGCTTCTGGCTGCTTGCCGCATCCCGTTTGCAGGAAGGCCAACGCGAGAAGCCATGCCATCCATCTGATTCCAAATCGTTTCAAATCGTATACTCCTCCGCATCATAAGAAACCGGGAGCGTAATGACTGCGCTTGTCCCTTGGTTTTCACCAGAATAAAACGCAAGCCTGCCGCGGTCACCATAATACAGCTGCAACCGTTCGCGCACATTGCGCACGCCGATCCCGCTGAATTTACTGCGGCGCCCACCGCTCATCAGCTGTTCCAAATCCTCCGCCGACATGCCGCGTCCGTTGTCCTCCACTTTCAGCGCCAACTCACTTCCATCCATACATGCGCGTACCGTAATATGCCCGTTGGGCCGTTTGAGATCGATGCCATGCAGGATTGCATTCTCTACCAACGGCTGGATCAAAAGCCCCGGAATATAACAGTCTTCTACCTCTGGCCTGACATCAAAGCTCACATCAAAGCTGTTGGCATAACGGAACATTTGCAGCTTTACATAATTCTGCACCATATGGATTTCCTGTTTGACCGTGATAAAGGCTCCGCGGTCACTGGCGCTCATTTGCAACAGCTCAATAAATGCTTCTAGCTGCTCCGCAATTTCAGAAGAATTTTGCAGAATTGCGGCATATTTGATGGAATTTAACGTGTTGTACATAAAATGCGGTGTGATCTGATACTTCAGCGCTTCAATTTCCGCTTCCTTTTTGAGTAGCTTTTCGGTGACCAGCTGATCGATCAATTCCTCTACCTGGCAGATCATATCATTGAACCCTTTTGACAATTGACCAATCTCATCCTCGGAATAGATTTCTGCACGCACAGCCAAATCGCCTTGTCCTACCTGCGCCATGGTTTCGGTCAAATTTTTTACCGGACGCATCATACGCCGTACAAGGATTAGGATCGGGATAATGGCCAACAAATTAAAGCACAAGGCCAACAGAAAAATTTTGTTCCGTGCGGTTGCAATATCCGCTGTAATCACGCTGCGATCGGACACTGTGGTC